>JAIOHU010000007.1 GCA_019912845.1 bacterium
CGGTGATGAGTTGAGCCGGAATCCAGGAAAGTATTGTTCTTATTGAAGTAAGAATTTACAACATAATCAATATTTTTATCAAAATAGGTTTTATTTTACTCTGGACAGACTGCAAAGTGCTTAACCAATTATGAGTTGAGCTTTTCAGACGGATAAAAAAATAATAAACATAGATAAAACCCATCGAATGGGTTTCCAGCAGAATCAGGAATGAAGATGGCAAAAGTTTTTATTCAAAAAAGAAGTTTTATAGCGCTGCTTATTGCAACTGCATTGCTGTCAGCAATTGGTTCAGTGCAAATCGCTAATGCGGCTTCGGTGTCGCAGTCTGGTGTCTTGTTTTTGAAAATCACACCAGGCGCACGTGCTGGTGGAATGGGCGAATCATTTGTCGCGCTCTCCGATGATGCGACTGCAACCTGGTTTAATCCAGCCGGGTTGGCGTACATCAAGAATAATGAGTTAACCCTCATGCATGTTAACTGGTTGCCGCAGTTTAAGATTGATGATCTCTACTATGATTTTGTCAGTTATGTGCACCAGGTGGATGATTGGGGAACCTTCGGCGGAAATATCATCTTCCTGAATCTTGGGGAGACCGAACGCCGTGGTGAAAACAACGAATACCTCGGCACCTTCTCATCTTACGAATTCGCAATGACCGGAAGTTACGGTGCGACCATGTCCCGCAATATGTCTATCGGGGTGAATATGCGTTTCATCTACAGCCATCTCTCTGAAGTTGGAGCGGGTGCGGAACAGGGAAGTGGTGTTGCGACCAGTGTGGGTGTGGATGTCGGTTGGTTATGGCGTACGCCGGTTTCCGGGTTGCACCTGGGAGCAAACCTGTCCAATATGGGTCCGAAGGTCGCGTATATTGATGTCGCACAGGCTGACCCGCTGCCAACCAACCTGAAAGTTGGATTGGCATACCACATTGTTGATACAGAATACAACCGTTTTACCTACCTCCTCGATGCCAATAAAGAATTGGTTAACCGTCACGATGACGGTACCTCCGATCCCTTTTATATGGCACTCTTCACGACCTGGGGGGCGGATGCAGATGACGGTACACTTGGCAAATCTATCATCGTGAATACCGGATTTGAATACTGGTATAGCGATCTGGTCGCCCTTCGTGCCGGTTACTGGCATGATGAACTTGGAAAAGTGAAGCCAATGACATTCGGAGCGAGTTTGAAATACCATCTCTACCGATTCGATTTCTCGTATGTCGCAGCAGGCGAAGGTCATCCCTTAACCGATACCATGCGCTTCAGTCTCTCGATTGGATTCTAACAGATCGGTAAATCGTGAATTATAAGCTTTTGCACCCTGGATTAAGGATCTACACTTTAATGTTACGTGCTATACAGACTGGATTGCTGGTACTGTTCCTCGGCATTTTTACTGTGTCATCAGTACAGGCTGGATCAGTTAAAAAACGTATTGGCAGTGATAAAATACGTATAAATACCAGGCTGAATGGTCACAATTCTTCGATGTTGTACGCGTCCAAACATGGACTCAACGAAATTGATCAGCCCCAGGTGTTTAAAGTTCTGGCGATACGTGTTGATTTCCTGCCGGATACTTTGGAAACCACAACTGGCGATGGCAGCTTTTTTACTGAATTTCCTGATACCATGGACGCCGAAGATTGGATTGTTGATCCACCACCTCATAACCGTCAGTATTTCCAGGATCAATTGCTGGCAGCGCGTAATTATTTTGAAAAATTCAGTCGCGGAAATGTGATTCTGAGCGGGATGGATGAGACTACTGGCGAGGGGGGAGATATTTTTCCCGCAACTCCCAATGGTGCTTACACACTTCCTTATCCCATCTGGAATGTCAATTTCGGGGATGATGACGATGAGCGTTTGAGTGAAAAACTGACCCAACTTTTCATAGATTCCTGGCAGGCTGCTGATGAATCGGGTGATCTCGCTGGAATTGCGCCTGACGATTACGATGTTTTTGTGATTTTCCACGCCGGTGCGGGAAATGAATTTGACACTGGTTTCGATTTGACCCCTCACGATATCCCGTCTGTTTTTATTGATTCAACCGACATGGCGGAGTATGCGAATGATTACGACGGCATTCAACTTAGTAATGGTATGGTGATCGAGCGAGGGATGATCCTTCCTGAAATGCAACGTCAGAGTGGTATTGAAATCGGTATGATGGGTACTGTTGTTGCCCAGATTGGTCACGCTATTGGTATGCCCCATCTCTATCAGCCGGATACGGGTAATCCGGGTATCGGGATGTTTGGTCTGATGGATCGTGGTTTCGGTGGATTTTTTGGAATAGTACCCACCCCGCCAAGTGCCTGGATGCGTCTGCACATGGGTTGGGAAGATACTGTGCAGGTAACAAAAGGAACTGTTCACCTGGCAGATATTTATTTGCCCGAAAGCTCGGTGCCAGATAGCGTAGCAAGGCTTGTTTCAGTTCCTATTACTGATACAGAATATTACCTGCTCGAAGCACGTCAACGTGATCCGCTGGAGTTGGAATACACCATCGCGTATGATCGTGATGGAAGAGAAATGCGTCTCAATGATGATTATTCCGTCGAAGTTGAAGCGGGATTTCGTGTGCCTGTGAGAGTGGATAATTACTCATTCGATTTTCCGGGTGATGGCATTTTGATCTGGCATATCGATGATGCTGTTATTGAAGCCAGGGTTCACTTGGATCGTATTCAGGAGGATGAAAATCGACGGGGTGTCGATATTGAGGAAGCGGACGGGAGCGAGGACATAGGCGAGGATTATGCCTTCCTCTCCGCTGGTGATGGTTCAGAATATGGGATTATCCAGGATTGTTTCTATCCCGGTAATGACCTCTGGGAAGATGCCAACCGTGGGGTGCTGGTTACTTTTGGTCCTGACACTTACCCAAATACACAGACAAATTTTGAAACAAATACACAGGCGTTCATTACTGAATTTACTGTTCCGGATTCGATTATCAGTTGCCGGATTGGGAATGCCTGGCTGGAAGAGGGATTTCCAGTAACATTTGGTTCCGGACAGAGCGTCGAGAGAACGATCAATCCTGATTACGATGGTGATGGTACAAAGGACCTGTTATTCCTGTCCCAGAATAGTCTTGACGAACAATCTCAACGAATTAATCTTTATGGGATGCGTGGTGATGGGACTCTGCTCGGCGATGAGTTCCTGCTAATGACATTTGAAGGTGTAGACCTCAATAGATCAGATACCGAGGTTCATGTTGTATATGCAGACATTGATCAGGATGAGGCAGAGGAAGTATTTCTATTGCTGCAAAATCGAGTTGTTAGAATCGAATATGATCTTACCAACCCAACATCTCAGATTATTACATCGTTGCCAATGTTCTTGCCTACAAATGAAACAGGTGACTGGTTAAGGTTGATGCTTGCAGGGCAGGAGGATGATCCAGTTCTGGTTGGATCAGCATTAGTTCATGATGATATGGGAAACGAAACTTACTCGACCTTTATCCTGGAACCAGATTTGAATGGAATTAGCGAGAGAATCGATGATTTTTCTGCGAGACTGACCTATGGCAGTGAATGGTCAGACACATTGATCTCAACGGGAAACGACAGATTTAATATCTATACAATATCGAATCAACAGATGGTTCAAAAATCAATTGATCCTTCTATCGGATTTTCAATAAATATTGCTGATATATACAGTGTTGAGCTAAATGGCGATTCCTACCCGGAAATTATTCATTCACAAGATGTCGCTGGAACTGGAGACAACGGGTTCAGGCAATTTTTTGTTTGGATGGGTATCGCAGACGGCTTTTTTGATCCTAGACCGCGATACTTAAGAAGTGACGGTTCAGCTTCAAATACACACTTCATGTTCATAGATGCTGACAATGATGGTCAGTATGAGATCCTTCCTCACGCACCTGGTCGATATGGTATACAATACGGAATCAATGTATTAGAGATCTCTGGTATACAAACTGAAGATGTAAATTGCAGTTTTGAACTGTCAGCCCCAGATGGAACCCCCAATACTTTTCATAACTTCATCTTTACTGACCTGTGGGGTGATGGTGAAGAGCAAGTCTTTGCAGAAAAAATCGGCTATCCTGATGATGGAACTCTTCAGAGAGCGAATATCTCACTAACTGCAAAGGAGATCAGAACTAGTAGAACTCTGGATGGCTTCCCCTTTGAGCTGAATCACCCTGAAAGTTATTCAGTGTGCAACGTAGATGATGACAATGACCTTGAGCTGGTAGTTTTTTCAATTGAGAATCAGCTGGCAAAGGTTGAAATATATAATATTCCCAATGGTGGTTCTGCGAGAACTCGTATCCTATCTCAGATGAACCTATCCATACGAAATGCTGAAATCCTTTCAGCTCGAAACACTGGTCACATCTGGGAAAGACCAAATGGTGGGAGTTTACCCACCACATCTGGTTTAGATAAATCTCAAGCCTACATCTGGCCTAATCCGGTAATTGATGATATCGCGCATGTCCGTTTCTGGAGTGGGAAATCGGGTACGGCCGAGGTAAAGGTATTTGATCAGGTGGGGCGTCTACTGAAAGAACAATCCATGAGCTACCAGGGTGGTATGGATAATGAACTGGTAATGGATTGCAGTGATTTACCCAGCGGGGTGTATACCGCACGCCTTGAAGCTGGCGGGGAGCATAAGATGATACGGTTTGCGGTGGTTCAATAAACAAAATTAAGAATTAAGAATTAAGAATTAAAAATTTATCTTAAAACCTTAGCTACAGTAAGTATTAACAATAGTAGATAGCTTCTTTTATATAATTTCATAATTATAGAATTCCATAATTTTCTGATAAAGAAATAAAAGTAGTTCAAAAGCAAAACATTCTTATTTCGTAATCGATTAAGGTCATTGTGAAACTTAAAAATCATATATCACTATTCGCACTGCTGATTCTACTGACAAGTGTAGTCTCAATTCAAGCTCAACCTATCGATGCCAATCATCCGGAGTTAAAATGGCGGATGTTTGAGACCGAGCATTTTATCATTCATTTTCATGATGGTTCGGAACGTACAGCTCATGTCATCGCCAAGATCGCTGAAGAGATTCATCCGAAGATTTCCGCGATGTACAATTACGAGCCGGATACCAAGTTTCACTTTATCGTCAAAGATACCGATGACTATGCCAACGGTGCAGCCTACTATTACAATAACAAAATGCTTATCTGGGCAACTGCACTCGACTATGATTTACGTGGGACTGTCAACTGGCTGAGAAATGTAATCACGCACGAATATACTCATATCATCCAATTGGGTGCTGCACGAAAGTTGCCGCGTTTCATGCCTGCGATCTATTTCCAGGTGCTCGATTACGAATACGAGAAACGTCCCGATGTGCTCTACGGCTATCCCAATGTCTTGGCGAGTTATCCGATTGCGATGACAGTCATGCCCATGTGGTTTGCGGAAGGTACAGCGCAATTTAACACTCCAGAATTCAGCTATGACTACTGGGACAGCCACCGTGATATGCAAATTCGAATTCGTTCGTTGAATGATTCACTGCTCACTCTGAACGATATGGAAGTGTTCGGTAAGAATAGCATGGGGAATGAGGGAGTTTATAATCACGGCTTCAGTCTGGTAAGTTACATTGCTGAAACCTATGGCGAAGAAAGCCTGTCTGACTTGACTCATGGACTTAAATCCCTGGGACACTACGATTTTAATCGAACAGCAAAGCAGGTGCTGGGTGTTTCGGGTCAGGAGATATACAATAACTGGAAAGCGCATCTCCTCGAAGGCTACTTGAAAAAGACAGATACAATCCGAGAGAATATTCAGGAAGGTGAACCCTTCGAACGTGAGAATTATTCCAATCTTTACCCCAAATGGAGCCCTGACGGCGAGGCTATTTATTATTCCTCAAATCTTGGGTCTGATTACTATAGCGGTCGAAGTATATACAAAAAATCTCTGAAACCTGATGAGGATGGCGAAGAAGCAGAAGCGGAAGTTATCGTTGCAGGGGTTTCCAGTCCATTCGATATCTCTTCTGATGGTCGCTGGATGGTATACAGCAATACAGTGCGTCAACGTAATGAAAGCTACTACGCCGACCTTTACCTCTATGATTTAGAGAAAGAGAAAAAAGTCAGGATCACACGATCTGCTCGCGCTATGGACCCCTCCTTTTCGCCTGATGGCAGGTCAATCGCCTGTATCATCAACCATGATGGCACCCGTGACCTGGCGTTAATTAATCTGCCAGCTAGTGACGAATGGATGGACATGGAAATCCTTCCTTCCGACAGTATCCACATGTTGACAGACTATGATGATGGAACCCAGAGCTGGCGTCCAACATACAGCCCTGATGGGGAATGGATAGCCTACGCTAGAGGACGTGATCTGGGAAGAGATATCGTAATAGTCCGTCCTGATGGTTCCGATGAACGTGTTGTGATTGGTGGGCTTGGGGATCAACGTGAACCCTCATGGTCGTCCGATGGTAAATGGCTGTATTACTCTTCCGATGAAACCGGTATTTTTAATCTTTATCGTTATAATCTATCAGCAGAAGAGAGTGAGCCAATCACCAATGTACTTGGTGCGACCTTCATGTCGGATGTTCATGACGATGGCAGGATTGTTTATGTGCAGTACAGTGAGTACGGTTTCGAGTTACGTACAATGGAATCAGCGAATCCGATTGATACTGAAGTGATGGTCTATGATCCTGAATATCTCGAAAACCTTCCCGCAGTCACTTATGATGATACCAAGATTGAGATACAGGAATCTGTGCCGTATAAACCGATTTTCGAGCAGATATTTATTGTGCCACGTATCGCATTCGACTATGGAAGATTTAAACCCGGTCTATATTTCTACAGTAGTGATTTTCTCGAAAAACTGTTCCTGTTTGGGGGAATCTCAGCAAATCTGCACGATGAGTTTGATCTTTTTGCCATGATGGAATTCAAACCTTTCCGTCCGACTCTATTCCTGGAAGGGTATTACCTGCAAAGAACTCACTTTGAGCGATTTGAAGACCCGTTTGTTATTGAAGATGTAGAGTCGACCGACGGCGACTACTGGAAGCCCAAATACGGAAAATACGGCATTGATTATACTTTCAAATTGTTGGAAGTGGATGGCGGTTTACGATTAAGACTTTGGACTCCGGTAGAGATGGAGTTGCGAGGGATATGGTCGCGTTACCAGGCAGGTCAGCTTTACGAGGACAAGAGCACATTCTCTTATACCTACTTCATTGGCAGGTCGGTTCAAACCAGGTTTGATTTTGATTATACTGTGCCGTCAGTACGTGGAAACGTTCACCCGAAGTCTGGTTTTCGTGCACAAGTGACTGCCGCGTATGAGGACAATAAATTTATTGACGGTTTTGAGATTGACGCTGATCGTTACACCATTCAGGAGGTTTATACTCCTTATAAATACCTGAGAATGGAAACTGAAGCGACGACATGGTATAATCCCTTTGGAGAACTGGTGATACAGCCACGCTTCAAAGGTGGTTATCTCGACCATGAAGTTGATCCATTTATGTATATCTATGCTGGCGGATTGCATGGTATGCGAGGGTACAGTTATTACAGCCTTGGAGGTTCTCGCAAAATAATCGGGAATCTAACCCTGCGACATCCGTTATTTGTTGCGCCACGTCCGCATTTTGGATGGCTTCATTTTGATGGTTTGTTTGCCGGAATTTTTGCAGATGCTGGAAACGCCTGGATACATGGCGATTCGGATGGTTTATCCGATTTGAAGACCGATATTGGTGTTGAACTCAGAGCGAAGTTGTACAGTTGGTATGGATTCCCCACAGCGTTGACATTTTCTGCAGCACGTGCGCTACATGAAGTTGAAGTTACTGAATTTGGTGAGACAACGCATTATGATCCTGAGTGGAAGTTTTACTTCACGTTATTATTCGATTTTGAAACAATATTTCCATCGCGAAAGATAGAGTCAGTGAGGTTGAGATGAAGAAGTATGTATTGATACTCCCGGTTCTTATGCTGGGTTTGATTGCTTCCTTTGCACATGCGGATGATCGCGCATTGGATTCGCCAATGTTCCTGAATCCGCAATCTGAAGCTACGGTTGAAGTAGAAAATGCTGGTTGGGGAGAAATGCTTGAGCAGAAGCTGCCGCTTTCAAATAGACGGTACGAATTGCAGAAACAACTCGCCCAGGATGCCATGGAAGAAGAGGGTGAAGAATATGGGGATGATGCAACATCAAATATCCCGGAGGGTGGTTTTCATCCGGGACGTGCGGTTTTGATGTCGGCTTTAATTCCTGGTGCTGGGCAACTGTATTCAGGTGCTCACATTAAGTCAGCTCTGTTCTTTGCGCTGGAAATCGGCTTGTGGGTAGGTGCAATCAATTACGGTCTTCAGGGTGATGATAAAGATGCCGAGTTTAAGGTGTTTGCTGATGAAAACTGGAATGACGCTGCCTATCGTGAGTATGAATTCTGGCTCGCTCGTTGGTATAATAACCGGACAAATCAGATTAACGATGTTTTTCTCGAGGATCGAAATGCCTGGGATTCGTTTAACTGGCAGGATCAGTTAGCGTATCTGCCCAGTTGGTTTACCCATGAGCTTCCTGACGATAAAACTCAGCAGTATTATGAGATGATCGGTAAATATCTCCAGCAGTTTGGAATTGGATGGGAAGATGAATGGAATAATGATCAACTCCCAGAAGTGACCGATTTCACGGACCCAGATCAGGTTAACTTGTGGGCTGATGTCTATTTTGAGTTGACCGTCGTTGATACTGATGATCACTGGTTCAAGAACAATGCTCACGCTGAAAAATACGGCGATATGCGCTACGACTCCAATCAGCTCCTCGATATGCGCGACAATCTGTTCAAGCTGGTTATGGTAAACCACGTACTCTCAGCGTTGGATGCCGGATTTACCGTTGTGCGCAATAACCGACGCCTGGCTGAGGCGCAGGTTGGTATGGATGCCAAGATGATCGGTGGCAAGCTGGTTTCGTTTACAGGGCTACATTTTACCTGGTAAAAATTGATGCAAGTACACTTGTTACACAAAATAGTATATTCCTGTATTGGGCTGATATTGATGCTGTTTCCTGTTGCAACGAATGCACAGAACACTTTCATCGATCGTGCAGGGCTCCATCCCCTGATGGAAGGTACATTTTCTTCTAAAGTTGTAGAAATCGAACCTGATGCAAAGAGTTTCATGGCTGCAAAGCCTTCGATTGATATCAGTGCCATGACAGCACCGGGAGCTTTTTTCCGTTCTGTAGCATTTCCAGGTTGGGGACAGCGTTATACCGGGAACACCACACGCGGTGCAATCTTCAGTTTTGTGGATATTTCATTATGGACAGGATTGTTCATCATGGATTACTCCGCAAAAAGTGCTGAGGAATTATACCAGGCGTACGCTGCTGAGCATGCTGGAGTTGACCCGGGTAGAACCCATCAATTCTATGTCGATATTGGGAATTACGACAATGTTGAGGGGTTCAATCGCGCCAAACGTAAAAGCCGAACCTACGAAGATCAGTACCGTGGAAGCGACTACTACTGGCAGTGGGACAGCGCGGAAAACCGTCAACACTTCGAGGATATTCGTGTCGGGGCGGACAAGGATAAGAACCGTGTCTACTATTTTGTCGGTGGCTTAGTATTAAACAGGCTATTGTCCGGGATTGATGCTGCCAGAAGCGCGAAAAAACTACTCAAGAATAGTGATGAAACTGGTGGTATTTCATTTGGAGTGAATAACCAGGGACTTGGGCTTACCTGGACAGGATCTATTAGATAAGATTTTGGATTTTAGGAATGACTGATACAGCCTGTGCTTGCATCCAGAAAAGCGGTTCATTGGTCATGCCAGTGATGAGTTGGGCTGGCATCCAGAAAATAATCTTACCAGATTGCTCTCATTGCCAGATTCTCAAGTTCCGCAACACTAGTTGATGTTGCGGAATTTTCATCTACGAAAAGAATCACCACAGCGTGGTGAAATTTGGGTAGCCCCGGCGTGCAGCGAAGCGGAACCCGGGGAGAAAAAGCAGGCACTCATACATATGCATGCACTAAAGATACACTCAGTCTATATTTATTCTTGGAAATAATGTCTCATCATAAAACTACTCTTTTTTTGTTGTCTGGATTCCCGCCTTCGCTGGGAATGACGCGGTCGGACAATTCTTTCGAGAAACGCTATAACCCTGCTTCATTGGCAGAATCCCTCTCAACTGCTATTGGGAAAGTTTAATCAGTCATCTGAAAATGATTGTTTATGACGCACAAAACCTATCAGTGGGAATAGAACACCCGTATTGGTTTAATTTCATCCGATTATTATTGGAAAATTCATTCAATTACGTTTATTTTATTCAAGAGTTTTATGTGGAATCGAATGGATGAAAGTGTTTAACATTAGATTTACCATAGTTCTAAACTTCGCTCCCATATTTGCGGGGATAAAATGTTTTCAGAATTCCACAAAGAACAAACGAATAATTTGTTCAAATTTGCGAGAAAAAACTATAATTCCGCATTATATCTAACCTTGGGATTAATGTTTTTTACATTATTTTCGCACCCTTCCAGTGGTATTGATTGGAGTGCCGATAATCCACCCTTTGCTGTTGTTCACTGCTTTGATCGACATTCATCTGATTCATCGATTATGTATGCAGCAACCGAATCATTTTATAGTAGTACTGATGGTGGAATAAGCTGGCACAATATAGGTGATCTTTTGCCAGTTGGGACCAGGGGGTCTGATATAAACAAGATATATTTTGATAACTTAGAACCAAGCTCTCTCTGGATTGCCGCAATCGATCTCTATTATAGCAATGATTTCGGTAGAACTTGGGTAAATAAAAGCAGTTTCTTGCAACAATATCATATAATATCGTTCATTCAAAGCCCACAAAATACAAATACTTTTTATGCAATTTGTCCCACAGATAGCCTGAATTATCTCTATAGAACGGAAAACAACGGTCAAAACTGGGAGTTTATTAGTTCCGCGGACTACCTTCCAGTATTTACTGTTGATCCTCTAGATGACTCTCACATTCTCTTTTATGATAATCGAGCATATGGGCAGTATTCCAGGTTGGAATCATTCAACTCTGGAGCTGTCTGGGATACGATCACCTACACCCCAAATGGAATAATAGCAGGTAGAACCATTTTGGGGTATCATCCAATTAATCAGGATAAACTATATCTAATTGATTGGGGTGTAAGTAGGTATGGTGGACTGTATACAGCAAACATCTTACGATCCAGCAGAGACCATGGTATAATAACTAACGATATTGGTGAAGCATTCAGACCATCTGGGTTTCATGTATCAAACACGGGCGACGTTTATAAATACGCGCCACGATACATCGGGACGTCTAAATTAGATCTGTACAGATTTGATGATCCCTTTAATCCGGACACTTCGCTCCTTGTTTTTCCTGAAATCCCTCTGGCGTGGTACGCAAACGATCCCCCATTAATTGAATTTAGGGGTATTTACAGTAACCCTTCTGATCCTAACGATATCATTGTTAATTGTAATGATCTGGGGCTATTCAGGGTTGATAGAAACAACGATATCGTTGAAATTCTAAACAACAGATTCAATTCTGAAGCAACATTGCCCGCATTAGATTGCAGACCAATTCGTATGGGAGGATACGATGGTTTATTACTTACAAATGTAATTGGTCTGTGGCTAAAAGATAACAACAGAAGAGGCTGGACCTTTATGGGAGCTAATGATGGTTACCTTGACGATGGTCGAATTGAAATTGCATCCCCTTCCAATCCAGACGATTCTCAATTTTACATTAATTTTATGCATGGCATTAAGAAGTATAACATTGAAACTTTAACCTATACTAACATTGACTTACAACATGATGTGCATAATAGGTATATGAGCAACATAATAACCCATCCGAATTCTAGCGATTCTCTCCTCACTGTTTTCTACGATGACATATTGCTTAGCACTGATGGAGGGAATAGGTTTACATCAGTAATGGATTCAGTGCTACTTGGGGACATTAGAGATATTGTCTCGATTAATAGTGATACAGTAATGATTATAAACTATAACTCTATGTACATGAGCAATGATTTTGGTAACACATGGAGCTATATCTCAGAAAATTATGGTTGCAATTCTCTGGTATACAACAAGGAAGACAACGTCTTATTTGCTTATATGAAAGACAACTACGATTCCAATGATATCTACATATCGAATGATAGAGGTAGAAATTTTTCTATTATATCTAATGATTTGGATATATATAATAACTCCTTAACTTATAGCAGCATTAATAATTGTATATATGTTAGTAGTTATAATAATGTTGTGGTATATAGCGTTAATAATGGATTAAATTGGTATGTTATCGACGACAACATTGACGACCAATATATGTCAATTGATATAGACGACGATAATAGCGAATTGTTGTTGAGTAGCTGGTATCATGGTTTGTTGAGGTCATATATTAGTGATAATAATATAAATAATATTGAGAATAATCTTATTGTTGATGATTATCAGTATCATATTTATCCAACACCAGCAAATTCCAGGGTAATCATAAATAACAAGAATTCTAAGTTTATAAATACTATCGTATTATATAATGTGTTGGGACAATATGTTGGAATGATGAATGTTGGCAGCAACAATCAATCAATTGAGATAAATTTAGAATCTTTCAATAACATGGTCTCCGGGTACTACACCATAAGAATTATTTCAGGTAATTCATCTGTTACAAAAACATTGATTTACTTAAGATAAGGGTATCATGGTCTTCACCTGAAATTGTGGAGATTTAGTTAAGTTTGTTTTCTGAACTATTCTTCAGATTTTGCGGACGCATATCCTGCATCTTGATGCAGGTTTCCTCGAGTCTAAGTCCTTCGTGCATGAGATATAATACTTGACCAACCGATTTATTGTCGTACGAGGTAGCCTCGCCTGCAATTAAATCAAATGCGAAGTAGATCACATAACCCACGACAACAACCAGAAGCAGATAAATCAGTATTCGTAATCCAAAACGCCACATCAATCAGTCCATCACTTTTAATTGCTCTCAAGCGCACGTTTGACACGTTGGGGTAGAGCAAATGCAGCTTTATGTATTGCACGGTTCCAGTACTGGCTCTCCGCTTCAATCGCCTCAGCATTGGCAGCATCAGGTTCAACTCTCAGCTTGCTGTTCTTTCGTGACATTGCGAATGCCCAATTCCCGGAGGGATAAGCTGGGATTTTTACGATGAACGGCTCGACGGAATCGAATATCCCTCTCAAAGTAGTTACAACTTTTTTAACCTGCTCAAGATGCAGAATCGGACTGGCGATCTGGCAAGCGACAATACCATCAGCCGTTAATGCACGATGTACATTACGGTAAAATGGTGCTTCAAAGAGTTGTACCGCTGGTCCTATGGGATCTGTAGAATCAACGAGAATGATATCGTACGACCCGGGTTCAGCATCTTCAACGGCTTTGATCCCATCCCCGATGATCAGATCGACTTTGGGATGATCAAACGCTACTGCCAATTGAGGCATGTGATTTCGTGCGATGTTTACGACTTCTTCGTCAATTTCAACCTGACGCGCCAGCTCAACACTGCTATGTTTCACAATCTCCCGAAGAGTACCACCATCACCACCACCAATAACCAACACACGTTTTGGGTTGGGATGGCTGAAGAGCGGGACATGCACCAGCATCTCATGGTAGGCGTGTTCATCACGTTCTGTCAGCATCACTGCACCATCATGAACGAGAAGTTTGCCAAAACCATCGGTTTCATACAAATCGATCGTTTGATATGGAGTCGTAATGTGTTCGATTGGATGGTCTAAACGCCAACTGATTCCAATCCCGGAAACATCCCACTCTGTAAAGGTCAACTTTCCAGCATCTTCTGTATGTACTATATCAGACATCTTTTTCCTCTAATACCCGAAAATAACAGCCGCAAAAACAGCACCGACCTGTTCAATTTTATGTTCTATCGAGACGGATAAAATATCCTTGAGTTCTCTGTTACGTATCTCAAATGCCTGTCTTACCATCTCACGTACGATTTCCTCTGCATTCTCAGCAGAACCTCGAGCGGAGTATTCCATGATAACCCCAGGCAGTTTATCATCTACCGGAACTCCACAAGCCACAGCTCCCGCGATAATCTCACCAGTGAGTGAGGAATTCATGGACGCATAAGCGACTGGTGTCAATGCGCCAGGTTGATGTTCAAAAGGATCAACCTGTTCACAATTTGGAGGTAGAATTGATGATAATTTAACAAGGTTAACATCACCAACACCCGCATTTAACAACGCGGCATCAAAAGCGTTCAAAGGGCTATACCCCTCCGAAGCTCCTGCCGACAGGAAAAAACGGCGCGGAGTCGGTATGGACGTAAGAGTAGAATTGCTCATATTATAGTACCGCTTCTTCTAATTGTAATGGTATTCTGGAAACATCCGGCTTGTGACGTCCATTACCTTCAGGGTCTGCAAATAATCCACGTTTCACTTCGACAACGGAAATTTCCTTCGCTTCAAATGCTTCACGCAGATATTCAAAACCTTTCATGGGATCAACTTCTTCACCACATGTGAAAAGGTCGACTGCAGCATAACCATACTCAGGCCAAGTGTGAATCGCCAGATGTGATTCGGCAATTACAACAACTCCACTCACACCCTGAGGTGCGAAACGGTGGAAAACCTGTTCGACAACTGTTGCTCCGCTGACAATGGCGGCAGTGACCAGGTTATCCTCAACCCCGATCAGATCATCCAACTTGTCGGAAGAACATCCGTACAGTTCGACCATCAATTGGCGACCAAGAGCTTTACTCATATTACGTCTTTCCTCTCTTTCGCACCTGCTGACAGGTGGCTATTCATTAAGATGAGGTAATTCATCTACCTCGTGCTATTCATCAAACAAAATAATGTTTCAATCTCTTAGAAATAGGGTGGACTGGTAACCCAGATAAACTCGGCACCCTCTTTCTGAACTGCCTTGATACCAACTTCGTGCTGACCATCAGCGAAAAATGATTCTCCAGCGCTGGCGAGCTCTTCATCACGTCCATATCTAACTTGTACCTCACCACGCAGGATATACCCGAACTGTTCTCCACTGAAAGGCTCCAGCACCGCTTCCTGATCGAACAATAACTGAACTCGAACAGGCTCCATAGTGCGATTGCCAGCCCCGGGAACAAGGACAAGAAATTCATCAATCCCGTCACGTTCCAGAGATAATGCTTCCTCTTTGTGAAATACCACCCGTTCGGCAGTCGGACGAAAAAAATCACTGATGTGAATATTCAGCGTGTCCAGTATCATCATCAAACTATCAATGGAGATGGAAGTTTTTCCACGTTCAATCTGACTGATAAAGCCAGCGGTTAAATTACTACGTTCCGCAAGTTCCTCCTGGGTCATCTCAGCGGCTAAACGTAATCTGCGAATCCTGGTACCCATTTCGCGCAACCGATCAACTGAAGTCATACTAACATTCCACTGATAGAAAACATGAAGGGCAAATATATCTCAATCAAGATAAAAATCCCAATAAATAAATGATCTCCAGAGTTCAATCAACAATTTATTAAAGAATATTGTTAATAAACAATGGGTGAATTTAGTGTTGTAAATTCGGGTTTGTCAATTGGAGCAGAGAGACAGGATGGATTTTCAATGTAAGCTTCTAATAGGTTTAGCTTGAGAATATTCTAACCAGGCACATGTTACTAGCCCAATGTACTCAACCGACGTATACCCTGTTACCTTCGGAACTAGAGGTTGGTGAGACATGCGAGTTTCGTTATTATAGTACACTTGCATATCTACAAGTAGACATCTTAAATTTCTTCCTGGTTGGTAGACATACCTATCTAAAGTGTAAATGTCTTTTTAATCGGGAGATGCATCATGATGAAGTTGAATAGACTGTTTAGCGCGATATTGCTTTCTTTTGCTGTATCAGTGAATATAGGATTTTGTATTGAATCAGCATCCTCTAAGGGCGAGATTGAAGAAGAAAAAGTTACTTCGAATCTAGCTGATGATAAGATTGTGGAATTACGTGAAGAACTTAACAAGCTGGAGGAAATGAATAAGTCTCAATACCAGGCTTTGCTGGCTGAACTTGCTCGAATTCAACAAGGTCAGGCTACCTCGACTGGGATTTCGGACAAGGAAGGTCCAGTTCTTGGTGGATATGGTGAACACCATATGAATGGAGTCGAAGGAAATACCGGAGAGTTCATGGATATTCATCGATTTGTTCTATATATCGGGTATGAATTTGCTGACTGGGTGCAATTTCACTCCGAACTTGAGGTAGAACATGCATTTGTCGCAGGGGGAAATGGTGAGGTTGTCCTTGAACAGTTCTATATGGACTTACTGCTCAATTCGTCATTTAATTTTCGTCTGGGGAGAGTTTTAACACCTCTTGGCATCGTAAACCTCTACCACGAACCACCAACCTTCTATAGTGTTGAACGTCCAGCGGTTGATAAAGTCATCATTCCATCAACATGGTCGTCAGATGGCATTGGGATTTTTGGACAATTACACTCCTCGCTGCGATACCAGGCGTATGTAGTGAATGGCTTGGATGCAACTGGTTTCAATGGTTCAGATGGCATACGGGGTGGTCGTATGAAAGAACGACCCGGGATAAGCAATCCCTCCTTCACTGGTCGCTTTGATATTGCTCCTGGAACTCTTGGTATACTGAAGAGTCCAGTGCTCGGAGTGGCGGGATTTCATGGGAGCGGAAACAACGGTAATAAGGGAACTGTTCCGGATGTAGAAAGCGTAGTGAACATGATTTCAGTTGATCTGCGAACCTCAATTTCTCGTCTGGAAATAAGAGGAGAAGTTGCATACGGGTCAATAACTGAAGCAGAGTTGATTGGAAACGGCACCCCGGATGCACTCTTCGGTTATTATGTAGAAGGAGCAGTGGAAATACTTCCACAGTCTAAAAAAGCAGGTAGACTCAGCCAGAGCAGTTTATATCTCTTCGCACGTCTTGAGGACTACAATACACAATTTTCCATGCCTGAAGGAATTGAAGCAGATAAGTCAAAAGATCGAATAGACCTGACGTTCGGAGTGAGTTTCATGCCTACCTCCAAAACTGCTCTGAAAGCTGATTACCAGGTTTTGAACGACGCTTCTGACAAGGATCGCCCAAACCAGTTTAATTTGGGTTTTGGATTTATGTTCTGATGTATAAACTGATTCAAGCGCAGCAATTAAAAAAATCTCACAAGTTGACTGCCGATATATCTGTTTTTTTGAAATCGGCAGTCATGGTTTACATGCTCGTATAGATTAATTCGATAAACAGCTCATCAAGGAATATTCGAATGTTGAATCATTATTCGATATCTAAATCAGTTTGGTGGATAACACTCAGCTTGCTGCTGATTTTTGCAACAATGTTGTATGCACGAGAGATTATGAGTTTCGAGAAGGCTAATAAGAGTGTATTTCCAGAAGCCACTAAGTTTAACGAAGAATTGGTTCTGTTGACCGATGAACAGGTACAACTGTTCAATAAAAATAGCGGTTTGCCTTTGAATTCTCGTATTTTCAGATATGTGAGCGTTTTTCAAAATGAGCATACAATTGGCTACACAGCCATTCAAACTGTACCCGGAAAAAATCATCCCTTCACTATCATGGTGGCATGCTCGAATCAACTGGAGGTGATCAAAGTAATCGTTCTTGATTATAGTTCACCCTACGGTGGGGAAGTTCAACGAAGTGATTTCCTGCATCAGTTCGCTGGAAAATCCATAAGCGATAAGCTTCAAATCGGTGAGGATATTGACGGGATATCCGGAGCCACCTACTCCTCACACTCTGTTGCCGATGGAGTGCGTGGGATTCTCAGTATACTGAGTGCTATATTTGAATAGATTCAGACCATGAGCTTGTTATTTACCCCGTATCCCTAACGAGCATTTCA
Organism: bacterium; assembly: GCA_019912845.1. GTDB lineage: Bacteria > Electryoneota > Electryoneia > Electryoneales > Electryoneaceae > JAIOHU01. Next base: position 18,086 of record JAIOHU010000007.1, read on the forward strand.
ATTCCATATTTCTCTGATAGAATGAAATCTAATTGGATACTTTTTCTATTTCATAATTCTTACAATTTTTCGATTTAGCCTGAATCAACAAACTGACGCATGAGGCATGACTCAGGCTAATCGGAAGTTGAATTAGAGAATCATATTTTTAGAAAACTCATTTCAGCAGCATCATTTTTCTAGTGTACCTATTTCCCTCAGTCTCCATTTGAATGAGATACAGTCCACTTACCAATTCACTTTGACTGCTATTCGCATCAAAGTGAAAACGGTGGTTTCCTGCCTCGAAACTACGACTCTCGCGAAAAACCTCTTGTCCGAGTAGATTATAGATTGCAATCAAAACCTCTGACTGCTGAGGTAAGGCGAATGGGATCGATACAGTTGGGTTAAACGGATTCGGATAA
>JAIOHU010000078.1 GCA_019912845.1 bacterium
TCATCACCGGGATGACGCGAAGTAGGTCGCAGATGACGCGAAGTAGGTCGCAGATGACACGAAGTAGGTCGCGGATGACGCGATGTAAGTCGCATTCTCAGGAAGCCTGTCAGGTGTGTTTGACGATCAGCATCGTCAGGTCATCTTCGGCATGCTGCAGTTGGCTTGAGAAGGAAGATACTCCATCCAAAACGGCATTAAAGATATCTTCTGCAGATTCATTGTGATGCGCACGGATTGTGGATAAAATTCGCTCCCGTCCAAACTCCTCTTCCTCTTCATTTTTTGATTCGCTGAAACCATCAGTGTACATCACCAGGATATCACCGGGTTCGAGTTGAATGGATCCCTCTTCGTAGCTTGCAGTATCAAATGCACCCAGCATCATTCCCCCAACATCCAGATCAATCGTCCGTTCACCTCTTATGATGGCAGGAGTATCGTGACCAGCATTTATGTATCTCAAAATATTGGTCAACGGATCAATATAGCCGATAAAGAAGGTGATGAAGGTTTCAAGTGTCGAATTGCGATAGATCAGCAGGTTTATTCTTTGCACAACTTCAGCCAATGAACTATCTGCCCTGGCGATCAACCGTAGACCCGCCTGCAGGTTACTCATCAGAAGTGCAGCCGCTACACCTTTACCTGAAACATCAGCAATCGCAATTCCAATTTGATTTTCTGGTGTGGTGATAGCATCATAATAATCCCCGCCGACCTCCTGAGCTGGTTCACTCTTTCCAAAAATATCATATCCATCATGGTTTGGTAGAGTTTGTGGGAGGAGGTTTTGCTGGATATTCCGGGCAATCTCAATTTCCTGCTCAAGTCTTTCTTTAACCGCCATTTGAGCTACCATGTGACGGAGATCCCGTGTCATTTTATTGAAACCAGTGGCAAGATCGCCCAGCTCATCAATGCTTTTCAGTTCTATTTTTGTATCCAGGTTACCTTTTCGCAGACTCTCGGTTCCCTCACGTAAGGCAGCGACACCGCGTGTGATGGTTCGATTGATCCCCAAGCCAAGCAATGAAGAAAAGAGGACAGCGAGCAGTAACAGAATAGTTAGATTCAGCAAAATGTAGATAACAACGCGATTCAATCCCTGAGCGGAATACAGCGAACTCAGCATATCAAGAATTGAACTGCGAACAACAATAAAAGCCATGAGGTGTCTTTGCTTACCTTCATCATCCACGTGAGATGGATTCATATAGCCATGTATGCCATGATATATGGATCGTTTCCAGAAATTTGAGGAGCCAGCATCTCTATTCGTGGAATGAATGGGCTGCATGAGACCCTGACCTCCATTCAAATCGAGTGAGATACCCTCATCCGAGTCCGCACCAACTGATATATCCTCGGCGAATGAAGTATTCGGATGAATCGTCAAATCCGAGCCGATAATGGAACGAAATTTATCGAGCATTGATTTATTCAACGGTTTCAGGGCGATGTACACCTTATCATTGTCGCCTGGAAATCTGCGAATCGCACCAAGAGCCGTCCTTCTGTTTTGAAGTGGGAGGAGACAGCGAAATTGTTGATACTCATCTGACCATCCCGGTGCATGGGGCAGGGTATCAGGCATAGATATCAGAGCGGGTGCCTGTTTAACCTTCACCCAGACTCCCTCAACATTTCCCTCAGTTGAAAGACCTCCACCAATCCGACTCATAATGTTGAAAAATTTTTCCTCCGGTGTAATTGAGAGGGAAGGTTCCAGTTGCTGCTGATTCATTGGATTGGGTGAAAGAGGGTCGGGCGGAATGGCAAAGTTTCTGAAATCTGGAGATTTTGGGTCAAATAGATCATTTTTGCTGATTTCACGGTAAACCCCGATCGCAACACTGTCTGAGTTGGTCATATCTGATAGCTGACGGTCATCAAGTAGGGCTGCCAGACGATCCAGCTCTGTTGTTAATAATTCACCAACTGCACGAGCTCGCAAAGTTCCAATTCCGGTGAACACAGCAACAAGAAGAATAGCTACCAATAGAATACCGGGAATTATCGTGCTGAACAGATAGGTAAATGCAAGTTTAACTCGAATTGGTATCCTGAAACCATAACCACCCTGGAAGGCATGAACTATGATTCGTATCGGAAGAAGAATGAAGAATATGGCAATGATATAACGTAGAATCTGAGTAAAAGTGGTAAACTGAATGGTTTGTACCGGGTCTTCCTTGAATAGAATGTCAAATATCGTACCCGAAATTCCACCCAGTGCAACGACAGCATACAATGGTGAAAGCAGCAATAGCAGAAGTGCCCATGAACGATCTTTCTCTTCAATATTCTCAACCCAGCGGTAGGGAATCGCATATAGCGCAACTTCCAGTGCGATCAGGACAACAAAAAAACGGTTTGCCTGGAAGATGATGGCGAAGAGAATTATCACAGCATGGATGATCACTCTTCGTCGAATCTGAAACCACATCTCCCCACCTACACGAATCAGGATAATCGTTATCCACGCAACTCCGAGAGAGGGTAGAAATGCCAGCATGGCATTCCAGTGATCAATATAGGTTAAGGGTACATTCTGGCTGAGAAATTGAAGCAGGAAAAGTTTCAGGAGGTTGAAAAGAGCGAGTAGAACAAATCCGAAAAGCAGACGTGAGAATTCTTTCCCTATACTGAGCGTAGCAGGGATACGATAGAGCAACACACCTGCCAGCAACAGGAAAAAGAGATCAAGTAGAACCACTGAAGGAACCGTGATCTCTGGTTTCGCGAAGAGACGGGTGGCTGCAATTGCCCCGACAACAACACCAACAACAGTAATAAAACGACTTCTACTCACAATCGGAAATCCTGTTAGACAAGCTGTAATTTAGTGGCTGAACAGAAATCGACTTCCTAAACAATGAGAATCCTTGAAGAAAACTAGCTAAGTTGAGAAACTTACGGATTCCCATCACAATATGCCAGATTTCTCTGAAAATAGTTTGTATTAAACAAAAGATTTTGGTCTGCGCATTTTGTATGGTATTATCTGATCGCATTGAGAATTAAAGTAATCTGCAAAGTTGGTACCAGTTGTTATCGTTGAATATTAGTAGGAAATACGAGTAATTTTTTGAATGTCGAAAAGTTTAAATATTTGTTATTATTCATTTTAGATTATTGAGTATTCTTGCACCTAAAAAATTGAATAATATCTTTCCAGGAACGATTTCATTCAAGGATGTTAGATGTCCAATATCAATACTCTTTCCAGGGATTATTCCTGGTGTGATCCTCAATTCAGTTATCCGGTCTCCACGCCAGTTGGTCCTGGTTTGTCTGGAGTAATTGCTTCCGCCAGTAAAGTTGGCAGGGTTGACTCGAATAATGGTACCATCTGGTACCGGGGCATAAAACTGTCGGAACTGGTCAAGCAATACAGTTTTGAAGATGTAGCATATCTTCTGATCACAGGAAGAACCCCGAGTGAAAGCGAGCAGTACCTCGATTTTCGCAATAGCCTATACGCTAGTAGAAATATTCCCGAAGGTGTTATCAGGATTGTTGAAAATCTTGATCCTCGAATTCACCCGACTCGGATGTTGCGAACAGGTGTATCGGCTATGGGGTGTTTTGAACTGTCTCGTACTGATGATCTGGCTGGCACAAAAAACTGGAAAGAATACCGTTTTATCGGGCAGCTTGCTGGAATTACGGAGCTGGTTAGTTGTCATCGTATGGGAAGGAAATATGAGACTTCGCACTCAAATTCTTCAATCGCAGAGGGACTTCTGACCAAAATTCAAGAGCGAGTGCCTCTTGATGAGGACATTACACTCCTGAATCTGCTACTGGTACTGTATGCAGATCATGGATTGGATGCTCCCACCTTCACGAGCATGATTGTAGGTAGTTGCCATGCTGATCCCTACTACAATATCGTGGCTGCATTAAGCGCGTTGCGGGGTCCACTGCTTGGACAAGCTGGCGAGATTGTCGTGGAGCAGGTTTGTGCGTTGAAGTCCGCAAAAGAAGCACGAAATTGGGTTAGTTCTACCGTCAAATCAGGTGAACGGATAGCTGGTTTTGGGCACCGGATGTATGATTTCCCCGACCCAAGAGCTGAAATATTACGCGAAGAATTTGGCAAATGCTGCGATCGTCACAACAAACAAGTGCTCTATGAAATCGCTCAGACAGTTGAGAGAGAAGCTGAACTACTGCTAAATCCCAAAGGAATTTATATAAATGTAAATTTCTACGGTGCATTGATCTTCCATATCCTGGGAGCTGAAGCTGACCTGATCCCATGCTTGTTCATGATCGGGAGGATGGCTGGGCTGGTGGCACGTGTGAAAGAATATGTAAATGGTGGCAGATTATTTCGTCCACTGAGCACTTATACCGGAGTGCCACCCAGAAAAATTGAAATGCAGGAAGTCAGATGAAAGATCATAGCGAAATTCAACCGAATCAAACCTACACTCTGGGATTAGAACACCTTGTTGCGGGTACCACTGAGATATGCAAAATTGATGGTACCCTGGGGAAACTATGGTATCGTGGATACAGCATTGAAGATATCGTAGACAATCTTAGTTTTGAGGAGGTTGCCTGGCTGATTCTGGATGGTGAGTTGCCCCGTCCACCGGAGCTTTCAAGGTGGCGTGATGAGATCAGTTCCTGGCGAAATGCACCATCCGAGGCAATCGCAGTTTTACACAACCTGCCAGATTCTGCTCATCCACTTGCGCTTTTTCGTACAACCATGACTGTCGCCTCATGCTACATGCCCACTCCTGAAGACTTAAGCAAGGAGGCGCAGTGGCGACGGCCCGCTCGAATCCTCTCATGGGCATCCATGCTGGCAGCAGCATCTATCCGTCACCTGAAAAAGCTGCCCCCTCTTCCACCTCGTCAGGATTTGAGTTTTGCCGAACATTTTCTCTGGCAATCTCTCGGGGCAGTACCGGATGCGGAGGATGTTCGGGCTTTCGAGGTGAGTTTATTGGTTCAGGCAGAGCATGAACTGCATGCAGCAGCCTTCGCCTCTTTGGTCGTTGCATCTACCGGAGCTGATTTAGGCGGTGCTGTGCTGGCAGGTATGGGGGCGTTATCTGGCAAATTGCATGGTGGTGCGAACCAGGAAGCGTTTCAGAATATTACCGAATTCAAGGAAGTGAGAGAGGCGGAAAATTGGGCAAATGAGAGGCTTGTAAAAAAATACCGCTTCCCTGGTTTTGGTCATCGAGTTTACAAGACTCATGATCCGCGAGCGAAGGTGCTGGAACCATTCGCTGAGTCGATTTTGAAACGACATGGGCTTGCTCGTATCTGGGATAATTACTGTGCAGTAAAAAACTGTGTAGAAAAACAATTGGGAGACAAGGGAATTTTTGCAAATGTGGATGCGGTCACTGGAATGATCTATCACGCTCTTGGACTACCAATTGAAGCATTCCCGATCCCCTTCTGTCTTGCAATTTCCACTGGATGGATGGCGCACGCTCTTGAATATATTCCCGATGGTAAATTGATTGAACCCGGGGCAATTTATGTTGGAAATAGATAATTATCGAATTCTAAATTGATTGCACTCCCAAAGTGAACAACACAGGTGCGAATAGTTACTTGAAACAGGATTCAAGCTCAGAGAGGTGCTTTTCCATAGAGAATTTTGTTCGGACCATCTCGAGAGCAGCAGTCGCATATCTGTCTCGTTCATCTGGATTCGAATAGAGTTCAACAATCAGTTGTGCAAGTGCATTATGATCACCTGGTTGATACAAGCGACCAGTCATTTTGTCATGGATGATCTCCAGCACTCCCCCATCAGCGGTTGCAAGCATGGGTACTCCCAGTGCCATTGCCTCAAGAATAACCAGACCAAAGGATTCCCTTTTTGTTGCCAATACAGCCAGATCGAAAGCGGGTACGATGATTCCTGGTGGTGCCTGATAACCTGTGAAAACGACATCCCTATCAGGTAACAACTCATCCGCCAGAATCTTCAGTCGTTCCAGTTCACTGCTTTGACCGACTGTTTCCTCACCCACTAATATCACCTTCAAAGAGGGTATTTTATCTTTTGCAATTGCGGCAGCACGGATCAATACCTCCTGTCCCTTTGCTGCTTCCAGTCTACCAACCATACCCACCACGAAAGCATTCTCTGGTATTGCCCATTTTTTTCTAATATCAGATTTGGGGAGCATTTGTGCACGGAATTTTTCAGTCTCAATACCGTAGTACAACCTTTGCACTTTGTCAGGGTGAACCGCTACGCTTTCAATGGTTTTCTTTTTAATTCGATCTGTTATGGTGAGTACATTGGTCAATTGACTATACACGTAGCGATGATAAATATCCCGTTTTATTCTTCCTGATTCCATCTGTATCGTGAAAACTCGTTTGCGTACATTTGCCATTTTAGCAGCGGGCAAAACCACACCAAGATCGTGCGACCGATGTAAATGAATAGCCTGTACATGATGTTCACGAAATAATCTGCTGAGTTTGAAAGTTGTCTGTGGAGCGATATAGTTAGAAGAGGGAATCGTGATCGGCGACAACCCTCTTTTCAGTAAAATATCTTCAAGTGGAGTTCCAGGAGCAACAATGGGAATAACATTCCAGCTACGTTTTGTTAACAGGTCAGCCATCGAAGCGCAATAGTGCTCGATACCACCCCAGGAAGGTGAGAAACAGATTTCGGCTATTGAGTTGATACTTCCTCCCTACTCTGCCATCTCTTCCAACCGGATTTTCGCCTGAACTGATTCTGGAGTATTGGGGAAATTTTTTATGATCTTCTCAAATAACGATTTTGCCTGCTCCGAATTTCCATTCGCTGCTTGAATCAGTCCCCTCTTCAACAGAGATACTACCGATTTATTGCTTTTAGGGTAGGATTTTTCCAGCTTCTGAAATGCATCCAGTGCCGCATCCTGATTACCCTCATTCATATAGGATTCACCAATCCAGTAGAGTGCATTATCTGCCAGCCTGGTCTTGGGATATAAATCCAGATATTGCTGAAAACCATATCGTGCGAGTTCCGCATCTCCCCGTGTAAAATCAAGATAACTCTGCTGATAGAGCTTTTCAGGATCGTTTACATCAAAATTTGTGGGAATTTTACTACTATCCTGCTTTGAAACGATCTCAGTCACCAGTCGATTGACCTCATCTAGTTTCTGCACCAGGTTGCGAGTGTGAACATCCGAATCTGAAATTCTGGCGGCGAGGGTTTGGACAAGGGTTTCCAGCTCGTATGACACCGCCCGCTGATCTGCACGCATACTTCTTAGTATCTCTTCCTGATTGCTAAAGTGCTGACTCACATCTCCACCCAGAAGAGACATCAAGGTATCCAACCTGGTTTCCAACTCGACCAGACGTTTATCAACCGCGTCGATATCCTGTTTGATATCCGTGTGATCATTCTGGAATTGCAAGATTTCATTTCGCGAGGCGCATCCAGTAAAAAAAATGAGAATGGTTAGCCACAACAGTATCATTTTAAACAGAACTGGAATGTTAAAAAATCGGTTCTTCTTCATCGTTTCAAAGCCTCTATAACATTTCAGACAAAGAGAAAGGGGAACCAGTGAATGTAAGGACACCAATTCCCCATTAAAACAAAACTTAGATTATTATTGAACCTTGGTCAATGCGCGTCTGTTCTTTGACCAGGCATCCTCGTTATTTCCGGGAGTGGCAGGTCTTTCTTCACCGTACGAAATGATTCTAATTCGTTCACCAGATATTCCGTAGTCCTGATAATACTTTTGCACAGCGGCTGCTCTTCGCTCGCCTAGTGCCAAGTTGTACTCAGTAGATCCGCGCTCATCAGTATGACCCTCTATTACAATACTACGGTCAGGATACCTTTGCAAAATGACAGCGTTTTCCTGAAGTTTTGTCCTTGCATCAGAAGTCAATTTGGATTGATCAAATGCGAAATAGACGGTATGCATTGAGGCTAATTCTTTTTCAACTCGTTCCCTCGCCAACCGTTCTTCTTCCATCTTAAGGCGATTTGCCTCTTCGATTTTTGCCAGCGAATCGGCAACTACTTTTTCTCGTTCAGCTTTTTGTGCAGCTTCAACCCTTGCCACGCTATCTTGACGTGCTTGATCACGTCTCTGTTGCTCTTCCTGCATCTGTTTTTGTGATGCACATCCAGTAAATACTCCCATTGCTAAAAAAGTGACAAGCAATACGGCCAAAGTTAGTTTTGCGATCATCTTCATGTGAACCCTTTTCCTCCGAAAAGAATGTGAATACAGAACTTTACAGTCTTGAATGTACTTCAAATTTTGTGCAAAGAGTAACAATTCGAATCGCTCGCCCGGTTCTCGCGAGCCCATCATTTCTCCACCAATTTTTTAATCACATCTTCTACTCTTGATCGGAAACGATAGTTTCAACAAATCTCTCCAACCAATGTTGCGTACTTGACAGGGTCTGATAGTTTATTTAGTTTTTTAGCCGCTTTGGGAGATCGTCCAATCGGCAGGACATGCGGCTCTGGACCGTATAATCGGGGTTCGAATCCCTGTCTCCCAGCAGACAACCCACAGGATCTCATCCTGTGGGTTAATTTTTTATATTTTGTCTGAATCGACTAATCGTCAATCAGCTAAATCCTTCAGAGAGAGATAGTTCATGAAAGTAATCCGTCAAATAATTCTCTGGATCATCGCACTACTCCTGACATTTGTATTCGCTCACTACCAACGGCAAACTGGACCTACACACCCGATAGAAGGAACAGCGAAGCTGGGGCAGACAACTTTTGATTACTCACTGAAACGTTCGCAAGGTGGCACTACTGATCATCGAGTCGAAATTCCTGTTAGAAATAAGCAGATAAAGGGTGTTGTACTCTGGAAGCACTATAAATTGGACGAGGAAACCAGAAGCATCCCCATGTATTACGAAGATGGAAAATTAGTTGCAAGTTTACCTCATCAACCTCCTGCTGGAAAACTTGAGTATCAGGTAGTTTTAGATGGGGATCAGGAGCGAGTGCTACTCCCTGAAACAGAACCTGCAATTATTCGATTTAAGGGGAGTGTGCCGTTAACTGTTCTCATTCCACACATTATATTCATGTTTTCTGCAATGCTCGTTGCCACACGCACGGGTATTGGTGCTTTGTTGAAAGAAAAAGTGAATACTCTCTCCTGGATCACTCTCATTTTACTTACTATCGGTGGATTGATACTTGGACCCATCGTTCAAAAATATGCATTTGATGCCTATTGGACAGGTTGGCCATTTGGTGAGGATTTGACTGACAACAAGACACTTGCTGCAGTTATCGCCTGGGTGCTCTCGGTCTGGCGAACGAATCGAAGTAAATCAGGAAGACAGGGCAGGTGGTGGGTAGTCGGTGCTACAGTGGTCTTACTGGGTGTTTACCTCATACCTCATAGTATGCGTGGTTCAGAACTTGACTATTCAACGATTCCTGCAGACAGTCTTGAATACTACTCCGGGGCGGAAAAAGATCAATTGATAGAATAGAGCTGCAAAGCTGAATTTCGCTCACATCCCTATTCCGAGTTTTCCATGATCGGTTTCTTTTGTGGAACACCTGCTTTGAGAAGTAAAGCAATTATCACCAAAGGAATGTATGCCAGTACAGTGATGGCGAAGGACCATCGATTAGCGACTTGTATACTCCACCATGCCAGTGGTGTGAGCCAGAAGAGATTGATCACGATTATTATTCCGGTCACTCGAGCGTGACTATACCCTTTCTCTAACGCATGCTGGAATGCAAAATCATGGTGGGTTTTCGTTATATTGTCACCATTGAGGAGCCTACGCAGAACTGTGTAAGTGGCATCAACGTAAAATACTCCCATAAGGATGAAGAACGCTGGCAGAGGTACAGATTTACTTAATTTCCCCCACAAGGCCAGGACTGCAAAGCTGATTCCGAGGAACCCACTGCAAAGATCTCCCATAAATATCTTTGCCGGATGCCAGTTCAGCTTTAAGAATCCTGCACAGGACGCACCGATGATGTAATACACTACCGCCAGCTGGATATTCCCATTGATCCAGGCAATGGTTCCCGCTGTCAGTGAGACGATCACTCCTTGAGAAGCAGCCTGACCATCCATCCCATCCATGAAATTGTACGCGTTAATATTCCATACTGTGAAAAACACAACAAGGACCTGAGCAAAGGGTCCTCGTAGCTCGATCAATCTTGGGAATACAATTTCCAGTTTTGTACCAATCCAGAAGATGATCAGGTATGCTGCTAAAAAATGAATTATCAACCTTGCGATTGCACTCAGTGAAAACAGATCATCCAACAATCCTACAGTAACAACAAGCGCACCGCTGGTAAGAAGAATCCAGAGCCAGGGGATATCGGTCGGCATGAACACTGCCAATAGAGTTGTTCCCAGCATTACATTAAAGACGATGGACAATCCACCGCCCCTGGGGGTTGGTACCAGGTGAGAGCTACGTTCATTTGGAATGTCCATGACTCCCTTTTTGATAGCGAGGAGCCTCACATGCCCGGTTACCCAAGCTGTCCAAAGGGCTATAAGGGATGCAGAAATAAGAATAATGAATGAAAGGAGTATTGGATGTAGTGAACTCAAAATAATTTCCAAATCAATTTTAAATTTCGGGAAAATAGTGCCTGATGGAGTACTACTGCAAGCCATAAATAACTGAATCGATCCCTTTAAAATAGAACTCATATTTCAGTTCATGCTGATCTTATGGAAAAATATGACTCTTGTAAGTTCCAAAATCAACTGGACAATTGGCAGGTACAGTGCATACCCACCAAAATCGCTCTGAAACAAGGGGAGAAACAGCATCTTGAATTTCCCTGCGTGTGTCTAAGCTCACAGTGTTCAAGCATTGATGCACTTATTTTGTCTTTGGAACCAATTTTCAAATTGGATTTGGTTTAAATCTGCCGTATCTTTGGGTGTTTTAGGGACTGCATTTTCCAACTAATTGAATGAATATTTGCAGCAGAATACTATACTGGATTGACTCATTGGTGAGGTCTATCCGCCTCAGGATTTTTAACAGATGAAATTAAATAATCAACCCGCTTTCAGAATGTTGGCTAAGCTTGGCTTGGATACCTTGTCTTTCCTTGCTGCTATAGCATCGAGTTATTTTATTCGTTTTCCTGTTCAGGAAGCGGTGGGTTATCTTAACCAAATAATTTTTTATATTCCAGCAATCGTCGCAATACGTTTAAGCCTGTTCGCAGCTTTTCGTCTTTACTCCTCTTTCTGGCGATACTCAAGTGTCCACGATCTGAAAAAACTTCTAAAGGCAGCGACTGCTGGTTCGCTGGCAATCATTCTCCTGGAATTCATCGCTGATGGCTTAGTGCTCTCACGTTTGATTATCATCATGGAATGGATGCTGGTCATGTTCTTTGCCGGCAGTGTAAGACTTACAGTTCGTCTAATCGCGGATAAACCTCGCGAATCAACACTATCCAATCCCTCCATGAAAAGAGTATTAATCTACGGAGCTGGACGTGCAGGAGAGCTACTCCTCAGAAATATCAATAACACGAGTAATGCGCTGACTGGAGTCGATTTAAGTGTAGTTGGATTCGTTGATGATGATACCTCAAAACGTGGCAAATACGTTCACAATAAGCAGGTAATCGGTACCGGTGATGATATACGTGATATCGTCCTGAAAAATCGTGTGACAGATATCTATTTTGCGATTTCTTCGCTATCCGGTGTTGAGACCAGGAGGATTCTAAATCTCATACGTGAACAGATCGATGAACATATTCTAGTAAAGACTATCCCAGGCCTGCGTGACCTGGTGCATGGTAGAGTATCAGTAAACCAACTTCGTGGTTTTGAGATTAATGATCTACTGCGACGTAAACCGGTTCATCTAGATTTTCGTCCCGTTGAAAAGATGATTTACAACCGACGCGTGATGGTAGTTGGTGGGGGTGGAAGTATTGGAAAAGAATTGTGTAATCAGATAGCTCGATTCCACCCTGAAGAACTCATAATTTTCGATAGCAGCGAATTTAATGTTTACGCTGCTGAAGCCATGTTACAGGGACTATACCCTAAGCTGAACATAATCTGCCTGGTAGCAGATGCTGCCAATGAAGTGCTTATTCGCAAGGCTTTTGATGATTATGAACCCGACATAGTCTTCCATGCTGCTGCTTATAAACACGTCCCCCTGATGGAAGTCAATCCCTGGGCAGCGATTATCAACAATATTCGCAGCACACTCAACCTTGTTCAATTATCGGAAGAGTTCAAAGTAGAACGTTTTATCTTAATCTCGACAGATAAGGCAGTGCAACCGAGTTCGATTATGGGTGTTACCAAACGTATCTGTGAACTTATTGCACTTCATCAAGCGAAAATCAGTGATACTCACTTTATGGCAGTGCGATTTGGAAATGTACTCGGAAGTTCGGGAAGCGTTATACCCAAATTCAAAAATCAGATTGAACAAGGCGGTCCAATTACCGTTACACATCCAGAGATTACTCGATATTTCATGCTGATCTCGGAAGCGGTCGAATTGGTTTTACAGGCTGGTGCGGTGGGGAAAAACGGTAATATCTACGTTCTGGATATGGGTTCACCGATCAAAATCGTCGATCTTGCAAAATATATGATTGAACTTTCAGGACTAAAAGTAAACGAAGATATCCCAATTGTTTACAGTGGTTTACGCCCTGGTGAAAAGCTGCATGAATCATTATATTTGGAAGGTGAAGAGAGTAAAACCACGATCCCCAACCTCTTTGTTCTCGAACCTCAAGTTGAGGGTATGAAAGAATTCATGATTCAAGTCAATGATTTGCTAAACCGTTGCCAGAAAATGGATGCAATCGAAGTAAGGCAGGCTTTGAAAAGCTTGATTATTGAATATCAACCGGACGCTTCTTACGACAGTCTATTGAAAGTTGATGAGGGTGCAAGGAGTAAAAAAAATGGAGACACTCCACTTCACACTTCCAGCCGTCACCCGACCGCAGCGAGCAGTGCCTAAATCAGATTGAATTATCTCCTTACCCCTTCATAATCAATAGAAGTCACTTTCACCTGCTCGCAGGTGTTTTTTTATTGCTGAGTCCCGATGTCCACCAAATCACTCCTTTACCACACGCTACACAAGGTTTCTTCTTCTCAGTCTCCTTTCACCAAACGATGCTATCCACCTATGCTCCCAGGTATCATCGCAGAAGTTCGATCACTTGTTACGCATCATTTTCATGAAAGAGTAAAACTGCGAATGAATAATTCCAACTATTAAATGAGCATTGCCCATCCTGTATTTTCCCTGCCTTTTATAATATCAATACCTTACTAGGTTCCAGCTAACACAACACTGGCATGATGTAGGAATAGACCCTGTTCCAGGTAATCTTACAATGAACGAATAGTTCCTGATTTAAAGGTGATTACCTATCCTATATTTTTCCTTGCCCGCTATAATATCAATAGCTTCCTGTATTCCAGCTTACACCACGCTGGAATGACGCAGTTTGATACTGAGTTCGCATCTGAAGATATAAAACAGAAGTGAAGCGCAATATCACGAGGATATTGCGCTTCACTTATACTTCACGGTTCTCGACTACTGCATGAGTGTGCAGCAATCATATAGAATCGTTAGTTATTTCAACAAGGTCACCTTCTGTGTGAAGTTCTGACCGTTAAACTGTGTCATCATAAAGTAGACACCAGATACCAGTTCGGTACCAGCCTGATTCGCGTCAAACACGAAGCGGTGGTAACCAGCCTTGTAGTTCTGAGTTGTGCTGAAGACCTGCTGACCAAGAACATTGAAGACTGCGAAGGTCACATCACCATTCTTCGGCAGTGCAAACGGAACTGTTACACTTGGGTTGAACGGATTCGGGTAGCCCTGGTCGACTGTAAACTCTGTCGGGATCGGAGCTGAATCGAGATTCAACAATGTGTATGCACCCTTGCCAAATTCAGGATATTCTTCGTTGTTGTGAATAACTGGCAGTACTGTACCATCTGCAGCTTTCACCACGAAACGAATGCTGTTGCCTTCAACAAAACCTTCGAGATTACGATCGGCATCACCCTTCCAGGTGGTTACCGGTGTGTAATCACGATCATCAAGAACGACGCTCTTACCAACCAGGGTCTTACCGTCATAAAGCTCGATGATTGCAGGTTCGAGTGCTCTCAGCTCATCACTAATCGCAAGAACTACAGTGTATGGCAGACCAGTCGGCTGTGGGGCTCCTTCGACTACTGGAATGTCCCAAACCTCTGTGTTGCCACGATCCGCTACTGCTGGATCATTAAATGTGAAGTCTACTGCGTCGTTCACGAAGAACATGTAACCTTCACCAGGTGTCATTTCACCTATTGTATTAATATCAAACAGTGGTGGAATCCAGACACCACCATCGTCTGTCTGCACAATTTCAACGAAATCACGAATGTGATCAAGCGCATCAATTGGGTTTACATCATGGTCGAATGGATAACCAACCCAGTTCCAACGGTTTGGTACTGCACCATATTCGGTGTTGGTTGGGATAGGTTCACCCATAAACGTCACCATTGAGTTTTCATCGCAGAATATACGGTAGCCCTGATTCATGGACATATTGCCAATCGTATTGATGAATGGCGGAATAACAATACCACCATCATTCTGATAGACAATTGCCAAATCGGGGATATCACCAAATATATCCAATGCGTTCAAGTTTTCAGGTTGAATGTATGATGAGATTAACTCGAAGTAGTTGCCTTGCAGCGGGATTTCGAGATCATCAGGTTCACCCTGACCACCTTCACCACCAACAGTGACCTGGGAATACGGACCAAATCCAAACTCACCGTTTCCTACAGTAAAATCTGCTTCTGCTTCGAAGATTTCACCAGTTACACTGTTCCAGACCTGGAAGGTCATTGGGTTGCCAGGAGTAAATCCTGGATATGGTGGTTCTTCACTCATTTCCCATGCAATCATGGAACGTGGGAACTCACCATTCAATGCAACTGCGCCGACGCAAAGATCGCCATCAAAAACTGCAACGCCTGAGGCAACAGGTACTGGTTCATCATCCTGGAACACACCATCAATAATGATCGGGTAAGGAAGACCATTTGGTGGGACAGGATTAAAGATTCCGCCTGCACCATAAATAAGGGTTACCCATGCAGTTGCCAATTCTGCTTCATGGTGATTTGGATCGATTTCGATCATCGCTTCGTATGTACCCTCTTCCATTTCAAGATCGGTAACATCTGCGATTAAGTCGATATCCATTTCTTCACCGATTGGAACAAATCCATCACCAGGCTCAAGTGATAACCAACCACCTTGACCAGCTCCAAGAACTGCATAACCAATTGTATTGATAAGGACATCACCATTACCCCACATCGGGTTCTGGTTCCAGCCAATTTCCCAGGTCATTGTGGAAAGAAGCAGAGTACCACGTCCAAATTCTACTTCAATCAGGGTTGCGTTACCAACACCGCTAACGGTGATGACATTCGCATCTTCTGGAACATTATTGATATAATCGTGACTGTCCCAGTTTCCTGTCCACTGTTCTGGAATACCTTCCATGATGGGATGTTCTGGCATATTGTTGACACCAATACCATCACCACCATAAGTGTTGCTCATATCCCAGAGATTCCAATTGTAATTCTGTGTACAACCGCCGAAGATAATCCAACCACCGTCACCCATGAAGTCAGTGAATCGTTCTTCATTGTTCTGAACAGTATTCAGGAAATTCTGGCTCTGTACACTGGTGAAAATAATACAGGTGTACTCATCCAACGGATGGTCAGCCATCTGACCTGAGTTGATCATGTCATAAGGCACCATAAGTTCATCAAGAATCGTCTGATGAGCAGGTGCGCCCCATGCATTGCCATCCTGAATGATCAAGAAGTATGGATCATCCAACTCATTATAATATGACGGAGTTGGTGTATTCGGATATGTAGCCAGATCAATTGAAGGTGCGCGTGTATAATCAACTGCTCCAGCTTCAACTGTACGATTTAAGAGGTAATCACGTACATTTTCACGCATCGAGTTTACTTCTTCATCTTCAATATAAACAACACCTGCATCCCAATTCATATCCAGACCGCCAGTGTTTCCGATGGTCATAATATCTGAATCGGTATCGCCTTCTTCCGGAATGACGAATACAAATTCATCCGGGTTCAAGGTTGCAAACGGTGGAACATGATGAACAAGCTCGATATCCAGAGTTGTTGTTTCGCCTTCGACAAGCGCTACAGTCATTACATCAGAATCGTAATAATCTGTTGCAGTCGCTTGAACATCCCAATCACCAGTTCCCAATGGATAAGCATAGTAGCCATCTTCATCAGTTTCGATTTCTGCAACAGGTTCTTCCTGGTCGCCCCAAATTGTCACTGTGGCACCAAAAATTGGATCACCAGTAGCATCATCGCTGACAATACCTTCCAGTGTTCCGGGATCACCGACTACAAGAGTTACCCATGCAGTCACGGGATCAAGTGTGTCTGGGTATGAAACATTGAATTCCAAAATTGCTTCATATACACCTGGAAGTGGAACATTGATTGCATCTACTAAAATATCAGATTCTGTCTCTTCGTCAATATCCAGGTAGCCACCGTCAGGCTCAATTGTGATCCAGCCGAATCCACCACCGGAAGCAACGAGAAGTGCGTTCGCCATCAGACGATCACAATCACTTGCAGGATTCCATCCACCATTGATAACATCATTGGAGGGTGGGAACATTCCGAGAGCAACTGTTACACCATTATCAAGTTCTTCACGAACTGCTGCAACTGCTCTTCCATCACTCCAGTCGGCAATACGCAATGCCTCAGGATGGACATCAAATGTTGATTGACGGTATGATGAAGTTCCGATATCAAGCGTTTCAATCTCTTCCATCATCAGGTGATTCGCTTCGAAAACTTCACCTAGAGTCTGCTGGGGACCAAACTGATTACCAGAAGTCGGGAATGCATAATATTGTTCAGCATTCCAGCGACCCAGCATATAGACACCTGCTGATTCGAATACGGCATGAACTACTCCGTAGCCCTCATCAACGTAATCGGCCATTACATCACCAACAGCAACACGATCAAGATAACCATAGTTTGTCCAGGTCATCACCGCATCGAATTCCATCAGTTCTTCGAGCGTGGGAACCACAAATCGAGCACTAACAATTGTGATGGTTTCAAAGAGTTCCAGTGCTGCCAGTTTATTAGCAACATCTTCGGGATAACCATCAGTGTCTGCAGGGTAAAGGAGAATATTAGCATCATCAAGCTCACCATTACCATTAATTACTCGTGCAATCTGCTCTGGACGGGTAACAACATCCGGACCGTTCGCACCAATTGTGGTTTCAAGTGGATAACTGGTAAGTGGTCCATCGAGAATACCGGAACGAGCAATCCAGTTCTCAACAACCGCTTCACGACGTGCTTCACGATTATTGCCTCTGGCTGCAATTTCTTCTTCGATGTAGGTTACATCTACACCCCAATCGGCAGGAAGACCACCGAAGTTGCCAATTGTGATGATATCGCTATCAGAACCAAGCCAACCTACTTCAAAATCGAAGACATCGGGATCAACTACCAGTTCCGCTGGAACTTCGCGATCAAGTTCGATATCCAGAATGGTTGTTTCACCTTCTATGAGATCAGCAATCAGAATGTCCGATGGATAATATCCAGGGGCATCAGCCATTACATCCCAGTCACCAGTTCCCAATGGATAGGCATAGTAGCCATCTTCATCGGTTTCAAGTTCTGCGACAGGCTCTTCCAGATCACCCCAGATGGTGACCATAGCACCAACAATCGGATCACCAGTTTCACTATTTGAAACAATACCTTCAATTGTTCCAGGATCACCAACAGTCATGGTAACCCAGACAGTTTCAACCATCGGTTCTTCAGAATCGAGATTGTAGAAGATATCAATTGAAGCTTCATAAACACCAGGTAATTCAACCTGAGAAGCGTCTACAGTAACATCCAGGTCCATCAATTCACCAGGAGCAATACTTCCATCACCCGGGTCAACTGAGAGCCAGCTACCACCGGCATCGGCAGCATAAAGCAGGGCGTTACCCATAAGGATATCACCATTACTGAAGGTCTCCCAGAAATCGGCACGAGCATCGCTGGAGGGTGGGAAGAGACCAAGGTCGACGCGCATGGTATTTTCCATCTCCATCGTGGCAACCAGTGAGCTACCGTCTGTCCAGTCAACGATACGACTAGCTTCAGCGGCTACATCAAGGGATGTCTGGTGATATGTAGCTGAACCACCATCAACTTCTTCGACATCGGTCAAAATGAAATGGTTTGGTTCAAAAATTTCACCCATCGTTTGACGTGTTCCCTGAGTCTGACCTGATGGTGGGATCGCGTAATAACCTTCTGCATTAAAACGACCCTGTATCGGGATGGATGCTGTAGCGAAGACCGCAACGACAACACCGCCGCCTTCATCAACGTAATCCGCAAGAACATCACCAACACCAGCAGCATTCACATAACCACTGTTTGCCCAGGTGATGACTGCGTCAAATTCCATCAACTCTTCAAGGGATACAAGAGTATTTTGTGCATTAATAAAGGTAACACTGTTGAAAAACTCGAGATTCTCAATTTTTTCAACCACGTCTGGGTAATAGCTATCAGCCGGGTAAATTAAAATGTCTGGCGGAGTATCAAGCTCACGCCGTGCGAGTTCATCATAATTGATATTGGGGTAGTGAGTAAATGCAATCTGTTCGGCATCGGTAAGGACCTGATTATCAGTTTCACCGACAGCGTTGGTTCCATTATTCAATGTAATGGGACCATCAAGAATTCCACTTCTCTCTACGATGTTCTGAACAGTTCGTTCGATACTACGACGTTCACGAGTTCTATTCTGTGCGACAATTTCTTCCTCGATATAGGTAATTTCAATTTCCCAATCGAGGTTAGCACCGCAGTCCGCGGTATTTGAGATTGTGAGAATATCAGAATCACTTCCCAGCCAGCCAACATCAAATGTAAACTGATCGGGATCGAAGCCAAGGGTTGGCCATGGATCCATTTCGATATCCACTACATTTTCGCCTTCTTCCAGCTCTACATCTACCTCAGCCATGGCAAAGCCTTCAGCCATGACACGGGCGGTATAACCACGTGAATAGACGCCTTCGATCATGTAGTAACCATCTGCATCGGTGGTCGCCATCTGGTTACCGAAATAGACTTCGGCGCCTTCAACAGCATCACCATTACATGAATTGGTTACAACACCTTCAACTGACGCATTTGGATCTGCGAATCCACCTTCATTGATGGTGAATCCAACTGCTGATTCCTGAGCTGGTACATCATTGGCGTTATTGTAGGCATACATAATACCTGCCTGACCGCCAGGACCTTCAATACCAATGGTACAACTGCTCAGAATAAGATTATCTGTCCAGGAATGATATTGAATTACGATATCGCCGGTATCATAAAGAATAATTTCGGCGTCGATATTACCTTGATCCGGACCATTCGGATAGTGATCCCAATCATCAAACTGGATGACAGTATAGTCACCGAAGTTTTCGATGTAAGCCATACCATCCGCGCCATTGGCGGGATCCATATCATCCCAGAACCAGGCAATGATATTGTTTGGAGTTGAAGGGTTCGGGAAGTTGTGATTGCCAAGACTACCCATACCGCCGGTTTCAAAACCAATCATACCGTTGGAACCAAGATAAAACTGATCGTACGTATTGCCATAGAATTCAAAATCGAATCCGATGTCAAACGGTCCTGTATAGTCATCATCGCCAGGGATTTGTAAAGCTTCGCCTGTTTCAATGATGTCAATCCAGTCATACGCTGGTCCATTAGGCTCATCATTATCAAAATAAAAGTATCCGAACCCATCCGGTCCATCTGTACGATCCAATTCATCCTGATGATCGTTGATTACTCCTTCACTACGAAGGAGCTTTTCCTGTTGTTCGGTCAGATCCTGACCATTGTCCAGGGCAACTTTCGCAGCATCCAAGGCGGAATAATAAGCATCCTTATCAAAATCCACCGCAAATGAATTAGCTGAAACGAAAATTAGCCCCAAAGCCAAAACAAACAAAATTCTTTTCATTCTACACTCCGAAAATTCTTGGGGTGAAATGGAAATTGTTCTGACGATGGAGCAGTGCAATGTTGAAATTATATCATCGTCTTCTGGTTTGGTTAATGACTAGCTAAATTATTGTTATTATTAGGTTTATTTACCAATGCAACTTACTATGCGTAAATATCCTGCAAACAAATCATCCCACTATCTACCAAATGATTGCAAAACAAATTGCTCACAACAAACTCACTGAGAACAGCAGGGTAAACAGCATGTGCACCAGTTTGGCAGGAAAATCAAGGTAAGATATACGATCTGCGTAATATGGTCAGGTTCAAAAAATCTGGTACACGATTGAATCTAAGTA
>JAIOHU010000079.1 GCA_019912845.1 bacterium
TCCTGGATTCCGGCTCAACTCATCACCGGAATGACGCAATTGAAAATCGCGTTTTCAGTCAATCTACAATACAAACTTTTCTACTACCCAAATTTGCGAAAAGCTCCCATAATTCCATAATTTTATATTTCAATAATTTTATCTAGCTCGTAGCACTTTTCCGGTTTCTTCCGCTTTCTGTCCCGATGCTCCCACTACAAATAACTTATAGAGATAAACTCCATTCCCAACCTGATCATTGTACTGGTCATTCCCATCCCAGGGGATATAATAGAATGACTGATCGTTTCCAAAGGATTGCTCAAGTGTTTGAATTTGACGTCCCGTTGCTGTGAAAATTTTTACTGTCGCTCGTGTCGCCTGTGCCCCTTCAAAGGTGAAATGCGTATCCGTCGAGAACGGGTTGGGCACATTATAAACGTTTGAAATATAGAATCCATCCTCACCACCGGACTCTGTGTCTACAGTGATAAAAGTAGCCTCTTTACGCGCGAGGTTGTTGGCATTATCCCAAGCCCACGCTTCCAGATGGTGCATACCCGGTTCAAGGTCAAAGAGAATACGTTCAGAACTACCGTGGAAGTAAGAATCACGTTTATAAGTAAATTCCTGCGTAAGGACAACTTCCTGCCTTCCACCATCGATAATCACCTTCAGTTGATGTCCGATTTCACCAGTGAGATTCACCCCACTTGAATCCATAACGTCCAGAATCAACCTCGGTTCCTTGCTGGTCAGGTCACCATCCCGCCAGTTGAGATGATCGAAGAAAATGTTGATCTCTGGCGGAGTTGCATCATCTGTCTGCCCGGCAGTTGTCGCGATAGGAACCTGTGTCAAAGCACCAACAGCATCCTTATCATCTCCCAAAGCCAGGATACGCAATACTGCATCATCAGAGCCCAGGGTAACGTCTTTCGGCACCATGAAAGTCGCAGCCATATTTCCAGAATTGACGCTGACGTATCCACGAAAAATCAAGCCGAGCGGCAGATTGTAATAAAACTGGTTGCCCGGAACAATAGCACCATCCTCCTTACGCATAAAGGTATAGGGAACGCTCTTGTATCCACCCAGCACTGTAACTAACGCTTCACCAGAGAATAGTGGATCAGCAGAACCAGTACCACCATCGATTACTTCAGCGTGAAATTGTCCACTCTCCAGCGAAATAAGGCTGTCGGGAGCAATGTCGGTTACTGCAATATTTTGACGGGGAAGTGCTGGTCGCATCGCTGGTTCACCAAAGTAATGGTAATAATGATTAGTTGCTCCAGTGGAGTTCAATTTCGCATAAAGAAGCGTTTCTCCAGCAGGAACTGGCAATTCACGGTCAAAAAATTTCGGAAAATACTGTTGCAATAATCTTTCGTTGGATCCACCACTGGTATTTCGACTGGCTGCTACGACACCAATTGCACCGCCACGTTGCCCCAGCAACATCTCAAAGAAGGCTTCGTTATCGGGACGATCATAATGCCCCCAAGCGCAGGTTGCAGCGATATAGATCGGTCGCTTCACACCACTATTCACCAAAGTACGATCACGATTGTCGAGAAAAACAGATTCATGAGCCCAGACATGAGCATTGCCATGACCCATGTAATTGACTATCAACGCACCGTCGTTGATGGAATTGATCAGAGATCGTGTTGCCAATGGTTTCAGACGAGCACCAGTTGCGGGATCATACGAAGTTGGATACGTCCCAACATATATTTTATCGATCTGCATATATTCCGGCATGTAGTTCGCAGAGAGGTTTTCGCTGTCTGTGATATGGTTCTGATCGATACGAGTCGGACCGATATCTACCCATTCATCATCTGCGACCAGGAGCGCACGGTTCTGCCAGGAGCCTTTGTTATCACCGGAATCGTACGCCAGCAAACCTTCAATATAGTTATTCAATTCAGATTCACTTTGAAACGGAAGTCTACCAGTAACATAAGAGGGTACATTTTCTCCGTATTCAACATAAAAATCATCACGGCTTTCGTTACCGTTTTCGTAAGGAGGAATCCAGTTTTTATCGTTGTTTGAGACGATGTTTCGGTAGTCGTAATCACCATCTCCGATAAACAGGCAGTAAGCTGGCGCGGATTGCAAATTGTCTGTCCAGTTCTGCTGTGCCCAATAGAGGAAATCGCGGATTGCTGTGGGATCAAACTGTCCCCAGGCAAATTCTTTGTAAATATCCTTAACATCAACACGGATAACTTCAATTCCATCGCGTTGTTCGATATGTTCTTCCAACTGTTGCGACACCGCCCAGAAATCCTCATGGACAATCATGATATATTGTGCCCGCAGGGATGGATCATGTAAGCCATCGGGATACTCACCTCGTCCCAGGAAATCACGACTGATACTGCTCACCGATTTGAATTTATCTTCACTGAGCGCGACATAACGATGCGGTAGCAGTGTATCCGAATCAACTCGGAAAGGGTTATTTCTGGTAACTTTCACATTCGCATAATCCTGAACATCAAATATCCAGGGGCTATCGATTCCACTTAATACAACATTTGCCACACCATTTTCAGGGAGCTGATCAAACTCAATGACTCCATTGGTGGTGTTCAGTTCACGCCAGTAGCTGATCTCATACCAATCCAGCAATCCGCCACTTTCGCCCTCTATTTCAAAACTGAGTGTATTTGTTCCATTACGAAGAATATTCGCCTCAATCTCTTCAGAACGAACAGTTTGAGTCAAGGAATATTCGCTCACCAACTGATTGTTTATATTCACAATACCGGTGACGTTCCCGGATTCAACCTTTCGACTGCTGAACCACAAACGAGGTTGTTCATCTGCTACCGGATAAAATGCGCTGAATGTTTGCGAGAATCGATCACCGGGATACAACTCAGCCATGTACCAGTCTTTGCCAGTTTCACGGTCTGCCTGACGGTAGAATATGAACTGGTCTTTCTCATACCAGGTTCGACTTCGAGCGGTAGTTGCGGTGAAAGTTGCGGGTGTTGAACTTTCAAGCGATTCCATACGTTTGCCACTGCTGCCATCATCGGGAATATTCAACCAGTAGATGGTGATAGAGGTGTAAGGGTTGAACTGGTGGCGATATTCACCTGGGGAAACCGACCGTTTCCAGGTATTGGTGTTGAACGCATAAAATAGTATCCGATCTCCCGGATCCCAGCTACCATCTTCCTCACCTTCAACAATGATAGAGTTTTCCATGAGATGAGCAGGACGTGAATCTTCAAACTCCTCAGGAAGAATCAAGCCACCATTACCATAGATTCTAAATGATCGAGGGTCACGTCCACTCAGGTTGATTCCACTGCCAACAAGGTCTTCGTAGGTAAGCGCATAGAGACCATCACTGCGGATTTCCATACGGTATAATTCACCCTCTGGAAACGCCACATTGGCATCCAGTTCGGGTATGGATGACGATTTTTGCACCCAACGAGATGCAGTTGTGGGATTTAACAGGATGCCATCCGCCAGTATATCTGATTTGGTCGTGGCATTCGTTGATGAGCCGTTATAATCGATTCGAACCTTAATGTTGTCTAGTTTTCGCCCCGAGGAGAGATCGACAGGAATTACATGGATCGGCGCAATATAGTGATTTCGCCAGAGAATTGGTTCACCGACATAAACAGTTCCTACTGAACTAAGATGGGGTAGTTTGGGGTCTGTATCTTCTGAAGTGCCCGAGATTCTGTCATACCCCTCCAGTTCGCTCCACTGTTGTTCCAGAATGCGAACTTGTGGTTTACGGTTGGATGGCAGTCCGATCATCCGACGGAAGTAGGGAACTTGAATACCGCCCGCACGACTATCAACTCCGGCACCAGCAGGAAGCTGTAGTGTGCCTCCATCAACCTGAAGCGGAGACCAGCTGTCATTATCAAGTGTGAGAATAAGATAGGAGTTGTTTTCCTCGACCACTGAAAAGCCCACAGTGGTAGCATTCAGCAGAGAAACACTGCCAATTAAGAATAGAATTGAGAGGAAAACTTTGTTCATGGGACTACCCACATCATTTACCGTATTAAACGGTGCTGGACACTAGCCATGATTCAAACAATGGATGCTCGAGACTTCTGGCTATTTCGTTTCATTCAGACCTTGAGCAAATCGTCCAGTCAAACTCCTTGTGGGTTAGAGGTGTGATAACTCATCTAATGTAGACTCGCTCTCAAAGCCGTGTCAAGGGAAATCTGAAACATATTCGAGCGCATTACTTTCCAATTCCATTGTTCAATGATTGCAGCCAGGAAATATTCCGTGAATTAGTCAACACGCTTAAATAGTAATTGGGCTAGAGTATTTGCGAAAATTCTGCCACCAAGATTGAATTAATTTCAAGAGAATCCGGATTCGGTTTCTCATCTAACGAAGAGCGGTTCAAATCCGGGAAACATCTGCCCTACTTCGCTCAACGATTCCAGTGTTACATATTCACAAATACTGCCAAACACTTCCCACAATTCCAACACCTTGGGGTGCTTGTGTGCATCCTCTATCGCCTAGTGCGATTTCCATTCGAAGACTTCGATAAATATCCCATCACGGCTCCGCATCACTAACGCAGGAGTTTCTGCTGCCAATCCCCATGCACACAGGTTTGGGACATGGGATTCCAGCAATTTCACCATTTCCTCATCTTTGCCCGAGAATGGTTTATAACAGGCGATCGACATCACCCCTTCTCTACCAGAATCCCACGACCTCTGATCACGCATTTTATTCCTCTTTCAATCCCTGCATTAAGCCGATCAACTGATTCTCCGGGTCACGGAAGGCTCCGATAAACCCGACATTGGGAATGGCTGTCTTCGGAAGCACAACTGTTGCACCCAGTTTTTCAGCTTTCGCGAGGTAGTCATCAACACTGTCAACATGAATGTAAATGGTCAGGTGTGGTGGATTGTCCTCTTGTCCCATGATCCCGCCACCAGGTTCATCACCGGTTTTGATGACACCGTAATTCATCTCATCCACCCATTCAATATCCCAATCAAAAAGGTTACTGTAGAATTTTACGGCTTCCTTTGGCTTGGGCCAGCCGATCTCAAAATGAACTATTGGATTACCCATTGTATATCCTTTCGTCGTCCGGCTCTTGGACTAAGAATTGCTCATGTATACTAGCAATATAAGAATCGCAGATTCGATTTGAAGCAATCTCAAAAAAAAATCAAAAGTTTCATCCGTTGAGATATCCAAAACTTGCTTTATATCTAGGGCGCTGATGGTCACAACTGATAATGAAAAATCTGTCATTAGCAAAGCAATCAATCAATTTACTGTGTATATTTAACCACTGCCTGTGGAAATAAAAATACTGAGTCCACTAAAGAACTGGTGATCGAAATGACTAAAATCAAGAATGGAAAACAGCTCACTTCATCATTTTGGCTCTTTTCTCTGCTACTCATACTATCTTGTTCGGTTTACGCCCAGGACAGCCTGAATGTTTCTCAAATTGGCACTCTCTACAACTTCTGGCATGAGACAAACAACGTCGTTGTCGAGGGTGATTACGCTTATGTGACAACTTTTACGACCGGACTACGGATCATGGACATAAGTGATCCCTTCCACACATTCGAGGTAGGATTTGCGGATGATGTTGGCTATCCGACTAGTGTCTTTGTTTCCGATGGATATGCATATCTCAGTTGCGGAATGAGCGGCTATCGTATCGTGGATATCCACGACCCCGAAAATCCTGAACAGGTTGGGATCGTTAATACATTCGGCTCTCCCCTTGAAAGTGTTGTACAGGGTCAATATGCGTATATCGCCAATGGGCGTGATGGTTTATGTGTTGTCGATGTGAGTGTTCCAACAGAACCAACCATTGCTGGAGATTTGGAGCTGGGTGGCGCAAGCATACGTGGACTGGCTATTTTCGGCGATTATGCTTTCCTCATGACCGGAGGAGCAGCTATTTATCTAGTCGATATCAGTTTACCCACCGAACCTTTAGCAATCGCACAATTTACTTTTGAGGGTTCAACCCAGCGAATCGAAATTGTGAATGATCTAGCCTTTATCGCAAATGGTGATTCTGGTCTTCTTATACTCGATATCAGTGATCCGCTTGATCCCGTTGAAGTCAGTCGTCACCTCACCCCGAGTGATGCGGTTGATCTTGATGTACACGGCAGCTATGTATTTGTTGCCAATGGATATGAGGGTGTGAGAACTATCGATATCTCTGATCCCACCTCTCCTGTTGAAGTTGACCTCTTTATCACGCCCCGTAAAATAGTCGGGGTAGCGGCACAGGATGATCTGCTATGTGTCGCGGATTATTATGCCGGGCTGCGTCTGCTTGATATTACTGTCCGCGATGATGCACGTGAGGTTGGTTACTATGTTACCCCACGTTTTGCAAACCGTGTCGCGATGCAGGGCAATTATGCCTATATGACTGTCGGTCTGGGCGGTGTAAGGGTTGTTGATATCAGTGATCCATTTACTCCCGTGCAAGCTGCTTCCTGGTATTTACGAGGGACATCCTGGACTATTCAGGTTGTCGATTCTGTTGCGCTGGTTGCGGATGGTGATGCGGGGCTGGCATTACTCGATATTCGTGATCCCAACCAGTTAGCAGAATATTCCATTTTTGATACCGAATTCAATTTCCTCGACTTCGATCTGGCGGATACAATTGTTTTTGTTGCGTCAGAGATGGGTGGTTTACGCAGTATTGATATTAGTGATCTGGAAAATCCTGTTGAACTTGATACCCTGGAAATCCAAGGGTATGCACGTGCAGTAAGTGTTTTGGATGGCTTTGCTTATGTGGCTTCGGGACATGAGGGGGTAAGAGGCATTGATGTACACGATCCTGCCGATATTGAGGAAGTCTATCAATTTGAAACAGGCACCTTCATGGTCGATATCGTCGCCGTTGAGAATTGTGTGTATGCTTTGAGCGGAACCCAGGGGCTTTTTGTGCTTGATGTCTCTGATCCGTATCATCCTGTACAGATCGGGTTCATGGATCATTTGTGGTCAGCAACCAGCCTGCAATGGGCGAACCATTACCTCTACCTGGCAGAAAACCAGCAAGGAGTGCACATCTACGATGTCCATGACCCCAGTAACCCATTTGAAGTCGGCTATTATGACACAAAAGGGCAGGCACGCGGGGTTGCTGTACAGGGAGATTTTGTTGCGGTCGCTGATTTTTACCACTTTCATCTTCTGGATTGTGGGGAAGCAACAACAGTGTCTGAACAGCAGGAGCCCATTCTCCCCACTGAGTATATGCTCTATCCCCCACACCCAAACCCCTTCAATTCAACCACCAGGATCGAGTTCAAGGTTCCAGTAAAAGGGTTGTTTTCTCTGAAAGTGTATGACTTGAATGGGCGAGAGATTGCGAACCTCCTACATTCTTCATTACCCGTGGGACAACACAGTGTCCTCTTTGAAACTGGCGAAATTCCCAATGGTGTGTATTTTATTCAAGCAGAGTGGAAGAACACGATCACGCAAACACAGAAAATCGTTCTTCTAAAATAAAAATACTCCCCATTGTTTCTCTCTTTTGAGCGATGGGGAGTATATTGTGATTATTCCAGTTACTGCTTTTTAACTGGTTTATACAACCCGATCATCACACCTTCAGGATCCTGGAAGGCTGCGACATCACCAGTTTCCGGGATCGCCATCTTCGGCATAATCACTTTTGATCCCATCCCTTCAGCCTTTTTCAGGTAGTCGTCAACATCATCCACCTCAACATAAAAGGTGACATAAGGCGGAAAATCTTTTGCGCCCATGATACCACCGCCGGGTGCAGTGCCAGTGTCGATGCCACCATATTCCATCTCTTCCATGAAAGTGATTTTCCAATCGAAAAGTTTGGAATAAAAATCAATCGCGCCCTTTTGATCTTTCCAGGCGATTTCAAAATGAACAACTGGATTTCCCATCTTTTTCTCCTCACTGTTTTGTTAGAATTTAGTGTTCTGTCGCAAGTGCTTTGACCATTGGCTTTGGACTTGTCCAAAGTCTAACAGTTCCATAGATCGCTCTATTAAACCTTGGATAAATCCAAGGCCAATCAGCCAATCGAACTCCCTTACCCACATAATTAAACAAATGTTCACTATAGTAAAGAATAGATTATCAGGAGTCAAGCGAAAAATGAAAAAATTGGATTCTCCTGATGCCACCCCTTGCATGATGTTCCTCTGAATCGTAGCTTTTTCAATGATGGTAAGAAACTTACGACATATTGGCTATCTGGGTCTGGTTCAAGTGACCTTGGGCTTGATTTTACTTGTTTCTCCTGCATTTTCACAGGTCGAGGAAACCGGCTCACTCCGTGAATTCCTGCTCGGTGTCGAACCAAATGCTGCCTATGACAACTGGCTCTCTCATACTGTGGAAGGGCTCGCACGCGACGGCGGTTATAATGACCACATGCCTGAAGAACTAGACCCTCAGTTGGATGGCTTTGGCATGATCGAGCTTATCGAAGACGAGGATGTGGACTCCGCACGTGCTGCCTGGGCTGCAATGTTCACCTCACTCTGGAATGGTGAGTTTGAGACACTTGAAGAGCAGATCGCACATGCTGAGATCGATTATGAGGCGGTGATCTTCAACGATGAAGAGACGGGTAGAACATTTTACATGCTCCGTGAACTATTGGATATGCAGTATGTTGATCCGGGAAATGATCCGGGTGAGGAGGATGATGTTGTAGGGAGCTTTCATCACGGTTGGGGTCTGTTTATCTACAGTCCAGAATCGGAACGTCCCGGAGTGATGACTCAAGTGGTACATCCGAACGATGACTACATTTCAATGCCCATTACGGTTGATTTATTCCTGCGCGCTGATTTGCAGGCGTTAACGATTCATGGTTGTGGGCGAGAGGTTGAATGGTCAGGAAATTATAACAATGATCGTTCCATAAGTGATCCCTCCCGCAACCCTGAACTTCCTTTACAATATTATACCCAGTTTTTTCTGGATACCACTCGAGCCGCGGGGATTCATGAACTGGTTATCCAGTTTCACAGTTACGACAGCGAATCTCACCAGAATCAATCCTCGGTTCAATTGTCCGCTGGCACAGAGGATATTGTTCCAAATCGTCCATTACGCGACCTATCAAACTCCTACCTGGATATCATCAACTTCACCCCGGAAATCGCTGTGAATGCGAACCAGGTATTTCCAAACCATAGATTGGTGTATGTTGATGAGTTTTATGCGGTTCACCGCGCACGTAACTTTGACCATCAGGCAAGTGGCAGAGAAATTCCCGATGATGTTGACCTGCCTGGTTATGGGGGAAATGAACAGGAAGAGATTGTCACCGATGGGCATAATGATGATGCGAGCCTTGATGTCTGGGTTCATATCGAACTGGATGAACTACCAGAAGCCTTTGAAGATGCCAACATGACCGAATTGGAGGTCTATTCCGGCACGGTACCCCCTACTCTTGAGAATTGGGCGGGTATCACAAGCTATTACAGTGCGCTGGTGGATGCATTTGTTGCTTATTTTGAAGACTTCTTCGAGAATCCAGATGTAACTGCACCAACGGTTCCTCCCGGAGTTCATCTCGATTACACTTCCGACACTTTTTTCGATGTGGACTGGAGTCCTTCGAACGATCCGAATTTTGGTGCGTACGAAGTTTATTACGATTCAATCGAAGTATCCCTTGATTCTCCAGTCTGGAGTATTGAAGATGATGATGATCTTGTTGGGCAGAATAACAGCGATACAAAATTAGAAGGATTGATCACGAACACAGAATATTTCATCGCTGTTCGTGCGATTGATCTGTTTGGAAATGTAAGTCCATTGAGTGATCCACCTGTCAGCGGAATTGCATTGGATGAAACCTTCCCTGAGGTCTACAATTTAGATCAAATCCCCGATTTCCCGGCAGGTGCGTGGCCACCATTGGCGGGAGTCACTGTACGATCCATTGAACCATTAACGTTGGTGCATCTTGAGAGTCGTTTTGGTGGCGAAGTTCAAAACGAGATGGTCATGGAAACTAGATTTGGTTTCAGAGAGGATCGTCCCCTCTCCTATGAAGCATTGTTCCCCGAGCCGATTGAGGGTGTCACGCCAGGTACAGTGGTTGAATATCGGGTACGTGTAGAGGAAGAATCATTTAATGAGCATATCGTATTTGCCCCGGAAGAGGGCTGGAGTTCATTTACTGTTCTAGAAGGAAATGATCTTTTCTTCGCAGGGCTTGAGATGGATAACGGTGGATTTGTAACTCCTGGAGCACCATTTGACCCAATCTGGGAGTGGGGAGCTGTGGAATACGGTCCGGGTGCAGGTTTCGATGGTGAAA
Organism: bacterium; assembly: GCA_019912845.1. Taxonomy (GTDB): domain Bacteria; phylum Electryoneota; class Electryoneia; order Electryoneales; family Electryoneaceae; genus JAIOHU01. Next base: position 10,340 of record JAIOHU010000079.1, read on the forward strand.
ATGCCTGGAGTGCTCATCATTATGAGCCAGGAACTGAAGATATGCTTATTCTAGGTGAGAACTTTCCGCTTATTGGAATGGAATCTGCCTACCTGACGATTAAGCACTGGTATAATACCCCACTTAGTACAGATGAACCGGAGCTGGCAATTGCCGGAGGAACCGTATTAATTTCTGAGGATGGTGGTGAAGATTGGGAGGAACTTTTCCCCCTGAGTGACTATCCCTGTGAATTTATCGGTGATGGACGTTATTGTTTCGGTGGTGTCTCAAACGGTTGGGAAGATGCCCATTTCCAGCTCAGTGACTACGTTGATGAAGAAGAAATCCGGATTGCCTTCCATTTCTCGAGCGAAACGAACAGTCTGGATGAATCAGGCTGGTACATTGACAATATACGTATAACTCCAGAACCACCTGAGCTTATTGCGGTGCAGAATCTTCAGCTATCCTCATCCAACGACACTTCAATCAGGCTGACTTGGCAAGCCAATCATGCTGATGTATATCGAATTTATAGGGGAACCAATGCGTACGACCGAATGACATTTATCGGTGAAACGACAATTCCATTTTTTGTTGATCCGGGGATACTGAACAATAATACTTCCAATCAGTTTTATTATCGAGTGGGAGCAGTACTTCGATGAGCAGCTCTGAATCGGCAACACCTCATTCCTCCGAACTCCCTAAAATCCTGGCAATTGACACTTCTACTACCATCTTACGTTGGACAGGTGTGCTCGATGGAGTACCTCATAATCCTGTCACATTTGATGCTTCCCTTAAACATTATGAACTACTGGCATCCGGGATAAAAGACTGGCTCTTACAAAATAGGTGGGATTCTGTTGATGCTGTTGCCATTGTTCACGGGCCCGGAGGATATACTGGTCTGAGAGTTGGAGTGGCATTCACCGTTTCATTTGCCGCTGCGAGAGGTATTCCAGTAATTCCGATTCGTACATTTGATCTGTTCGCTGCTCGAGCTGAAAAGGGGAGTTGTGTCCTGGGACTGCTTCCTCTGCGAAGAGGTGTATGTCGAGCACAATTGATGAGAGGTGGTGTTCCAGTCGAATATCTTGGTGAAGAATTTGAAATAGATCTCAGTACAATTAAAGTTGCAACTAAAGAACCTTTGATTCTTCTCGGGGATGGGTACCTTCGAAACAAAGATAAGTTCGACTCAACCCTTGCAGACCAGATAATTCACTCACCTCAATTAAAATCAAATGAAACAGCACTTGCACAACTTGCCTCTTACGCCTATTCTCAACATAATTATAAAAATGCACTTGAAGTCGATGTTCATTATGGTGGAGAATTCAAACCCACCCCTAAAAAACGTTCACAGTAATAGTTAATGGGACATTACCCCATCCATGGAACTGTTTAAGATTGGATTCATTTCATTTACCTTGGTGGATCTTTTTGATATTCTGCTTGTGACTTATGTGTTTTACAAGCTATCGAATATCATGCGTGGAACCCGTGCTTCACAGATGTTCGCCGGGTTGATATTGATTTTTGTGCTAAGTTTTTTCGTCAACCTCGTTGGTCTCAAGGGTATGAGTTGGATCATCGACTCTATTGCTCAAGTCTGGGTAATCGCCTTTGTAATCCTATTCCAGCCTGAACTCAGACGTTTGCTGATTCAGTTAGGACAGGGACGACTAATCCGACGATTCTTCAAGATGCGTAGTTCCAAAATATTCGAAGAGATCGGACGCGCTGTTGTTGATCTTTCGCAACGTCGCTATGGTGCAATTATTGTGATCCAACGTGATATGGGGCTCAAATCGATTGTTGAAAGTGGAATTAAAATTCAGGCGGAAGCGACAGCGGATTTAATCGTCTCAATCTTTTTCCCTAGAACTCCACTGCATGATGGTGCGATTATAATCAATGGGAACATCATTGACGCTGCACGGTGCATTTTACCACTAACACAGAACCCGAATATAGACCCCGGATTGGGAACTCGTCACCGAGCAGCAATTGGCGTAACTGAAGAATCTGATGCGGCTGTTGTGGTTGTGAGCGAAGAGACTGGGCAAATCTCGCTGGCATATCGAGGCGAGTTTATCGAACGTGGGATGCAGGAAGATGAACTTCTTGTTCAACTGAGACAAATTTTTGAACGAGTACGGTCTGCAGAGGAATAGACTCATATCGCCCACATTTTATCACAAAAATATACTCTACAGGTTTTACATATATGAGTTCATCAGCAAATAAGAAGCCGCGGGTTTTGTTTGTTGGAATTGACGCTGCCGATCCCGACTATATTCAGAAACGTATTGAAGCTGGCGGTTTACCCAACCTGGCAAAATTTCAGAATGAGGGTGGATGGGCACGGATGCGTTCCACCTTCCCAGTGCTCTCAAGCGCAGCATGGTCGACCATTGCCACAGGTTTACCCCCTGAAAAACATGGAATCTTCGAATTTTTCAAACGCGATGAAAAGAGTTGGCGTGATCTTCCCATTCATGGTGGGATGAAAAAGGGGAAGGATTTTTGGGAGTTCGCTTCAGATGCGGGTTTATCAAGTGTTGTGATCAATATGCCTATCACCTACCCCCCACATTCAGTCAAAAACTGTGTAATTGTCAGCGGAATGGATACCCCGGGTGAGGCTTCTCAATTTGTTTATCCTGCCTCGGAAAAAGATGAGCTATTTGAGAATATTCCCGACTATAGAATAGAACTTACAGCAGCTCAGTTTGAAACAGCGGACAAGTTTCTGGATGAAGTTTCGGAAACAATGAAGAAACGTCTGCAAGCTGCATTTTATCTCTTTGATAAGCACAAACCAGATTTAGCGGTGGTGATTTTTACAGCATTAGACCGTGTACTGCACGCACTCTGGAAATACCTCGATCCACACCATCGTGCAAGTGAACGACCTGAAGCTGTCTATTGGCGAAATCGTGTTGATCATTTATATGACCAGGTGGACGCGCATCTTGGTGAACTTCTGAATTGGGCTGGTGAAAATACGACAACACTTGTTTGCAGCGATCATGGCGGTGCATCGGTCCACGGCATTTTCTATCTGAATCGCTGGCTGACTCAGGAAGGTTATTTATCGGTAAAAGGTGGCGGTGGTTCCCATCTGAGAACTTTGAGTTCAATGCAAAAATGGGCGAAACGTACCATACCTCGTCCCATCAAAAATTTCGCGAACAAAATTATGCCGGATATGTATACGGATGTTGAAACCCGAAAAGGGTTATCTCAGCTTGATCCTGAAAAAACAAAAGCGTACGCTTGGAGAAAATCCAATGTCATCCGCCTGAATTTGAAGGGACGTGAACCAGGCGCATCACTAGATTATGGTGACGAGTACGAGTCTCTGACCAACGAGATCAAAGAGAAGCTTGAAAATATTGTTGATCCGAGGTATGGCAGAAAACCAGTACGTAAAGTCTGGCTGAAAAGTGAAGCCTATCCAGAAGCAGAACCTTACGATGACGCCCCCGATCTGGTCATCGAATGGGCAGATCACCTCTACAGTACGGATACATCGCTAAATAATTTGGCAGGTGAGCTATTCTCTACCGAAGAATTACCACCAAATCGTTCCTGGCGGGATGAAATCAACGGTGATCACGCTCTGTTCGGCATTTTTGGTGTGCTGGGTAATAACGTTTCACCGGAGCTCTCATTAGGTGAGGTCGATATTAAGATCGTTGCACCAGCAGTCTTACAAGCGGCTGGGATTGCCATTCCTTCGGTCATGAATAGCCATCCTCCGGTAGATTTGTTGGTACAAAATCCAGATTCGAAATCCATAGCATCAGATGATCCACAGGAGTCAGCGTCCTCTAGCGTGGATAACGATGATGTTTACACAAAGGAAGAGCAAGAGATTATAGAGAAACGGTTACGTGATCTTGGATATATGTAGGCATAGAAGAATATATATCTGACAATAAAAGCACAAAACGATAAAAGGTAGCACATGGCGAAGCAGAAAAAAGCGACTGGTAAAGAGAAGAAACCAACACCTGGCCAGACATTGGCTGAAACAAAAAATCAGTGGTGGTGGGTTACAGACAGCCGTTTTCTAGTCCCAGTGATCCTCTATCTTGTGATGCTCTATGTGTGGCGGGCAAACATTTTTGATGGAATGATTCTGAATGTCTCACCTGACAGAATCACTGGCGTTTCGCTAAGAAGGATAACCGCTCAAGCCCTAGCTGATGGAATATTTCCCTTCTGGAATCCGTACTTCTTCGGCGGGATGGCGATGTTCGAATCCTTCCAATCCAGTTGGCTTTTTTACCCATTAGTCTGGCTTGGTGAAGGATTTATTGCTGATCCGGCTAATCCAGGATTTTATAATGGTGGTCTTGCCTGGTTGCTCTTCTTTGGTTCCCCAGTTGATTTTCTCCTGATCCATTATCTTATTGGTGCTGTAGGTATGGCATTTCTCATGCGCCATTTTGGCGCCAATACTTACGTTCAACTCTTCGTAGGTTTGCTTTTTTTACTAAGCCCTCAACTGGTGGTACTTGCTGATGTTGGTCATGGCTCCAAGCTCTATGCCATGTGTTGGTTGCCCTGGTTGTTATTAGCATTGGATCGAGCGTTTGATAAAATTACTCCATCTCGAATTGCTTTGCTCGGAGTTTTTTTTGCAATCACCATGTCAACCCAACACATTCAAGTCGCTTATTACGGCTATATGATGGCAGGCACATGGTGGCTGGCACGTCAGTTCCACAACTTGAAACTGAAGCAATTATCTCGTTCTCTAAAAGAACTGGGAGTATTTGCCGTCGGTGGAATTCTAGGACTGCTTGGTACTTCGGTGATTTATCTGAATACTCTGGCATTCGCGGGCGATTCGACGCGTGGCGGTGGCGGAGTTGGTTGGGATTATGCAACAAATTGGTCTTACCATCCTCTCGAATCAATCAGCATGTTTATACCAGACTTTTTCGGTTTTGGAGGGCGGACCTATTGGGGATACTTGCCTTTCACGGATATGCCCCTTTATTGGGGTATCCCTGCAGTCGTTCTTGCAATCGTAGGTCTCTTTTTCGTTAATAATTGGAAAGTACGTGGATTATTTGCCATTGGTATATTGGCTTGGATAACCAGCTTTGGAAAGTTCTTTCCGATCCTGTATAAGCTATTCTATGATGTACTTCCCTATTTTAACAAGTTCAGAGTACCCATGATGATTCACATTCTCGTGCTCATGAGTGCGCTGATTATTGCTGGATTTGGACTGCAGAGGATATTTCAGGTATTTCAGGAGAATGAGAATTCGCGAAAGCTCTGGGCTAAATTTTTCAGTTGGGCTACAATCACTTCCCTTGTTTTGCTGATAATTGTTTATCTCACAGAAAAGGGTCTGGCAAGTGGGATCGCGTCTTGGGTAGTGGCGATGAAACCAGGGGCTCAACAAGCTGCCCCACAATTCGGCGAGGTCGCTGCAGGAAGTATTACCAGATCACTACTCTTCGCGTTTATTACACTTGCAACAATTACAATAGCATTTTACGCCAGATTCCCTGCCATCGTTTTGGGCAGTGTGATTGCATTGCTTGTACTATTTGATCTTGAGCCATTCACCGGTCGCCTGTTGCACCCCCAACCAGAAATGAATTTAAATGTGTATTTCCAGGAAGATGATCTGGTCAAAAAGCTCAAATCTGAAAATTCTGTCTCACGTCTGCTGCCATTAGATGCTACTCGTCCGGTTGTTACCTGGGCTGCATTCGGAATTGAACTGCAAACTGGATTTTCCGGGTCGAAACCCGCGACATTTGGATACCTCGAAGAGAAAAACGCCATCACAAATCCGAATATTCTCTACACGATGCTGGTAAAGTACCTCTATTCTTCCAAACAGTTGGAAGGGATTCCGGTTATCGCCTCAGGTCGTATGGGCTATATACATCAGTTACCGAATAATTTGGAAAAAGCATATTTACGTGGCAACTGGAAAATCATTGAAGATAAATATGATGCCATTGACCACATTCTCTCTGACAAATTTAAACCAGCACAAGATTTAATTCTCGAAAGAAAACCGGACATCCCAAGGGCGAAGGAAGAACTGAAAGGGCAGGTTTTAGTCACAAAATACAACTTGAATGAGATAGACCTCAACATCGAAACCAGTGAAGCAGCGATGCTTGTGTATGCAGACAACTATACTTCCAGTGGTTGGAATGCAACTGTGAACGGGAAAAACGTTGACATCATCCGCGCGAATGGGATGTTCAAGTCTATTGCTATTCCACAGGGAAGTTCTGTTGTTCGTATGTGGTATAAGCCAGCATACTGGACATTATCGGTTTTACTCACAACATTCGCCTGGATCGTGATGATCGGATTGTTGATCTGGGGACTTCTAATTCATAAGAAGAAAAAGGGAAATGCTGACAAAACTTTGGAAGCAAACGTCTAAGCATTCAATACCCAAGAACCAATGGCGTCAATATGAGTAGACCCTTCCATGCGGGAATTCCTGCACAGCTCCGACGTGCTGGTCTGTTCAAAGGCTTTCTCTTCCTGGGTGCAGTTTTACTCGCAGCCGGTCTTTTCTTGATCACTCACCGGATTGTTAATGAGATACGTGAGTCCTCACGTTCTCACCTCACCCTTACGGTCAGATACTACCGAAGCCTGTTGCTCAGTGATAATCCAGAACTCGCTTACGAAGCGGTAAAGGGCATTGAATTTCCCATTGTACTCACCGATCAGGAGGGATTCCCTAAATTTTGGAACAATCTGGAAGTTGCTCCGGACGATACCAGTGCCAATGCTCGCAAGAAGGTTTTGAAAATTGTCAAGGAAATGGATCGCCTGGGAAATAAACCGGTTCCACTGGAAGTTGTGCCGGGTGTTATAGATTATTTCCATTATGGTGATCCAGATATTGTCTATTTACTTCGCTGGTACACAATCATCAGTGTCATTGTCGTAGCGATATATATTCTCCTCGGTTATGTCGGCTTTCGTACCATTCGTAAAGCGGAGGAAAGATCAGTCTGGATTGGGATGGCACGAGAAACCGCTCATCAACTGGGAACTCCAATCTCATCGTTGATGGGCTGGCTGGAGTTCCTGGGTGATAAGGGTGGTGATGCAACGGTGAAGATGAACCAGGACTTGAAAAGGCTGGAACAGATTGCTGTTCGATTTTCCAAAATTGGAGCAAAAGAAAAACTCAAGGTACGAAGTCTTAATAATACGATTAAAGATTCTGTATCTTATATGCGCAGTCGTGTGGGGAGTAGTGTTGAAATTGAGTTGAGTGAGCAGGTGGATGTTCAGATTCCCCTTCAGCCGGAGTTAATCGGTTGGGTACTGGAAAATCTCATTAGAAATGCAGCCCAGGCAATGGCTGGTGATGGGAAAATCAGTATAAATTGCGGTGAAGAAAAAAACACCGTCTTTGTGGATGTCAAGGATACTGGCCCGGGAATATCTACTCGCGATTTTGAAACGATATTTCGACCTGGTTATACGACCAAGAAACGTGGTTGGGGGCTCGGTTTAAGCCTGGGAAGAAGGATATTACAGGAGACTCATAATGGACGATTATTTGTCAAAGAGAGTCGCATTGGGGGCGGTACAACATTTCGATTGGTGCTGAAAAAGTGAATACTGAAAAATGTGACATTCTTATAATTGGGTCTGGAATAGCAGGCTTAAGCTTTGCTCTGGAAGTGGCTGATGTAGCAAAAATAGTTGTAGCCACAAAAAAAGGAAGAGCCGATTCGGCGACAAATTATGCTCAGGGTGGGATCGCTGCGGCAATCGGTGATGATGATTCCATCGCTTCCCATATTGAGGATACGATAAAAACTGGAGATGGTTTCTGCCGCGAAGATGTAGTTAATCTCGTTGCAACAGAGGGTCCGTTAAAAATCAGACGATTGATTGAGTGGGGTGCTGCATTTTCTGAGGAGCTAACGGGTAAACTTTCTCTCGGGAGAGAGGGTGGTCATACTCACCACCGAATTGTTCATAAAGCTGATCATACGGGTAAAGAAGTGGAAAAAGCACTCCTCGATCAGGTTCGTAATCACCCTAACATTGAGTTAATCGAAGATGCAATATGTGTTGATCTGATTACTGACCGACATACTTCACCATCCACACGTCCCGAATATAAGACCTGTTATGGTGGTTATGTCTTTAATCCTCAAACCAAAAAAATCGATTTGATCGAAGCAAAAATTACATTGATGGCATCAGGTGGGATGGGTAGGATCTGGTTGAATACAACAAATCCGATGATTGCCACAGGTGATGGAGTTGCGATGAGTTGGAGGGCGGGTGCCAGGATTGCAAACCTTGAATTTATGCAATTCCACCCCACTGTCCTTTACGATCCCCTGAAAGCGGGTAGCCAATCTTTCCTCATCACCGAAGCTTTAAGAGGATTTGGTGGGATTTTGAGAAATCAGCGCGGCGAACGATTTATGGAAAAAATCCACCCTATGGCTGAATTAGCACCGCGTGATGTTGTCGCACGTGCCATTGACAATGAACGTAAACGCTGGGGTATTGATCACGTTTGGCTGGATATCTCTCACCAGTCTGCTGACGAAATAAGAAACCGTTTCCCTACCATATATCAACGTCTCCTCGAAGATCATGAAATCGATATGACAGTCAGCCCCATCCCTGTAGTACCAGCGGCACATTACCAATGTGGTGGAGTAATGACGGACACCTGGGGGAGAACAACGATTTGTAATCTATATGCTGCCGGTGAGGTCGCATATACTGGATTGCATGGTGCGAATCGTCTCGCCTCAAATTCGCTATTGGAAGCAGTTGTTTTTGCGTCACGTGCTGCAGAAAGTGCAAGAGAACGATTGAAAGAGTTGTCAGGAACCAACAATGATGCGATTCCTCCCTGGGATGATTCCGGTACCTATGATCCTGAAGAATGGGTTCTCATTGCGCATGACTTAGGCGAAATTCAGAAACTGATGGAAGATTATGTCGGAATCGTTCGCAGCGATTTACGTTTAAGACGTGCAAAACGGCGTATTTCACTCATTACCGGCGAAATCGAAGATTACTGGCGTAGAACTGTTGTCAGCCCTGAACTGGTGGAACTTCGAAACATCGCACAGGTCGCACGGCTGGTGGTTCGATATGCTCTCCTCAGAAAAGAGAGCCGAGGGCTTCACTATACCACTGACTATCCGCAAAAAGATACATTTTACGAAAAACGAGACACCGTATTTCAATAGAGAAATTCCCGAGTCAATAATTACGAAACCTATACCCGTGCTCGTCACATAATAGCACCGAAGAATTTAAGAAACGATCATTCGTCAACCCGTGGAGTAGACAATAAATGGCAAGGATTTTGGTAATTGGAGGAGGCGATAACCTCGAGAGACGTGTATCACTTGCGAGCGCAGATGCAGTCGCGACCGGGCTAGCCAACATTGGGCACGATGTATTCAAGCTCGATACAGCAAAACCCGAATCCATTCTCGATGTTAAAACACCACTTCTGGATGGCATCGTAGGGCCGACTCCCCCAGATGAGGCCAATAATGCAAAATTAGACCGCAAAGGGTGGGCAACCCTGGTCAAAATCTTATCAAATATAAAGGCTGATGCAGTCTTCCCCATTTTACACGGTAGTTGGGGCGAAGATGGTAGAATTCAAGCTCTACTTGAACTTCTGGGTTTTCCCTATCTGGGGTCGGGTGTTCTCGCCAGTCAACTGGCGATGAATAAGGTGAAAACCAAAGAGATCGCTGTACGGATGGGTCTTCCATGTGCAGAACACCTTGTTCCGCCAGTTGAGATGACCGACAAAATGGTACTTGCATCTGTGAAATCAAGAATTGGATTTCCGAATGTTATTAAGCCTGTATCGTCGGGTTCTGCAGTGGATGTATATATCATTCACAAGGAGAATGATTTTATCCCTGCATTGAAAAAAGTACGTCATCTCAAACAAAATACTCTTATTGAACGATACATTCCCGGCAAAGAATTGACTGTCACAATCCTCGGTCAGAAAGCTTTGCCAGTCATTGAAATCGCCCCGAAAAGTGCAGAGTTTTACGACTACACTCGTAAATACACCAAAGGTGAAACAACATACCTCTGCCCCGCACCCATTGATAAAAATACAACTATACAATTGATGGATATGTCACTAAAAATTTTCCAGGCGCTGGATTGTAAACATGTTGCACGAGTTGATTGGCGACTGGATTCACGTAATCGGTTATTCTTTCTGGAAATCAACACCATTCCGGGGATGACAGAGCTGTCACTTGTTCCCATGGCAGCAAAAGAAGTGGGATATCCATTCGACTCGCTGATGGGGAAATTCGTGGAGTTGATTCTGGGGGAAGAGGATTGAGAGAAAGAAAAATCATAGGCACATCTGGAGAATCATGAGATATATCAATTTACAGTACCTTCTACTATCAAGCATTCTAACGATACTCTTTACTCCATCTGCATTTTCGCAAAATCGACCATTATCTGATATAAAACATTTGCAACAACTGAATGGAGTGAGAGTTGAGGTTAAAAAGATCGATCCCGTTATCACTAATTCGGGAGTTACCAAGTCGAATATAGAGCATGATGTAAAGGTCTTGCTGACCGCTGCTGGACTGCAGGTTTATGAAGCATCGACCTGGGAGCAAAGCAAGGGTAAGCCTTATATTTATGTTGGAATTACCACCGCACCTGCTGAGCAGGGATTCTACGCTTTGAATGTCCGAGTAGACCTCAAAGAAAAGGTAAAATTGGAACGCAACGGCTTGATCTTTGATGATGCAACTGTCTGGGAACTTGGATTTAATGGAATAGCCTCCGCTCAAAGCATACGTCAAGTGCGGGATATTGTGAAAGACATGGTACGAGTGTTTACACAGGATTATCTCCGAGCGCAGCAACAGTACACTCCGCCTGAGAAATAAGGTATTATGTGTTTTTTGCTCGAAAAAAAAAAATTAAATGAATTTCAAATCGAAATACAAAGTCTGTTCAATATTTTTCCTTTTAGCTGTACTTCTCCACCTGTTCCCCAGACTCATTTCTGCCTCTGTCATCATTAATGAGATCATGTACAACCCTGATGGGCCAGAAAATTACTGTGAATACATTGAACTGCTGAACGTCGGTGATTCGACCATCAATCTGGAAAATTGGCTCATTTCAGACGGCACTGCCGAAGACAGTTTGCTCGCCGAACCCGGCAGCCAGCCGCTGTCTCTATCACCCGGTCAATATGCGATAATCCTTGACCCCGGCTATTGGGAGGGTGGAGAATACTGGTATGATGATCGTATACCACCCACAACGCTGATTTTGACAGTTCCGGGATCTGCATTGGGTTCGGCTGGTTTAACAAATAGCAGTTCTGAACGAGTCAGCCTTCTCGATGCTCAATTAGACACAATATCTTCACGCTTATATTTACCCGATGCACCAAATGGCTTCAGTGAGGAAAGGATACTAACTGATGGTGAATTCCGTGACGGCGAAGGTGATGAGAATTGGCAATTTGTAGCTGGTGGGACTCCCGGTTATCTCAATTTCTCAACTCCACCACAGATGGATTTAGCGCTCACAAATCTAATACTGACCAGCGATTCCCTCCAGAACAATCCCAATCACGGGGTTGATTATTCCCTTACCGTATCCAACCTGGGTGTTAATATATCGACTCAGACATCTATCAGCATCTATTTTGACCGTCACCTCAATCAGTCGTTTGAATATTTTAGAGATCACAATATTCCGCCGCTTGCTTATCTTGAGGAGATCATTATTGATGGAAGAGTGGAGAATCTACTACCTGGAAAATACAAGTTCCGGTTTGAACTCAATATTCAAGATGAAAATTCTACGAATGACATTATTACAGATTTTGCCTATTTCCCCTATCCCCCTTCATCACTTGGTTTTGATGAGATTATGCCTTCCCCTCCCGACACTATCCCGTGCGAATGGTTTGAACTACTAAATCGAACTGATGAAGCTATCCCAATCGGAGGCTGGTCGGTTCGGGATGCTTCCAATCGGTGGGCTGATGCCGACTCAATATACCTGCAAATTGAACCTGGTGCACGCTTCCTGTATGCAGAGGATACTACAATTTTTCACTGGCAGGGAACAAATAGTACGAATACAATCATCCCACAAACCTGGATCAGTTTGAATGATAATGGCGACTCGCTCTTCCTCTTCGATCCATCAGGATTCCCGATTGCGACAATCGTTTATCCCGCTGCAGAGAAGGGCAGAAGTTTTCAACGAGTCTCCTATTCAGAGAGCGCGACTGCCGGAGACTGGCAACGAACTTCACCTCTAATCGGAGGCACTCCCGGCTTTCCTCCAGAATCAAATTCAAATGCGCATTCTCATCCCAATCTTGATGTAAAGGTATCACCAAATCCTTTTGCGCCTGGTGGTACGAACAATTCCAAACTGCAATTTCAGTTCACCCTTCCTGCAAATGATTGTAAACTCGAACTTCGCATTTTTGATGTTAATGGCGCACCGCTCGGCTTGATCCTTTCCACAACAACGCACTCAAAAAAACTAACCTGGACATGGGATGGCAGACAAAATCTTTCAGAAAAATTGATACGAGGGATTTATGTTTTTCATGCCCGCGCGATTGCAGTTGAGACGGGAAGAACCTGGGAAAAAAAGGGAACTATTGTTTCTGCGGGGAGCGGTGGCTAGGGGTTGCATTGACTCACTCCTGAAGGAAAACTATATTCACGCTGAGGAGTTTGTGAAAAAGATAATCAAGTTGCAAAACTATGTATTTTCTGTATTTTAGCGTAATTCCTCGCAGTTTTTTTGAACTTATTATTGCTGTTTGCGTATAACTAATCTTTCACGCAAACCAATTGCGAACAAACTAACGTTATAGGAGAGCATCATGGCTGAACGTAAACGTGTACTGATTATGGGTGCCGCTGGTAGAGACTTTCACAACTTCAATGTTCTATTCCGTGACAAAGAAGAGTATGAAATTGTCGCATTTACCGCGACTCAGATTCCAGACATTGAAGGCAGGAAATATCCGGCGGAACTCGCTGGCAACCTCTATCCGACCGGTATTCCAATTGAAGCTGAAGAAGACCTGCTGCGTCTAATCCGCGAACTCAAAGTTGATCAGGTCTACTTCTCATACAGTGATGTTCCTCACGAATATGTCATGCACAAAGCGTCTCAGGTCAACGCTGCCGGCGCTGATTTTATCCTCGCTTCCGCACGTGACACCATGATAGAAAGCACCAAACCTTTGATCTCAATCTGCGCCATTCGTACCGGTTGTGGCAAGAGCCAGACAACACGTGCGGTAACCAAAGTACTCAAAGAAGCTGGCAAACGTGTTGTTGCTATCCGTCACCCGATGCCTTACGGCGACCTTGCAAAGCAGAAAGTGCAACGTTTCGCAGATCTCGATGATCTCAAAAAGCATGATTGCACCATCGAGGAGATGGAAGAGTACGAACCCCATATCGCCATGGGCAGTGTTGTCTACGCTGGCGTTGACTATGAAGCCATCGTACGTGAAGCAGAAAAAGAAGCGGATGTCATCCTCTGGGATGGCGGAAATAACGATACTCCATTCTATCGTCCTGACCTGCAGATTGTTGTGGTTGACCCGCACCGTCCCGGTCACGAAACTACATACTATCCCGGCGAAACTAACCTGTTGATGGCAGATGTAGTAGTCATCAATAAAATCGATTCCGCTGATCTCGAGGATATCGAAGAGGTTCGTGAAAATATCGCAGCTCATAATCCAAACGCGATTGTGGTTGACGCTGCCTCCCCGATTGCAGTTGAAGATCCTCAACTCCTTCGTGGTAAGAGAGTGCTGGTAGTTGAAGATGGTCCAACCCTTACTCACGGTGAGATGGAGTATGGCGCTGGTGTGATTGCTGCTTCCAAGTTTGGTGCGGTGGAACTGGTTGATCCACGCCCATGGGTGACTGGCAAAATCGCCGAAACCTTCGAGAAATACCCGACCATCGGCGAACTGCTTCCAGCTATGGGTTATGGTGCTGAGCAGATGGCTGACCTCGAAAAAACCATCGCTGCAGTGGATTGTGATGCAGTGGTTATAGGTACTCCGATTGACTTGAGACGTGTGATCAAGATTGACAAACCATCCGTCCGTGTCACCTACGACTTGCAGGAAATCGGTTCACCGACACTGAAAGATGCACTGGCAAAGTTTATATAAACTGATATACAATTTGTTTTATCAAAGGTCTTGGCATTTATTTGTCAAGACCTTTTTTGTTGTCTGTGATGTTTACAGTAATTCATGTTCTAGGATAATACCTGCGGCAAGCTCCGGAGCGCCCCTTCTTGAATTGTTTATTTTCTGTACGATCCCCTTGTCTGTCTGTTGCGGAAAGGGCTATTTTGAATAGGGAGGAATTACCTCTTTGTAAATCTTGCACGGTATCTTCGCTATCTGGAGGGGCAAATGCGTAACAAGTTCTCTATAACTCACATGTTATTCGGCATCACTTTGCTGTTGGTATGCCATCCATCCCAATCATTTTCTCACGCTGGTTCTACACAATCTCGACAAATCCAATCCGTTGGATCAGGTAGCTACTCCTGGCAACGTATTCATCCTGTTGGTGAGTCTCTTCAAGAGTCTGAATTTCCTACAGCAGAGCGTTGGATCCGACTTCCGTGGGGACAAAAGGGCGAAGTTTCGATCACCGACTTCGAAGGTAGGATCGTGTATTCGGGAATCTCGGAGGAGATGGACTCGGAAAACGCGGCGGAAACTGTTTCGCTCCACAACCTCACTTCAGCACAAAAACAACAGCTCGTTCATTTGGGAAAAGCTGGCATACTCCGTGATGTGACAATTGCACCATTGCAGTTCACAACATCCCTCGAGTTGGAAACTGGTGTGATTCTGGCAGTCGATCATATCGAGGTACAGCTCCTGCCGGGTGAATGGATTGCAAGTGCCGGTGAAGAGCCGCTGGATCGACCTGTTCCAGACAGCTTCTATCAACTCTACCGCAGTCTCTGTCTCGATGAACTGGATGAGCTGGGAGTGAGACGCAGTGACTGTCCTGGCAGCATCCTCATGATCGCCCATGCGTCTTATGTCCCCAGGCTAAACAACTACATCACCTGGAAAGAGGAACTGGGATTCACCATTCTACTTCCCGAGGTTCATAGTGAACTGGAAGCGTCAGAAGTACAGGATACAATCAGATTCTACTATGAGACCGCAGACCCTCCTCTCGAACATGTGCTGTTGGTTGGAGATGTTGTACGTGGTGGGAATACACGTATCCCTCCTTCCGCACGTGTGCAGAATCCCAACGCTCCGCTGGAATTGGATGTCACAGACTGGCGTTACACATGGCTTGAGGGCGATGATGCTTTGCCTGAAGTCTGGATCGGTCGTATGCCGGTAGGGACCGCAAGCGAAGCTATGAATGCCTCTTCGCGAGTGCCATTATATGAAAATCCATCCGACCAGGAAAATCCAAGTCCCGCATGGGATCGAGCCGTGCTTATCGCTGGAAACTACTCTGATGGACATCCACCCTACACTGTCATGTCTTCCTCAAGGCAACTTGGAGAATGGATGCAGAACGACTGGGGTATTGAAATCGATTCTGCTTTCTGGGACGTTCAGAATCCTAATCCTCCATTCCCCGGAGACCTGATTGATGAGGGCGCCATGTGGGTTGCTTTCCGAGGCTGGGGAAATGCAACTGGGTGGGTTCGTCCTGAATTTTATAGCAGTGAAATCGGTATGCTCGAAAACCCTTTACCACTACCCATAGTTACCAGCTATACCTGCAACACTGGCGATTTTGGCAATGAAAACCACAACAAAAGCTTTGGGGAATATTGGATTACAGCAGGTACATACAATACACCTCGTGGTGCGACCGCCTTTATCGGATCGACAGATCTTCACACGAATTCAAAATACAACAATCCATTACTGATAGGTTTTTACCGTGGAATCTACGATGAAGGCATCACGAATATCTCCGCGGCATTACAACGTGCTAAACTGGAACTGATGGCTGGTTTCCCGCTGGAGAATCAACAGGAGATGAATGAATTCTATTCCCAGGTTTATCATGTACTGGGTGATCCAGCACTCCAAATGTGGAAACACAGACCTTTGAACCTCGAAGTGACCGCTGCGGATGTGATTCAGAGCGATGCAAATTCATTTTCTGTGCTTGTTTCAAACGAACAAAACCAGAATCCGCTTCAGAATGCACAAGTTTCACTTAATGGACAATTTCTGAACTTGAGCGGATACACGAATGACGCTGGACAGTATACATTTACCCTTCCCAACGAACTCCCCAATGAACTGACTCTTACAGTTTTCAAACCGGATTTTTACCCTCAACAGAGGATGATCAGAGTCGAAGAACCAGAGTTCCTGGTAACTTTCCAGGGATTCCAACTTGCTAATGGTATGGAAGAGTATATCCTGCCTGGAGAAGAGGTTACCCTGTCGGTTCGGGTGCTGAACAAAAACGAGATCGACCTGACCAATGTTATGTTCACCCTGAGTCATCCTTCCGAGGAACTCGTCTCTATTGTATCACCTACTGCAATTATCGGCGATCTCCCTCCCGACGGAGAAGGAATAAACAGAGATGAACCCTTCCTTGTTGAGCTTGTGGAGTACTTGCCGGATGGGGTTGAACTGGAGTTCGACCTGCTCGTCTCCTGCGATCAATTCGTAGAGAAATTGTTCAAAGTGTGGATACCCACGAAAGCACTCGACCTGAAATACCATAGTCACGAAACGATCTTTGGAACTTTCGAGGTGGGCGAGACAGTCGAGTACCTTTTTACCTTTGAAAACAGAGGCAGTGGATTGCGTGAAAATGTCAACGCTTTCATGTACAGTTGGGATGAGGCTGTCGAAATTCGCGAGAATCAGACAATGCTTATTGTTCATGAGGATGATCAGTTCATCACTGCAGAAAATTCTTTCCTTCTGCAGGTCGCAGGCGATACTTACGCCGGACGCCAGGTACGTCTCGAAGTTCAATTTTTCGATGAAGATGAAAACTCGCTGGGTGTCACCGGTCTGGTTATGGAGATCGAAGGTGCGGAAGCAGGTGACCCGACGGGTCCGGATCAGTATGGCTACTTCATTTACGATGACACCGATACTCAATGGGATCAGGCACCGGAGTATGAATGGTATGACCTCGAAAATCTCCCCGATGCCACATTATATGAGTTAAGTGAGGACGAGAACATTGTTATGGAAATGCCTTTTGAGTTTCCGTTCTACGGCTATTCCACCGATTCTCTGACAATCTCCTCGAACGGTTGGATTGCTTTTTATCCTGAGCATCCGTACACAAGGCACATGTTTCGCAATTGGAGCATGGGAGCTGGAATTGGTCCGCATTACATGCTGGCGGCATTCTGGGACGATTTGAAATCGCCTCAGGGAGAACGGATGGAGGTGTATACCTGGCAGGGAGAAGATCGCTTTGTGATCGAGTATTCCAATACAGTTACATCCTGGAGCTATCAGAACCAGGATTATCAAGCCGCAGAATTTACCATTGTCCTGCTTGATCCAGCTTTTTATCCAACTCCGACCGGGGACGGTATCATCGAAATACATTATC
Source organism: bacterium (assembly GCA_019912845.1). Lineage (GTDB taxonomy): Bacteria > Electryoneota > Electryoneia > Electryoneales > Electryoneaceae > JAIOHU01. The sequence goes on from JAIOHU010000079.1 coordinate 27,991, forward strand.
GTGAAGCAGACAATGAAGACCAGGATAACAACTTCTGCACAGTTGGCATTCAGGATTACCATCACAGACGAGGGCTTCAGTACACTTACGCGAATGAATACCCGGCGACAGCGGCTGTTCTACAGGCAGAGCGAGCGATCTGTTTCACCACCATAGCACCGGACAATTACAATCCCAGCGAGGAGGGAAAGGAAGCGTTACCTCGTGAATTTGCGTTACAGCCGGTCTATCCTAATCCGTTCAATAGTGAGGTGATGTTGAGGCTGGAATTGCCGCTGGAGGATCAGGTACGTCTCAGCGTACACAATATCCTCGGTCAGGAAATTGCAATACTGCGTGATGGCGTACTCCACGCTGGACAGCACACCACCCACTGGGATGCGTCCACCGCAGGGCTGTCAACCGGACTTCTTATTTTCAGGATGGAAGTAGCTGAAAAGGTGTATTTACAGAAGGGTTTGTATGTTAAGTGAATAGTAGATATTGACAGGTGGCGAATAGCTTGCTGTTTGATTCATAGACAGGATGGAATTGAGCAAGTCAGTCTGCCAGGATATGATGCAAGCTCTAGTGAGAGCTGAACACCCAAATTATTGATGTGCGGGTGTAAGGAGGTCATTGACGGTTTTTACAGGGTTGAAAGTCTCCGCCGGAACCTCAACAAAAACACTGTTCCACCCTGCCATCGCGCCGTTCCACAACCCGGGACGTTCCAATGCTTTTAATTTTCTTCCCTGGTGAGACTTCTCAGCGATAAAGACCAATGAACGATCCCTGAACTCAAGCAGGTTAAACTTTTCACCTTTGTAGTTTTTAACTCCAGCAACGATGTCTACAGGATTAAAATGGGTAGATGTTTCAAGGATATTCTGTTGGTTCGGATCGGATAAATCCATTTGCGACTTCTCGACAATCTGAATTGATTCACGCCCATTTTCATCAACCACCCAATAAGGCCCCCCACCCGGTTGACCGGTATTTTCAACCATTCCACAGACACGCAAAGGTCGATTCAAGAGGTTGTGTAAATAGTCGTGCCGCTCCTTTTTCGTTTTTTGATCCCATCCAGAGGGTTCAGGACAAGAAAGATTATCTCGTGCAAAATTCAGAATGGTCTGTAATTGCGACTCATCTAGATTGTTATTATCGAGATCGTGCAAAAATGCGTTAATCTGGTTCTGTAATTCAATCAGGTAGCCTGTCAACACTCTTTTCCAGGTCAACACAATCGCACGTTTTGCATCGGGAACAATGTTGTCGATGTTTTGAATGAGAATGATATCGCTATTTATTTCATTCAGGTTATCCAGGAGAGCACCATGCCCCCCGGGGCGAAAGAGCAATTTTCTCTCGTCATCACGGAATAGATTCAAGTCCACGTCGACAGCGATTGTGTCCGTAGAGGGTCGTTGAATGGTATAGGTTATATCCAGCTTTTCGTCGAGAAATTGCTCGGTAAAAAATTGTTCGATACTTTCACGGATATTATCCCTGTGATTCAATGCGACTGTAAAATGGATATGAGTGGTTTTGTTATCGTCCTTCGTGAGATGATTTGCCTGAATGATATGTTCCTGGAATGGAGTACGTTGACTGCCCTCGTATGTATGAAAGGGGATCATGCCCTTGGGGAGTGCTGAATAGTCCAGACCATTTGGGTTGAGAAGTACATCAACAATCTCAGTGTAGTTTCCCGAATCCAGAAGCGAATCAATCGACAAGCCTTGTTGCCTCAGCTTCTCACGTAGAGTTGGATAGAAGGCGAAATTCGATATGTTATCAATGAATTTCAGGCAATTCGTTGCGTCAGAATCTCCCTTTTTACTTTCAATTATCAATTTCTGACGAGAAAGTGGATTGATGGAATTCAGTGTGTTAAGTAAAAAACGGAACATTCGGCTTGCTGCACCTGATGCAGGAATAAATTTGATTAAACTTCCTTGAAGTCTCGCAGATGTAGCCAGTTCGGTATATCTGGCAATTTGATCTGCAGGGATTTGCAGTATTCCATCATTCAGGGTGCAGGGACGAGTCAGTTTCAGTTTTGGATTGCCTCTTCTGAATAACGCAAGCTGCCTTGCCACCTCGTCTGGTGTGATATTCTGCTGCTCTAATTGAGTGATATCTTCAGGAGTAAAAGTAATCATTATAATTTCTGCAGGAATTTTCGCTGACAATATCCATTTTTTGAATTGAAACAACAATCCTCCATACTAAATAAAGGTATGGAGGATTGAGTATAAAATCTAGCTGAGTTATCTCTTACTTGACCAGCATAATCTTGCGCATCTCATTCATCTTCCCGGGAACCACAGCCTGGACAAAATAAATGCCACTGGTAAGTTGTGAACCATTAAAGCTGAATGTGTGATAGCCAGTTTGTACCGGACGGCTTGCAAGAACTGCAACCTCTTCACCTAGAATATTGAAGATCGCAACATGAAGGTTGGATGCTTCAGGAACACCAACCTGAATGGTTGTTGTCGGGTTGAAGGGGTTCGGATAGACTGAAGAAATCGCATAATCCTTCGGAATCCATGCATCATTGTAGCTGACTGCGACTGAGGCATACGCACCCTTGCCAAACAATACATCATCACCAGCGATATCGATGGGGAGTTTGTTGCCTTCAGCATCGAGAATACGGAAAGACATTTTGTTGCCAGCTTCAAAGCCATCAATTCCGAGATCGGAATCACCCTGCCATGCAATCACGGGTGTAAGGTCACGATCACTATCGACAGCAGCCTTACCTACCAAGGTTGAACCATCATAGAGCTCAATAATGGCTGCACCATTCTCGATCAACTCCTCGTCCAAATCAAGAATGACGGCGTATGGTAATCCAGTGGCTGTCGGTGCGCCTTCAACTTCTGGTACATCCCATACATCTGAAGTTGAAATACCAGCAACCATATTCTGACCATACTGGAAGTTCGCTTCCTCGGTCATGAAGACGAAGTAGCCTGTACCGGGAACCATATTGCCGATTGTGTTAATGATCGGTGGTAACCAGATATGACCCTCATCATTCATCACAATGGCAACTTGCTCTTCAATTGCGGCAAGAGCGATATCAACTGGTACTTCATCCTGAAGCGGATAGCCCAGCCACTGCCAGAGACCAGCATTAAGATGGATCATGATATCGGGTTCAACTGGTGCACCCTCAAATACAATTTCTTCGGCTGCAGTGCAGAAAAGCTGATATCCCTGGGCAACATCAATTTCGCCTATGGTATTGATGTTCGGTGGCAAAAAGATTCCGCCATCGGATTGATATGCGATAGCGAGGCTTTCGATTCCACCGAATACTGCGGCGGCATCTAGATCCATCGGTGCAATGTTCGTGGAAATGAGTTCAAAATAGTTTGGTGCCAATTGTAAAGTAAGAGTGTTCATATCTCCACCGAACATAACATCTTCCTGCAAGGAAGGCTGCAATTGTGGAACACCCTGATAAGCGTCAATGGTGCCGTAGAATGTTGCCATGTCACCAGCCATGTGACCCATAAAATCAATCCCGGTATCGCCATTGATACGAACTACACACTCACCACTTCCATCATCGACCATCAGGTTAAAGCTACCCTCACCGGGGTCATTCATCAGAGTACCTGAAACCATCGCCCAGGAACCTTCCATAGCCAGTGCATTGGCGTTAAAGTCACCGGTTGTGTATTCAATAGCTGCAGGCAATGGATTACCCTGTGAGATTAATTCATAAGTAAAATCAATAATTTCTGTTACATCAAAGTATTGATCGACTGTACCAGTTACTGTAACCAGATCGCCGCGCATCAATTCTGCACCTGCTGCCGGGTCTGCGGAATACATCATGACACCGTAACCAGTTTCATCCTGAATGTAGACATCAGTATAACCAACATGGGCACTGTTGCCTGGTTGAGTAATGATTCCTTCAATCATCACTACCTGCTCAAGGAGATCAGGGTTGGTCTGGACTTCTTCTATAGTAACCATCATTGGACCACCACCTACAACTATGTCTTCCTGAAGGGAAGGTTGAAGTTGTGGGATATCCTGGAATAGATCAATTGTACCATAGAAGGTTGCTTCATCACCCATCAATAGACCGGTGAGATCAAGTGCGGCATCGGCATTAATGCGAACAATACAGTCACCAGTGCCATCGTTGACCAAGAGGTTATAACTACCTTCACCCGGATCAGCGACCAGCATACCAGTAACCGTCGCCCATGTACCTTCCATGGTTAACGCATTCGCATTAAAATCACCAGTTGTGTAATCTATCGTTACTGGCATCGGGTTGTTCTGTGAAATCAACTCGTACTCAAAATCAACTATTTCAGTGACACCATTATATTCATCAACAACACCAGTCACAATTACACGATCACCACGCATCAGATCAGCACCTGCATCGGGTGATTGTGCATACATCATGACGCCATATCCAGATTCATCCTGGATATAAACATCAGTGTAAGCAAGATGAACACTGTTACCCGGTTGAGTAATCACACCTTCGATGGTGACAGTCATATCAATCAGCTCAGGATTAGTTTGAACCTCTTCGATCGAAACCTGATCAGGAGCAATTACTTCAATGATGTCGCCCTGTTCACTCGGTTGAAGTTGTGGGACCGCCTGGTATTCATCAATTGTGCCGTAAATCTCAAGTTCAGAACCGATGGTATACATGCTGAGATCAAGCATCGCATCGCCATTGATACGAACTGTCATCTCACCGCTGCCATCATCGACCATAAGATTGTAGCTGCCTTCTCCCGGTTCAGTTGTCAAGAGACCTCTGACCGTTGCATAGGAACCTTCCATGGCGAGTGCATTCGCATTGAAATCACCTGTTGTGTACTCAATGGGAGCTGGAAGTGGATTGCCTTGAGAAATTAGTTCATAAGTAAAATCAGCAACCTGAGTAACATTGAAATATTGACCTACTGTACCAGTGACGCGAACCAGGTCTCCGCGCAACAGACTTTCACCAACTTCTGGTTCACTACTGTAAAGATTGACACCGTAACCAGACTCATCTTGGATATATACGTCAGTGTATGCAACATGAACGGTGCCACCAGCTTGAGTGATTATCCCCTGAATAACGACTTCAGTGTCAACCAGATCTGGGTTGGTTTGAACTTCTTCAATGCTGATAAGCTCATTGTCACCTTCAAACATCACATCCTGTTGGAGTGAAGGGGCGATTTGAGGAACACCCTGATAAGGATCAATTACACCCCAGAAAGTTACTTCAGCTCCAGCATGAAGTCCCTCAAGATCGAGCTGTGCATCGCCATTAATACGAACCAGTGCTTCGCCAGAGCCATCATCGACAAACAGATTGTGACTACCAACCTGCGGCTCATTCTGAAGAATACCAGTTATCGTTGCCCATGAGCCTTCCATATCGTAAGCATTGGCAACAAATTCACCCGTTGTATACTCTAAGGGAGCAGGCATTTCATTGCCTTCGGAGATAAGCTCCCAGGTGAAACCTGTAATTTCTGTAACATCAAAGTATTGCAGTACTGTACCTGTAACACGCACTAAATCGCCACGGTCCATACCCTCTGCAAGCGTAGGATCTACATCATAAAGGTTAATTCCATAACCTGTTTCTTCTTGGATGTACACATCAGCATAGCCAACATGAGCTGAGTTTGCGGGTTGGGTTACAATACCCTCGACAATTACTTCGGTGTCGACATAGGCTTCAGGGTCAAGCTGGATATCCATAATCGCTACAACTTCGGCTACAGTTGCATCCACCAGTTCAGCATCATCGAAAGCCACAAAAGCCTGATCCACAAATCCTTCTTCGTTCTGGACACGGATGGTAACTGTCGCATATTCTGTTCCCATGGGAACCTCACCGACAACCGCGAGTTGCTGCCAGTCAACATTGTCTACAGAGCCATCACTGGCATAGGCATCAAGTTGATTGTCATCAGCGTCAAAGTATGCGAGAGTTAAGTCGACCATGAGTAGCGCATCATCCATCACCCATAGTGAAAATTGCCAAGGTGTTCCTTCTTCAAACTCATATACATTCTGGGAAAGATATTTTACGCCCAGGGTAGATTGAGTTGCACGTGCAGCCCACTCGCCACCATGGATATAGGCAGGATTATCCTCTCCCCAAACTGTGAAACCATCGCCCATCATAGTCCAATAATCAGGAGGACCATTCAATCCATTCACATCCCACATCTCAAAACCACCATTCATGAGGTCTGTATAGGTTGGGGCTTCATTTGCGGAACCTGGTGATCCGAAATCACCTAAACTGCCATCCCACATTTGGGTTGCTTCTGCCCAGTTTGATCCAACATTGTTGTCCAAAACTGTGCTGATCAGATACATGGAAGCGCCATTTGGGTCCGGGAAAGCAGGTCCACCATCATACCAGACTTCGTCCCAGATTTCGCCATCAGCATCCTGGATAACAACCTCATCCGCGCTGTTTGCTAAAGAAAACCCAGTGTATACATAGTCAACATTTACACCACCATTTGTTTCAAAATCGCCATTGTTACTAAAGACGAGGTAACCCATGGCTGGGGCAAAAAGCGGCTCACCATTTTCGATGACGAAAGAATCGTTATCATTGTCACGAATGGTCCAACCATTCATATCGACATCCATATCGGATGAATTGTAGACCTCAAACCATTCACCGCTGTTGTCACCTACTGCACCTGGATTCTGCATGATCTCATTCACAATTAAATCTGCGGAAGCAGTTGAAAAGACCAACAGCATCATGGGTAGCACAAAACGCCACCATTTTGAATACATTTTATCCTCCTGAAAGTTCAACAACTACGATTTGTTGTTATTTTCCCAATTGTACGTTTGTAGATCAAAACTTCAGATTGCCTATCATTGAATTGAAGCACAAAATCGTCTGGGAACATTTGAATTTTATGAGCGCAATTTTATCAATATCTGAAGAGAGTGAGTCGTTGAAAACTTTGTGAAAAAATAATCTAATAGAAGTTGGATGAATATGCCACCTCTTTGGTTGGGATCGAATGTGGAATTCTCGAGAGATTGGATAAGATACTCACTTTTCTAAATTCCAGCTTCGCTTTCTTAATCACCGTTCAGCATCAATCACGGGAAGAAAAAGTTTGAATCAATAAGAAGTTTCCAGAGGATACTTGAAGCACAATTATATCTTAAATGCTTTGCCTGTTCTTTATTTTACTTGCAAATTTATCGGCAGGAATGTAGCTTCCCATTGCATATTGAAGGAGATCATGAAGAGAGTCAGCAACTTGAAAATAGTATTAACCGGTGGCGGAAGTGGTGGTCATGTAAGTCCTCTTCTCGCGATTGCAGAAGCACTCCTGAAACAGGACAGCTCCCTCGAATTTCTCTATATTGGCGTACCACAGGGAGTTGAAGCAAATGTGGTACCGAAACAGGGCTACAAAATCCGATTCTCACCATCGGTTGGAATGCCGAACTCAAAAATATCTTTTCAGATGCTTCGTTTTATCATAATCCTTTTGTCGGGAATTCTAACCTCCTCATTTTATCTGATTTTTTTTCGTCCAAATGTCATAGTCGCATCTGGGGGATTTGCATCGGCACCAACTGTTCTAGCCAGTGCATTTCTGAGAATTATAAGCCTCGGCCTGCTGAATATCCCAGTTTATATTCATGAACAGAATGCAGCCCCGGGACGAATGAATTTACTCGCCGCGAAAATTGCCACTGCCATTGGAGTAAGTCATTCAGGCGCATTGCAGTATTTTCCCCCTGAAAAAACTGAATTGGTCGGCTATCCAGTTCGTTCCAGTATCAATAGTATTGAACGGGAAGTTGCGCGTCGGCAGCTTGGGCTAGAGACAAATGCCAAATACATCGTTGTATTTGGTGGTAGTCAAGGTGCCAGAACCATTAACCGGACAATCGTTGATGCACTTCCCTTTCTGGAGGATGAGGAGAATATTCATATTTTTCACGCTGTCGGCACCTTTAAATCCAGTTCCTATAATGCCATGCAGGATACAAGATCACGTCTGGATCAGATCAATTCCGGTCAAAAAAACTATGAGCTGGTGGATTTTTCTCACGATCTTCCCACTCACCTTGCCGCCGCAGATATCGCAGTGATACGAGCTGGTGCTGGGTCTCTGCAGGAAGTCTGTACTCTGGGTCTCCCTTCCATTGTAATCCCAAAAGCGAATTTACCTGGTGATTCGCAGGTAGCAAACGCACGTGAATTGTTTAAAAAAGGTGCGATTGAGTTACTCTATGAGGAGCCTGTACTACAAGAGAATGTACTGGTTGAAGTTGCTTCGGGTGAATTGCTGGCTGGTATAATAAAGGAATTGATTCACAACCGTGAAAAACGGCATGAGCTTGCGGTAAATGCTAAAAAAGTTGTCCGACCGGATGCCGCCCTGACAATTGCTTCAACCATCCTCGCACTGGCAAAAAGGGAAATTTTCAAGCAAAGCTCCCCTTTCACTGATGAATCATTTTTAAAGGGATTCGCCTGGTCAGGTACTCCTGCAGGGATTAGACGGCAGGTTGAAAAATTTCTCGATATCAAGTGGGAACAGGCGTTTATTCATGGTAAAATATGTGACGATGAATTGGAAAATCTGCCAGAACTAGACTATCTACGCTACCGTGGAGCGGCTCTACTCACCCATTCTGCATGGGAAGTGCGCAATGAAGGCACTAAACTTATCGGATTAACCCGTCATTCTGCCAGATTGCCACTGTTGTGCAAATTACTGACTGATCGTACACCAGTTTCCAGGATCAAAAGAGCACTAGGCGGAGACTATATTCAAGTCGGATTTATACGGAGAAATATCATTTCCGCATTCGCACTTATTGGTGTCTGTGATGAAGATGTAAAAGAGGCAATCACAGTTGCAATGAAAGATCCGTACTACGAAGTACGCGCAGCTTGCCTACGATACTTAAGGCTTGGCTATATTCAAACACCTTCAAATAGTTTGATTACTTTGGTAAATGAGTTGGTTCATGATAAAAACCTGGAAGTACGTCAGGAAGCGATTCATACATACGGATTTTTCGCAGAACCTGAACACTTCTTAAAGGTCTGTGATGAGCTGATCCTGGATAACCATGTTCTGCTTCGTGATGCACTCCTGCGTGGAATACAGGCGTTGTTAAATCGTCACCAACTATCTCCAGAAGTTTGCGAAGATATTTCGATTCGGTTGGATAATTTTCTCATAACGTCAACAACAGTTCAGCCTCACTTTCCGTTGAAGGAGAAATACGCAAGCCTTCGTCAGCAACTGCAGCAGGAGACAGCTCAATGATTTACCTCCTCGCTGATCTCCTGCAATCCATGAATGATAAACTCAGTTTCCTGCGTGTACTGGAATATATATCAGTACGCTCGATAGGGTCGGTGATTACAACCTTTTTAATGATCTATCTGTTAGGTCCCTTTTTCATTCGCTACACCTACAAGCAGGGATTGAAGGATAAACAACGTGATTTTGATCCTCACCTGGCAAAGTCAAAGCATGGCACCCCAACCATGGGTGGCGTTCTAATCGTTTTCTCAGTCTGCATAGCGATGTTGCTCTGGGGTGATTGGGGGAACAGTTACCTCTGGATTGTGATGAGTTCACTGCTATTTTTCGCCTTTATCGGTTCACGTGATGATCTGGCAAAGGTACGTGGTGGACACGCCGACGCTGGGATGAGCCGAAACACCAAGCTGCTCCTGCAAACATTCTATGGTTTGGGACTGGGAATCATTCTCTATCTGCCAGCCACAACTCCTTTCCCTCATTTTATCGCCGAAACAGTGGGAATTCCTTTTGTCAAACCAGCGATTCATGGCGGAATCGATATTCATTTGTACTGGCTTTACATACCTTTTTGCGCGTTTGTTGTGGTTGCGGTTTCGAATGCGGTCAACCTCCTTGATGGTCTCGATGGTTTGGCTGCGGGAACTTGTCTGCCTACGGTTATAGTCTATGGTGTATTCGCCTATATACTGGGCAATGTTAACCTGAGCGGTTATCTCCTCTACCCTTCCCTATCGGGCGTGCATGAGCTGGTGGTCTTCTCCTCAGCAATGATTGGCGCATTGATCGGTTTTCTCTGGTACAATGGCTACCCAGCCGAGATGTTCATGGGTGATACAGGCAGTCTGGCGATTGGTGGGGTTCTTTCGGTGTTGATGCTATTAACAAAGCAGGAATTTTTATTCTTGATTGCGGGAGCCTTGTTTATCTATGTAAACCTGACTCATGTAATCGGTGAACGTATCGGTTTGAAACTTTTAGGGCGACGTATCTTCTTCCGTACACCAATCCATCACAGCTTTGAACATCGCGGTTTCTCTGAGACAAAAGTAGTCCTGCGGTTCAGCATTGTTGCGCTTATTTTGGCGTTGCTGGCAATCTCAACATTGAAGTTGAGGTAAATCTTGTAGAAAGCCTAAGTACTTATTTTATCAATAACACTTTGCTCCGGGATATATTCGTAAGTTGAGAAACCTCAAGAAAATATATCGCTGATGGAAGTCTATCCGCATCTATTGATGTATGCAATAGCCCACCGCTAACTGCAGATATAAATTGTTCAGTAACTTGCCTTCCGAGCAAATCAATCAGTCGGACAGATACAGTCCCGGCTTCTGGCACACCAATAGTCACATTGAGAACTGAATTGAAGGGGTTGGGGTAACATTCTATGATCTCAAGCGAATGTGGTAAGTTTCTGTCATTCTGCTCCTCAACTCCTGTGAAATAGAGCGAGAAGGTTTCTACGGAATATGTACGTAAGCCGAACGAGTCTTCAGCATAAACACGCCACCAGTACTGCTGCTCAAATTCCCACCCTTCTATAGTATAGGTCGTATCGGAACCAGCATTATATTCAGTCACATTCTCAAAATTTTCATCAACCGCAATCTGGAGTTTATATTGTACAGCATCCATGGTTGTGAAGTCCTGGGCAACTGTCCAGTTGAATTGTGCGATCCCCTCCTCGCCTGTCCAGCCATCTTCGGGAAAACGGAGGTGAAATTCCTGTGGGGCGGTGTAGGGCGTAGTCGAAAAGGGTGTGAAGATTTCATCTTCTGTCGCCAAAGTATCACCTTCTCCAGCCGGGTTAAATTCCGCATGGTAGGGTCCGCTTGCAGCTCCCCAGTAGTTGTTCCGTAAATCCATGGTATTCTCATCAGCGCGAAAAACTACGCTAGCAGTTACACCAGGATTCCAGAGGAAATCGTTCTCGTATACATCAATGGGATGATCGAAAAAAGTACTCAATACACCTGCATAGAGTTCGGATTCAGGAGGAAAGCTATAGTTGCCGTAGAAGACATTGTGGTTGATAAGTGTGGTTCCAGGATGTTCGCCGATGTTTGCGAAGGTTTGCAGCGCGGATGCCTCCCTGCTGCCATTGTTGATAAAAACATTGTTGGAAACGATGGAAGCACAACCGATGGATAAAGCTCCCGTATTGGAGGTAGTCTCATTGTTGATGAAAGTGTTGCCGTCCACTTTATAATAGCGGTTGATATCCGTCCGCGCGGAGTGCAGGGCACCACCATCACAGAGAACAGAATCTCCAGTTATATTATTCTCAAAATAGCAGTTGGAAACCTCTACTGAATCTATGTAGACGGTGCTGATGCCACCTCCTTCAAGACCTGATATATTTCCTTCGAAGATGCAATTGTTAACGATTGCATAACTTCCGACTGTTCCCAGCGGAGAAAGTAAATAGACTGCACCTCCATTTAAATCAGATTGATTATTGTAGAATTCGCATCCCTCTATTGTAACTCCTATTCTGTACCCATTAATATCTACTGCGCCTGCCCATCCATTTGTATGAAGTTCTGTGTGATTGTTACGAAAAACATTCCCGGAGAGAAAGTGCTTACCAGTGAAATATCGTAAATCATGATTATCAGCATGCAGACTCCCAGACCAACGATAACTATTTTGTTCAAACACATTATCAATAATCCTGGAGTTGCACCAAATCATTGCAACTGCACCCCCCCGATCAGCCGTATTATTAATAAACCTGTTTTGTTCCAGATGAAGGAAAACCGTATCGGCACGTATACCAGCACCATACGTTATGTATTCACGTAAGAAACCATTTGCAATGGTAAATCCCATTATTGAAACGGTGTCTGTGAGTTGCCCATTCACATTAATAACTCTTTGATTGAGGGCATTGTGAGGAGGACTAATCCAAGTATTGGAAATATGACTCGTATCTCTATCTAATATATACTCACTTGACAATGTCAATGATCTATTCAAGATCATAATTGTATCTTGATATGCACTTTCGCTGACTACAACAGTATCACCTGTTTGGGCTGCATCTATCGCTTCCTGTATTTGATCAAAATCTTGCGGGACAAAGAGAATTTCAGCTTTTGTTGCACAAGTTACCAAGACAACAATACTGAATAGCCAGAATATCTTATTCATCGCTCCCCCTACCCTGTAGCTCTTTTATCACTACTTGAAGGAAATCGGTTCAAGGCATTTAAAATCCGCCTCGGACTCTATGACATGTTAAGTTCATAATACTCTTTAAATCGCAATAATAGCAATAATGAACCGCCATAAATCACAAATAGTTTGCAGTTACAGTGGGAGTAAAGTAACGAATAATCTGGCGGTGAGTTTTGCGATATAGCGCTGGAATAGCTTATCATTCATTGAAATAATACTTTTCAATTCCAATCCAGAAATAAGAGGCTTTAAATGAAATGCGCAGTTGTTGGAGGAACAGGTTGGCAGGGCGCAGGGATCGCGACACGTATCGCCTATGCTGGTAATACCGCCCTGATTGGGTCGCGTGACATCAAACGTTCACAAGCACTGGCACGTGGGCTGGCGAAAAATGTCGGGTTGCCTGAAGAACGGTTTATCGGGATGACAAATGAAGATGCCGTGAAAGAAGCAGAGGTTGTATTCATCACAGTCCCGATGACCGGCCACCGTGAGATTCTGGAAAAAATCGCACCGTTGGTTAACATGGAACAATTGATCGTGGATGTCACCGCACCGGTTGATCCCAAAAATCAACTCGCTTTTCTCTGGCCACCTGAAGGTTCAGCTACAGAGGAAGCGCAAGCCATTCTCGGCGAGGATATCGATGTCGTCGGTGCTTTCAAGAATGTTTCTGCAACCTGCTTGCTGAATCATACCATGCCGTCAAATTCAGATATCCTGGTGGTCGGAGATGATCTTCAGGCAAAGCATGAGGCGACGCTGATGATCAAACACATGGGCTTCACCGCTTATGATGCCGGTAATGCAGAAGCAGCACGGGTGGTTGAGGGAATGACGCAAGTATTGATCTACCTGAATTACGCCTACCATCTGAATCAACCGGGGATACGCATTGAGGAACTACGCCCTGGAATGGAGATCATGCCGGACGAAAGGCTCTTTGAATATGAATGAGTTGATTTACCTGGTAGTTGGATGATGCGAGAATGCTCGAGAAAATTATGGAATTATAGAATTATGAAATTATAGATGGTTAGCTTTGCTGGTTTATATATTACTTGAGTGCTGTCAAAAGCAGACTGCCATTGTTATGCGTGCCACTGAAGACATAATGGTTCTTCGCTGTTTCATGTGGGTAATAACTGGCAGTTCTGGAATGGACGTCATTGCGAACGAAGTGAAGCAATCGCTATTGTAGCTAGAATGAGATTGCCGCGTCACTGCGTTCCTCGCAAAGACTATGGGAAAGTATTTCTTTAGATTCCACCCATACAAAATAGCGAAGAGCCGACATAATCAATAGCGAATGTTCAGCGACGAGTGTTCCGCAACATCCGAAGATGTTGCGGATAGAATTTAATTCACTCTGGCGTACTCTCAATAATTCGTAATCGATCACTTCAGCAACTGAATCCGTTGCGTGAGTGTCTGTTCTCCGGCGGTGGAAACCTGGATAAAATAGTAGCCACTGCTCAAATTTTCACCCGAAAACTGAAAATGATGCACTCCAGATTGATATGGTCGATCTGCCAGAGTGGAAATGTGTTGTCCGAGGACATTGTAGATTTCTATTGAAAGTCTGCCATACTGAGGAAGCGCAACCGAAAGCTGTACCTCATGGTTGAACGGATTAGGGTAAAGACTGGCGATTTCAAATTTTTCAGGATTCCCGGCAGTTTCACTCCAAATAACCGGATTCAGGCTGATGTCACGATAAAAAGCTCCCAGATCTGCGATGGTATCATCAGGATCAAAGGCTGTCTCGGGATTGCCCGCATCGATGCAGGGAGAACCTTCTCGTAACAGGATCGAATCATTCTGAATCGGGTAAAAAGTTGGCGCAAGGAAGATATTGTACATGATATCGCAAGGATCGCCATTCTGGTTCTGTGAGTTCAGATTGTGGAATCCGGGCGGGCTTGATCCGAGAATATGATTAAGATTTGCCGGGTAAAAGTCTGAGTATTCGAGGTCAATATCACTGCGATTATCGATGTACATCGCCATGCCGTTATTGAAAAAGATGCAGTTACTCACCAACGCCGTTGACGCACCCCGTATGGAAATCGCACCCTCGCTGTCCTGAACTGTGTCATTGTCGTAGAGTGTGCAGTGACGTATTGCCAGGCTGGACTGATTCTGGATTGCTATTGCAGCACCTCGTTCTCCAGTGTTGTCACGGAAAACATTACGTTGAAAACTGATGTGATCGGGCGAATTGAATACACATATTGCACCCCCTTCGGTCGCATAATTGTAACCGAACCAGCTACGTGAAATGCTTACAGACGATGAATCAATATAAACTGCCCCTCCTTGCCCCGCTTCATTTCTAGTGAATTTACACTCATTAATAATAGCATCGCCATTTTGAATATAGATGGCAGCACCTTGAGAATTTGTCAGGTTAAAAGTGAAGAAACATTCATCAACCCAAATCGAAGAATTGACCACTCTTATGGCAGATTCATCGGCATCTCTGAAGGTACAATGCTGTAGGAGGGACTCTTCTGCCGACGTGTTATCAAACCGAATTCCTGCCCATGATTGATGGTTGTATCGCTCTTCGAAAACGATCGGATTATCATCATCACCAAGAGCTTCGAGATAACCATGAATTGTCAGTGATGATCCCTCACCAAAACGCATGACAGCTCCTGGCTCCAGACGCAGGGTATCCTGATCAGCAACAAACGATTCTCCATCGAAAATATAAGTTCCTGCTTCCCATCGACCTGAAATCTGCCCACTGAGACCAATAATATCAAGCGTGTTTGCAAGATTAGTATCATCCAGAATCAGTTGATTGAAAAGTGTATCAGGGTAAAATTCAGGATGTGCAAAGACCACGTCATACAATCCCTGCTGCAAATTAATACTGAAGAAACCATTGTCTTGGGTAGCAGCGGTTTCATCCGCAGCGGAGGGCGATTTGCCAATAAATCGTATTTCAATACCATCATGCTGTTGACGGGTTTCCAGAATGCAGGTACCAGTTACCAGAACTTCTGGGATCGGTGGAGGTGGATCACCGCCATTCTCCTGATAAAAGAAGAGTGCTCCAAGATCGGGAAGCGTGCCATCAGGGTCTTCTTCACCTTGGAGCGACCCGGCATCAATACAGGGCGAATTCTGATTCAAGTTAAAATTCTCCTGACCGACATTTGCAAACCGGGGATTTTCAAAGAAATTGTAAAACAGGTCGCATTGTGTACCATTTTGGTTAGTCAATTGAATGTCACCGAGCCAGATTGGCAAAAATCCACCCAGATCACCCTGTGCGTTATTATAGAAATCAGAGTACATGATTTCTGGAACTGATTCGTTTACATAAAATCCATAATTTCCAGTGTTATTGGCGAAAATACATTCATGAAAGCTGGGTGTTGAATTGGCGTAAGTGTAAACAGCTGATCCCCAACCACCGACATCATTATGAACGAAGGTGCAATTATTAACCTCCGGTGAAGACTCTCCAGTTGCATAAAGCCCACCCCCGCTGTTTTCTGCAAAATTACCACGGAAGATGCTGTACTCAATGGTGGGATTAGCTTGATTGTAACAATTAACCCCACCACCCCAGGATGCACTCCGATTATTACGGATCAAACAGTGACTAAGGATCGGGGATGCATTTGATATGTGCATCCCACCGCCAGTTCTCTCGCATTCATTATTGTTGATGGTACAGTTCTCAAAGGTCGGAGTAGCAAGATTATAGCAGGTAACACCCCCACCCCAGCTCTCTGAGTTGTTATCCTGAATTATGCAATCAATAAAGGTGGGAGCAGAAGCAGTTATATAAACACCACCACCTGAAGTGTTGACATGATTATTTTGAATTAAAGTGTTCTGAATTAGCGGAGCGGAACCATTTGTAATATACACTCCACCGCCATATTGAGCTTCATTATCTGAGAGAACACAATTATTAATGGTAACCTCATTCAATCCACCAATGTTCAATGCTCCCCAGCTCGCTCCTGAAACCCTGACATAGCTAAGGCGGCTGGAAACCTCCTCTGTTCCCACAAATGAGATGCTCCGGAAATTTTCGGCATTCTCATAGGGAAGAAAGAGGATCGAATCCTGCTCTGTTCCCTCAGCAAGCAGAGAACCTGCGACCGTAAGTAAAAATGGTCCATTGAAATGCAGTGTGGTGCCA
>JAIOHU010000080.1 GCA_019912845.1 bacterium
GTATAGACCACCACCATGTCCATGAGAGCTTCCTCCAGGGATATTTTCATGTGCAAAGACTGTATTATCTTTTATTGTACATAGTGAAAATTCCACATTACCCTCAACATACCCTCCCCCACCATAGACCGACCCATCTGCAGTTTCTGTCAAGTTGTTTTCAATCCTGCAATTTTCAAAACGAATCACTCCATCAAGAGAAAGTACCCAAATTCCGGACCCATGGGATCTCGCCATAAGGTGGTTTGAATAGGTCTGGTTTTCTGAAAAGGTGCAGTCTGATATCAATAGTTCGTTTGGTTGGCTATTTACAATCTTTAATCCACCACCAGAATCATAAGAAGTATTGAGCCGCACTGTGCAATATTGCAATACAGGTGAGCTATCAATTATCCTAATTCCACTGCTATTAGCGTTTTCTATCCTACACCAACGCAACTCCGAACCGGGGGCACTATTCTGGAAAAGAATTCCTTTCCAACTTTCTACATCAGTATCGGCAGCAAAGGATATCTGAGCATGTTGTTCCCCAATTGCTGTTATAGCACCATCAATATCAAAGTGATAATCCCCCTCAAAAATAACAGAAACGCCAGGTTGTATCGTTAATCTTGCAACCTGTATATCACCCACTACTAGATATGGTGAGTTTTCAAGAATCCAAATCTCATTTACGATAGTTCCAGATACCTCTGTTTGTGCATTTGATAACGTAACACATAACAGAATAACCACAATGATTACATAATACTTCATAATAACCCCCTGATAGAACACAAATTATTTAATTAAATATCACAGTATTCCTATTTAGTTAATAACTATTGATGCAAACTGTTTCAAAATAACGTATTAGAATTTTAGTAAATATTATTATTGTGGTTCAAGCACTAACTGATTCTGATTTCAATTTATCCCTGTTCTGTTTGAATGATTTTCTGCTTGATAGCAATTGTAAGTACCTAATAAACATAACTATAAATTCGAAAAGTCAAAAATGCTCTTTAGGTTGAATACGTACGGTTTCTTAAGGTTCATTCAAAGTGCTTAGATCGTGAATATTGTCACACCAATGGGTAGTGGAATTTTGATTTCACCCTTCATGTTCTTAAATATATATGCCGTCTTTATGAAGAAGTCAACTGTCTATATAAAGAATTACATTTTCTTAGTCTTTATATTTACCGTACCGATTTTCGCACGTAGTTCATTATTCAAGGAAGTTCAAACGATTTTTTAATTTTGATATATGCCGTAGTGCCTGAAATCATGAGGTTGAAAATGTAATAGAAAAGTGAAGAATCTCAAAAGATAAAAAGTTCTAAAACATACGAAGATGTTGCGGAACATTTTACGGGTTACCCGTCGAGAATCCCATATCCTCTGCGATGATTACTATATTCCCGCGATACAAGATCACGGGCTACCCTTGCAATATTTCCCCGCGATGCAAGAGATCACGGACTACCCTTGCTACTCCATCAACGCCGCTTCGCTGGCGTAATAGCCAAGCCAGGCGGAAGCCTGCAGTGATTCTGGCAGTTTCGCGGGAATGCTATCAGCAATTGCCAGTTCGGAAATAGTCAATGGAATGGTTGACAGCAGATTGATCAGAAAGTCATCAAAGTTTGAGCCGGTTTCAGGTTTGGTGGAGCCGAAGTGTTCGACAATACCACCCGGTTCCAAGACCCAATCAACAACAGTTTTGACGTCATCCAGCTCACGTGCCATAATACGAACCAGCTCACCAAGATGATAAGCGACCGGTTGATCGTCCTCGTCGAGTTGAGTCAGTTGTTCGAGTAGGAAGAGTGCTGGTGGGTCAAGTTGCGTTGAAATTTTCTCCACATCTTCAACATTGAGACCGGTCAACGCTGCAGCATCGGCGAGTTCAAGTCCGGCATCCTGTAACAGATTATGAATGGTTTCTTCGTCGAAATCTATATCGAATGGCGTTTCCATTTCAGGATGATCGCCTATCTCGACCAGTTTGTCAGAATAATAGCCCAACCAGAAGTTTACCTCCTGCTGAGAATCAAATTTCTTGAAACTGCCATCCTCAAACAGAGATTCGATAAAAGCTCTACTTTGCTGAAGAAATGCGATGAGTGAAAGTTCTTTGCCTGAATTGGTGGTGGGTTTGAAGCTGCCTATTTCTGCGAACAAGTCTTTTGGTTGGGCAGCCCAGTGCATGATCCTTGAATCGGCTTCACCATTTCTATCCAGGATTCTTGCCACCTGACCGAGGCGATATGGTCCAGAGGTATGGCTGTCCATATCTTCGTCAGTAGAATGTTCATCAACATCAAGCAGCAGTGTGGAATAATACCCCAGCCAGAAGTAAGCCTGTTCTGCATCTGTAAATGTTTTCAGGAAACTCTGTGCGTTGGGGATACTGGTCATCAGATCAACCATACGTCTATCATCGGCTGATTTATTTGCTGGAATGAGACTGCCGAAATGCTTGAGCATATCCTGTGGTCTGCTTGACCAGGTGGCGATGTGTTTGTCGGCGTCACCATCACGGTCGAAGAACCGAGCCAGCCGTCCGATACGATACGCAACCGGAAAACCGCCATCACCCAGTGCCTGTGCCTGTTTAATCAGGATCATTCCAGGTGAATTTGAACCGTTTTCATAGGTGACATAGTCCGCTTCGGATAATCCCAAACGTGTTGCCATGGCATATTCAGACAGCCCGAGATTGTTACGGATCGCTGAAAGTTCTTTGAAAGAAACTGTTGGTTTGTTGACAACTACCCGTTTCCTGGGTTGAGTTTTGGATGGTTGAGTTTTGATTTGTGTCTCACGTGTCATTTTGGGTTGAGGTTCTGGTTGCGGTTTTTCATCAATTGGGGCTTCTTCCTCTTCAATCTCGGCATCAAATTCAGCGATTTCTTCGTCCAACTCGCCATCGTCGTAATTCAACTCCTCTGCCTCGAGTTCTGCATCCAGTTCAAATTCATCATCCGATTCTGTATCTTCGATTTTTTCGTCTTCTTCGGATTCTTGTGGCATGTGATCAACAGTAGTTTCGCTATACTTGTCACTTCCTCCATACGCCCCGGCGAAGCCATAAGATTTTTCGCCAGTATCAACATCCGCTTCAACAGGTTCTTCGGCTACGGTTGGTTCTTCGAGCTGATCCTGCTCTTCCGTTTCTTCGATACCATCGGAGGATTCCATGTCCACTTCAACTTCTTCTTCGAGAGCTTCAACGTTATCATTTTCGAAGTCGAGGTCAAGTTCCTCTTTCTCGAGGTCGGAGGGTTCCTCACTTTCTGGCTCGAATAATTTGCCTTTGAGCTCTTTCAGTTCATCCTCAAGCTCATCGAGGTTCTTAGGCTGTTCGCCAAAATCCGCTGCCATGGATTCGACATATTCAGTGTCTTCCAGACCTGGATCTTCACTGGTTTCTTCGTCATCCGTTGCAGCATCCTCAGTAGCGTTATCAGTCTGAGATTCTTGAACCTGCTCTTCCGCTTCTATGTTTACCGTTCTGCCCTGAATTTCTTCAAACCGACGTGCATAGGCAGCTCCCTTTTCCTCCTCATCGAGCTTATAATAAAATTCGCTGATCTCTTTGAGTAGTGAGAGGATTGCTGGATGCTCCTCGCCGTACGCTGTTTCCTTGAATTTCAGACTTTTAAGGTAGAACTGTTCTGCTTCGCTGAATTTGCCTTCTGATAGCAGACGGCTGACTCGCTCACGAATGATCATATCTGTGGGAAGTCCTGTAGAACCTCCGCCTTGTGAAGAAGATTCACCCGACATAAACATATTTCCACTCTCCTGAAGAATTTGAAAAGACTACGCAATATAGAAAAATCACTGGAAGTATGGAAATTTCGAGGGAAAAACTTGAGAAAATGTGAGAGCTACTGTGGGAGGGCATTGGATTGGTGTTTTATGCTGGGTTCTTGGAGATATTGCCGTATTGCAAACCTACTATACTTTGTGTTGTCTGGATACTCGAACTCTGCGGTCAGGTTCTTGGAATCTTCCCTCCAGAATGTTTGAGAATAGGGGAGTCTAGGATAAACTGATACTTCAACGAATGGTTGTGGGGATTCAACATTAATAATATCAAAAACTTCCTGGATTCCAGCTAAAACCACGCTGGAATGACGCGATCGGAATATACTTTAGAGAAATGCTACAATTATCATCTCAGAACATTATTGTTTGAAATTCAGGAAGTTTACGCACTTTCATGCTATTGTTGTAGGTATTGTACTTGTTGTGATTTTAGACAAAAAGAGAAACAGGGAGGATGCACACCAGTGAGTGGGTCTGGTGGATTGTTACGTCTTTCAGCACTATTCCGGCAAAACAGCTCGGACGTAACCTGCACTCCTGCCCTGTTCCCGCTATTCGTAGATAAATAGAAATTTATTTCGATTCCGATTTCGTTTCCAGGTTTTCCATTTCTGGCAAATCATCTGCAACTTTGGGAGTTTGTTTTTTCTTATTCTGATCCAGGTAATATTCGAGATTCTCGTTATATTCCAGAAGGGTTTCGCGTAACATCTCAGGATCTTTTGCCATTCCTTTTCGTCTCTGGACAATACGTTCGGAAAGTGAGGGAGTCAGTTCCGCTTTTAATAGGATCAGCAATTCTTTGCGGATATAATTTTTGGAATCAAACCCGAACACATACCGAAGCCCGAAAAACCACCAGGGCAGGTCTTTGAGGAAGGGTAAACCTTCGCGTGTAATACTCTCTTCGTTGGAATACAACCCTCCGATGAGGGTCTCTTCACCATCCAGTAGCAGCACGGCAGTTTGTGCGGAGGTCTTTTTGATTTCGGTGCCAAGTTCTGAGTTACTTGCGCTGCTTTTCTGGACATCCAGGGAGATATTGATGAATGTTGTTGAATCGTACGAGATAATTTCCGGGGTTACCTTGATAATTGATCCGGTAGAGAAAAACTGTGATACGGTATTGCCTGCGAAGTCCTGCACGGTTACAGAGAAATCACTTCCGATCTGAATTCTTCCCTCTTCATGTGAGCGAACAGTCACCTGAGGTGAGGCGATAATATCACCCAGTTGTTTGCTCTCCAGTGCTTTGAAGATATTAGAGATATTGTAAAAATCGTACTGGTTGTAGTCACTTAACTGCAGAAGACTGGGTTGGTTATCTCCTGCGGTCATGCTCGCACGAAAATTACTGTTATCTTGTGTGAGACTCCAACTGGAACCCAACTTCCTGATTTTACTAACATTTGCCTCAAAAAATACCGCTGAGATCATTACTTCACGAGTTTCAAACAGCTCCTTTTTCGTCATCAATTTTTCATTTGGCTTCAGGTCTTCCGGTTTTTTGATGAGGAAATGATCGGAGTATTCTTCAAACTCAAATCCCTTATTTCTGAGTACAGATTCCAGTGCGTCTAGCCAGTTCATGTTGTCAACATTGAGCTCAATGGTGCCAGCTATATCGTACGGATCAACAATAACCTTGCCTAGCTTCCGTTTCGCAATGTCATTGAACTCATCCAGAGCATCCTTGAATGAAAGAGAAGACGCCATTGAGACAGTCTCACGGTAGAGAGGGGATATCTCACGTAACGCACGTTTATCCGTGAGCTGCCCGTATGTGCTTTGCAATGGAAGTAATACAAACATGCAAAACAAAAGGAATTGAATTGTGCCGGATTTGTTTTTCATGACTCCACTCAATTGTTTGTGCTGGTGAAGGAAAGATTGAGTGTAAATCGTTCTACAATCCCTCCCTTGTTCAGTGTAAATTCGATATTGTTCTTCTGTTTATTGATCGAGGTCAGGTAACCCAGGTAAACTCGATCACCTTCTTTCAGCGAGTGAACTTTACCCTTCTGATCTACAACAATTGCTTTGTCAGCTAGAAGAGCACGCAGTTGCGCCTGTTCCACATCAATCAGCCCCTCTTTGTTTAGCGGAATGGAACGTTTGATAATCGGATAAAAGATATTTGGTGAAGTTGGCACATCTACACTACTCACGCTACGATTTACCGACGGTATCACCTCAAGATCAGCAAACATAGCACGTATGGTCAGTTCAAAAGGAACCATCACAGACTGCTCATATTCATCCCCGGGTTGGGTTTCCATACCGTGCAATGTGAGTTTGTCGATAAAGAAGATTTTTGGACCACGTTCCAGGACAAAAATCACCCCCATGATCGCTCTGTAGGTGCCAATTCCAGCTAATTTGAAAGACTGGTAACCATACCCATCATTCCGTACTTCTTTCACTGATTCCAGATTGAATTTCAGCGAACCAAACTCATTTTGCACCTCATCGAGATACTCAAAGGCATCAGCGAGTGTCATCGAGGAATGCACCTCGCGGTCAAAATTCTCCAGTCGTAAACGCTTCTGCTCGATAAAATCCTGTAGTCCTCGCAGATAATTCTCACGATCCGGGATTGTCACTAGTAAGCTGTCCAGCGTATCGCTGTGTCGTTCCATCGCTTCAATACGTCCGGTGTAATGGAAGAAGATGAGGTATACAGCGATTCCGGATACGACAAGCACCTGAAGCAACAGGATGAGTGTATTTCGCATTTTGAAAGACATATCTTCTCCTTACTGGATCAATGCCAGTTCTTTTTCACTGATACCAATTTTTCTGGTTGTATCAATTTTTGCGCTGGCATCTATCTCGAAGCTGTACACCGGTTTCCCACGGATTTCATGAACCTCGACTTTGTGCAGATCAGCATCGTGGAGATTATTAACCAAATAGGGGATTCTGTTTCGTGTGGTTGAGAATCCACGCAATTTGACTGAACGACCCTCTACTGAAATGATATCCGTAAACCAGATACCTCCAATATCATCCGACACATTCAACACCGATTGCAGGAAGGTTGACCAGGTTTCAGCACCAGTGACCAGCGAATCAATAATTGTGAAGGAACGGTCATATTCGGTGAGGACAGAGCTGGCAGCATCGATCTCCAGGTCAAGGTCACGATGTTCTGCGAGACGGTTTTCTTTAAATTCTATTCTGCTACTTAGAAAACGAATATCCCTGTCGAGTTTAGCGATATGATATACTGAGGCAGTTACGATCACGGGGAGGGCAACTAGCAGCATCCAGCCTGAAATCGACATTTTCAGTTTTTTCTGTTCATCTTTGATACGAGTTGGGGTTAGATCAACTTGTATCTCACCAGGGTCTGGCTCCAATAGTCGGAAAGCGGCACCCAGGGCTGAGGAATATGAGCCGAAGTCTTCAAAGTATCTGCCATCAACAGAGAATTGCTTCAGCATATCTTCACCGAGGGAAAATATCTTGTAATCCTCGGAAAAATCCTCGAACAGTCCCAGGTTGTCTGTAAAGTATTCTTCCAGCCCAGCGGACATTGCCAACCCGGACAAGACAATATGCTCGATCTGATTCAAGTCCAATGAATCCATTTCAAGTTGAAGACGGCTGAATAGTACATTCCCGATATCAGAAGACGAGGTGCCATCACCAATGAGTGGCGAGATGTGTACAATTCGGGAACCACGCAGGAAGATGAAACGGCTGGAGTCCCTGCCGACGTGCAGTATCATGGTAGAAGTATTTGCTTTCGGTTCATACTTCCGAACAACCAGATTTACCAGCGAGACTACATTACTCTCGATAAAGCCGATATTGGGAAGACGTTTGCCGATGATTCGTTTTACTTTGCCGAGCTGTTCAAGCAGATCAAAATGAGACTCACGTACGACCGCACAGATTCGTTCTTTTTCCAGTGGAAGAACTCCAACACCGTCACGGGTGACGTGTTGAAATTCCTTCATTTTTATCACTTCTTCATAAACTTTTTTCTGCAGTTTATCATCAGCTAATGCCCAATCTGTTTCAAATTGGGTGTAAAAGACCTGCGGTTCGGCGACTGTAACTGCAGTTTTACTGCCAACTTCTTGAACCAGCTCGAAGACCTCAAACCAGGTGCTATCATCATCAGTATTGGTATGATCCTCCTCAAGAGTAAGATCATCCAGCGAATCGTCTTCCTCGATCTCAAAGGAGTCGACAATGTCAACTTCGAGCTGAGTCAGGTCTTCTTCGTCACCTGTTTGAATCTGGCGTTGAAGTGTAAATGTTCTGGCGGCGAGCAGACGGTATTCATCTTCCACTCTCATAATCTTCACGAGACGGAGATTTTGACCTTCTTCACTTATGCCGATGGCTATTTTAGGCGGTTTCGCTTTCATAGTCGATCCCGTATTTAGTACGGTTGAAGCAATTGTTGCATCATCCGTTTGTTGTTGGCAAAGCTCATGGCGGTTTGTGGATTGATCTTTCGCTGCATGACCAACTGTTTCAAATCCTGCTCCATGGTGCTCATGCCATATTTCTGACCTTCACTGATCATCTGGTATATCTCACCCGTGTTATTGTTCTTGATGGCTGCTTTAACAGATGAAGTAACGATCATTACCTCTTTTGCAAGCACACGTTTTCCATCCTTACTCGGAACCAGCTTCTGCGAAATTACACAACGGAGAACATCTGCCAGACGGTTGCGAAGACGTTCCTGCTCAGAGGGTGGAGTTTCACCAATAATTCTGTCAATGCTCTCAATAGCTGAAGAGGTATGCAATGTGGAGAGGACTTTAT
Organism: bacterium; assembly: GCA_019912845.1. Lineage (GTDB taxonomy): Bacteria > Electryoneota > Electryoneia > Electryoneales > Electryoneaceae > JAIOHU01. The sequence continues at coordinate 8,608 of JAIOHU010000080.1, forward strand.
GACCACTATCAGCAGCTTCCAATGATGCTTCGATAGTAGCAGGATCGCGCATCTCACCAATAATGATAACATCCGGGTCTTGACGAAGTGCTTCAATCGTTCCCTGTTTGAAGGAACGAGTATCTCTGCCAACTTCACGATGTCTGATCAAACACTTGTTTGACCTGTGTACAAATTCCACCGGAGAGGCGATGATAACAACGTGACCCTCGAAATTCTGATTGTTCATGTCAACAATTGAATCAAGCGTTGTACTCTTACCTGATCCGGTAATACCAGTGACCAGTATCAAACCTTCACGAGTATGCTCCATGCTCATCATGCGTACGATGTTAGCGTGGAAGCCAAAACTGGGGAAAGGCATGATTTCCGTGTTGATGGAGCGCATGTTTAACGCGAGGGCATCCAAATCGAGATAAACTGTAGCACGTGTGCGAAAAATAGTGCCTTCTTCGCTTTTTACGACATACGAAAAATCCAGGCTACGTTCCCTGAATAGAAGTTCTCGCTGGTTGACACTCAGTATATTCTGGATAAGAATATCGAGGGCGTTGTTGGAGTATCTACCAAAAAGCTGCACCTGTTTTTTCGATCCCTGAACCCTGATCCATGGATAGCCATTTGCTCCCCATCCACCGAGGTCAATGTCTGATGCACCTGTTTGTCGCATGTGTTTCAACATTTTTTCGAAAAAAAGCCTGAGGTGCACTCTTGTCGATTCTGAAATCTGCGAAATGATCTCTTTGTGGATGAATACAATTCTATCCATGCTGCCGAGGCTGCCGGGAATTTTATCCTCGAGTTGCTTGAGCAGGGCTCGAGTCGTTTCAAACTCTAAATCCCAGGACGCATCCTTTTGTATTTCAAGTACTTTCATAGTATTCTCGCTTGTCATTTTTCATTCCCACCAGGAGACTAGATGCAGTGCGCGGACATAGGGGAAATAGGGTGAACTCAGGCTGGCGAATCTCGGATCGTAATAATACCTTTTTGAGAATCCATGATTGATCATTCCCGACCACCAACTGAACGTACCTACGGGTCCCCGTCGGTCTTGCGCGATACTACCGACAACCCGAAGTATCCCTGACACAGGTCTGCTGTCATGGTTTTCTGCGCCAAATGACCCATTCACCGCCAGCATACTCGCGTGAATGGTCAAATCGGAGTTATTGGCAGCGTTATCCGTGACAATGATGTCATCATTCGCAATCAATCCGAGAATATCATCTACCGACGGATTGGTAACCGGATCATTTACGTATTCAATATTATCGTCAATCCAGATATCATCGGCGGAGTAAATGCTTAACGCACCATTCAGCGTCCCTTTGACATGAACATCCTCGGTGCAGTGGATTACGCCAGCAGTAGCAATCGAATCAATCATAACCGTATCAGTCACACCATCTACGGTTCGGATCGCCGAACCATCCGAAAGGAACTCGAGCGATAATGGTTCATCGTACATACACATTGTATTCATTGCTGCACCGTTATTAGAGACAGTCGCAGCGGTGAGCAGGTGACTCATATCTGTTGGAACCGCAGTATTGATCCCGATTTCCCAACCACCATAAAATTTTGCATGGCTCCGCCAGCTCATTGGGTTCGGGCTGATCCCACGTCTGGCGGTTACTTTTCCGTAGAAGACCGGAGAACCATTTGTTTCGACTACGTAATTGCAATGCATGGGCCCCCAGACTGTATCGCCGGTAATCCAATACACACCATTATCTGAATTTGTAAACCAGAAGTATTTCGAGAGACTGGTGTTGTACGTGAAATAAGCGTAGATCGAATCATGAATCATGAGCTGATTGCCAGAAGCCTGATACTCCTCCTCATCAAAGATGTATAACCTTGAGTGTGCTTTCACCTCAACTGTATCAAGTCCTTTTGGACGAATATCAACCTGGGTTGTGCAGGGATCCTGAATGATCTGGTAGGACACTGAATCGGTTTCATCGTCCCAGACATCATTGATGGCGTAATTCATGGCACTCATTGCGGATTCATGTGCGAGCATGGTCATGTAGTTGGTGTTAAAGTTACCCGTGGCTTCAATTACAGACCGGTCAAGGTTGGACTGGTACACAGAGAATACCATGGAGATTCCCATCACAAATATGATTGCACCTTTTCCAAACATGGTTGACTCGATTCTTTTTGTTTGACCAGCTACTTGTTCCGCTGGGTTCTTTGTTCAGGCTTTACGAATCCATAGAGATTGATCAACATTAATAATTCAGCGTCTCAGATTTTTTGAGATCACCCTCGTTTGCCGCCAGTATGTTTCCCGCAAAATATCTCTCAGCATATCCATTCTCTCAACGGGGTCTTGCGCAGCCAAAACTTCATCGCTCAGGTAAACATTCGGATTTGCGGCAACCAGCGTAACTTCTACCATTCTTACCGCGCTCATGATGCCGACAGGATTCCCAATCTGATCCAAATATCTGAAAACCGCAGGGTTTGTGATTGATCCTATCATTCCTGATTTGGTGGTTTCCTGAGAAACCTTGATTGTCCTTGTAATTCCATATTGCACAATTGTTGTATCGATAATCGTAACTGTATCGTATGCAGCAATCACATATTCAATTGTATCGGGTATATCATCAATGTGAGTATTCCCGTGGACCGATGCGTAATAGTCGCTTTCACTGTTCAAGTGAGCGATAAAACGAAGGCTGTTGGGAGTTGCCACCTGTAAAATGGTTGGATGATGTGCTTCAGGAATGCCATAACCCATTTTTCGTAAATCATCCTGGATTACATAAGTTGTTTCAGTCAGTTCATTTTGGACAATCGCATCGGCATTCTGGTTTATGAATCCCTGGATGCCTCTATCCATGGCAGTCATCGCCATCAAGACGAGCATCGCTCCAAGAACCGATGATCCAAGTATGTCAAATATTGACCACACGATATCTCCAATTTGCTAGTTGTAAAACCAGTAACTGACTACAATGCTTACCTTTAATGTGTCACGTACTCTTGTCCCATTCACCATTTCATATATCAACGGAGGATTAAAGGCATCTGACACAGCGATGTTCACCCGTTTGTGATATTGCCTGGTTCCTGACGCTGCGAATGTGTCACTGGAAAGAGTGACATAATCCAAATCATAGTTCACGTTGTAGATAGCACCAGACCTGCCGGTATCAACAGCTGTTGTCCCATTCAGATCATCAATATCATCCACCAGGCTGGAATCGTTGCCTTCGAATCCCAGGTTGTTCGGGAGCGTGAAATCATTCAGTGTTTTTTCACTGGTTGTATCTGTGGAAGCCTCGTCGTAGAAGTATTGTGAGAGCTGTTCTACATGGGAAGTCATAATCGACATGGCTTCCAGGCGAAAACGATTGAAATCCAGGTTCGTGTCGGTATCATTGATCAATCGATTGAAATTGAGCACAATGACACCCATGAGCATAATTGCTCCGAAAGTGATGATCATCTGTCCTGTTCCCATGGGCTCCTCTCAATTCAATCTTTCAGGAAATTCTCCTGATTTTAGTTTTCTACGGTTACTCTTGCAATTTCATCTATTGTCGTCTCACCCTTTATCGCTCGTTGACATGCAGACATCTGCAATGTCTGCATGCCATCTTCTATTGCCTGCTGACGTATGGATTCTTCATCAATCTCATGGCGTGCTTCGATGATTTTTCTGCGAACTTCTTTGGTAAAATAGAGTGCTTCATGTATCGCCAAACGTCCTTTGTAGCCATGATGGCATTTTTCACAACCGACAGCATTGTAAAAAGTGGTGGTGTCGATCTCTTCCGGGCTGAAACCAAGCCGTCCCAGTAGTAGTTTGTCTGGATTTTCAATTGGGCTTTTACAATGTTTGCAGAGTTTCCTCATCAATCGTTGTGCGATGATTAAATTAATGGCATAAGCGATGAGGAAGGTTTCGATGCCCATTTTATACATACGCGATACAGCACTGGGTGCGTCATTGGTATGGAGTGTTGAAAAGGTCAAGTGACCTGTATTTGCCAGCTTAATTGCAGTTTCACCCGTTTCCTTGTCACGTATCTCACCAACCATAACAACATCTGGATCGTGACGCAGGATTGACCTCAGCGCCAAGTCAAACGTCATTTTGTGCCCGATCTTCAACTGACGAACACCCGGGATGATATATTCAACTGGATCTTCAACGGTCAGAACATTGACTTCTGGATTTACGATATGGCTCAAGGCGGCAATCAGAGTGGTAGATTTTCCACTTCCAGTTGGTCCTGTGACGATAACCATTCCCTGAGGTTGTTTAATCGCCTTGACAAACATCTGTCGCGCACGACCATGAAAACCGAGTTTATCCAAATCCGTGATCACCTGCCGATCATCCAAAATTCTGATGACGATGCTCTCGAACTTGTATAAATACTCGCTACCAACAATCGGTATGGTCGAAACACGGAAACGAATCATGTGACCATCCACTTTGCGCTGGATAAACCCATCCTGTGCTTTCTCGCGTTCAAAACGGTCGATGTTTTTAGCACGATCTTTCATTACTGCGGTAATCGCTTCAGGACGTATCCCCTCTTGCATGTGCCAGGGACGTAAAGTGCCGTCGATCCTGAAGTGTATTTCTGTGGTGCTGCTTCCAGCGGGGACAATGTGAATATCGGATGCACCTTTACGAACCGCTTCGATGAGCATTCCTTCAACAAGATTTACCAGTAGACTTTTGTTGATTTCTGCTTCAATTTGAGCTTCATCGAATTCCTCTTCCTCAAAATCATCCTCACCAAACTCCATCTCGTGCTCAAGGTCTTTGAGGAATTCATTCTCAGGGGGAAAGACTCTATCCAAAAGTTTGCTGACTGGATCGAGAGGTGCGTAGCAGACATCGAAGCTCTTCACTTTCATTGCACGAGCTATCGCTGAAATCATACGATCAGTGGGATCGGCGGCAATAAAAATCAGTTTGTAAGGATTTGAAGGATCATAACGGAATGGAATGATCTTTCTTGAGATCATATAGTCTCGAGTCGCTTCGGGAAGCGGCTCGAACATCTTCTTGATAAAATCGATTCGATTATCTTGAAAATCGGATTCGTCCAGTGAGATTTCACGAAAGCCATAAACACTGGCAGTGGTTTTGTAGATGATATCATGGTCGATGTCATAATCTTCTACTAAAATTTCTGCCAGCGATCGCTTGGATCGCACATTCGCACTGTTTCCGTTCTTGCTGTCCTTGTCGTTCAATGCTTTTTCGACGATAGCAGCATCAACCAGGTCGTGCATGACCAGGGTTAGTCCGAGTTTATCCTTTATCCTCGATGCAATTTCGAGTTTGTAGGACAGGTCTTGTTTCGTGCCGGATTGCAAAACCATAATGTCCTCATTCTAAATCAACGATTTAGGTTTGATAGTTGCGGTTTCTGTTGAAACCATGGTTAAGGCGGTCATGACGACCATGATTATAATTGCAACAAATATCTGAACAAACTCAACCACATTCTTGAGTTTGTAGACAGTCTCTTTCTGATAATAATTGGCGATTTGAATGGTGGTCTGTTTGATCGTCCCGGTTTCTGCACCGGATCGGAATCTCGCCAGTGATGTTTTTGTGAACACGCCGGACGCTTCAAATGCTTCTACCAAACCCACTCCCTTGGATAGCATCATCGGAATTGCGACATGTTTAATGCGGTTTTCCATATACTTATTGCCGCATGCTTCAGCCGACAGCCTTATGGCATCAACATTTTCACCCGCACCGCTGTACAGAGCATAGAGCACACGACAGAAAATTTCGATTGTTGTTTTGTGTATCAGTGGTCCAACCACCGGAATGAGAAAAATGACTCTATCACGCAGATATTTCATCCGTTTCATCCTCATCAGAAATATCATTCCAATGATAAATCCAACAAGGGCTACAATGATCACAACCATATTTTCAACCAGAAAGTCACTAGCCTGAAGTGTATGTTTTGTCATTGGTGGAAGTTCAGAACCCATACGGAGAAACAGTTTTGCAGTTTCGGGGAAAATGTAGGCGACGTAAAATATCACCGCTCCCAACAGAACAAACAGAGTGAAAAGTGGCATGATCAGCGCACCTTTAATCGCCTTGCGGAAATCTGCACGCCGTTCAAGAAAAACCGCCGTGCTCTCGTAAATATCTTCCATATTCCCGCTTTTGGATGCCAACCCAAGCATCCTGGCAGTAAACTTGCCAAGGTATTTTTCCTGACGTGTGAATGCATCTACGCTATCTTTGCCACGGTGCAGATCGAGATTTATCTCACGTATCGCCTCTTTCAGGCTTTTATTTTCAATATCATTGACCAGCAATTGCAGGATTTCATGAAAGGGAAGTTTTTCTCGCATAAGGTCTGCACTGATTCGTACAAAGGTTACGATATCTGCATCGCTTGGCTTCATTCGGAAATTCAGCAACTTCGCGTTGACTGAAAGAACTGTGTATCCTAATCTTTCCAGCGCACGTCTTACTTCATCTTTTGTAAAGGCTTTTTGTTCTCCTGTGAATGGTTTTTCAAGCCCTTTGCGTGCTTTATAAATGAAGACGCGTCTAGGATAGATTCTACCGACCTTAAACTGCCTTGAAGCAGCGAGACTTTGTATCTTCTCGCGTGCTTTGGTCAGTTTATCCGCCTGGATGACGCCATGTACCGGTTTCCCGGACAGGGTCGTACCTTCAAAACGGAAATCTATCATGCGACACTCCACATTTTGGGTTAATCGTTGCTTGCGAACTGCTTAAACATAGGAGGCGAGACTTGGTCTCGCCTCCATGCATTCCAGGGACTAGGGTGGGATTAGTTCAGGATGGTCGTTGCTATGTTATTCGCTGTTACTGTCGTGAACCCCATCACAAGGTTCGTATTATCACGACCGGTTTCGGTGCCATACGCCAGGATAAAGATCGTATCAGCAGTCGCTGCTATTGCAGTGTTCGCTGTTGCCGCTGCTGGGGCGCCGGCTGCTGGGGTCACTAAATCGGCAGCAGTCGGAGCAGTGGTGTCGAGACGATATGCACCATTGTCATTTGATTGATCCAGAGTCCCCAAGGTAAATCCGTTAAAATCATTACCTCCACCACCCATTGTGGTCGGTTTTTTGAAGTGTTGCTGAGCTTTCGAGCCCAGGTGAACGAGATCAGAACTTAAAGCTGTTCTGTTGGCATCAATTGCGCTGCTACTGAACATGTTAATTCCTACAGCTACTGCAACACCGACGATGATTACGCCGAGGACGAGAAGAAGCAATTGTTGTTGACCCATCTTTGTACTCCCTTCAGTTTTCCTGATTTTCTTGTTTACAGTTCAAACGATTATGTTGTTTGTTGAAATAGTTACTCTGTGTCCCAAGTCCCGTTTGTACTGCCCTGTTTTCCTGTTTCGCTTAACAATAGAACAAAGCCTGTGCCAAAAGGTTATATCCTTGTAAATATTGTATTTAGAATGATCGAAAGGAAATTGATTGTAAAGGGTGTGTTTACTCTGAGACAAGAGCAGCTTGACACTCAGTTTGATTTTTTTCGGTGAGGGTAGATGAGTGTGTGTTCTCCAGGTAGTCTGAGAATTGGAATATCAGAATTATCCAGGAAGTATTTGTACGCGGCAGAATCGTGTTGGAAAAATCATAGTTCAACAACTCAAGGGTGGCACGGGGATGAGAGATATTTACATAACGAATGGCTTTGTGTTTCAAAACACTAGGAACACCAAAATTTTGCCATTTAATACTCATCCCCGTGTATCATGATTAGAAAGACAGATTCACGGGGATTGATCAATTAAACGATCTTTTATTATTAGCACAGTGTCCAAAATACGGTCGCGCTGCGGTTAAACGAACTGAACCTCGCATCCAAGATTTCCCAATAGACCATTTAACTATCGGAGAGAAAGATTTTCTCTGATAGGATCATTCATTTTGGATTCTGCATCGCTCTGTCCTACATTTTAAGATGTTTAACATTAAAGAGACCTATTTGCATAGTCGTTTTACATGGGGATACAAATGAAGCAGTCAGCACACATTTTCCTGACAATTATATTGGTTACACTAACCGTACTACCTGCCTTTGCCGACTTTGAGAAATTTGACGAAGGTTTTGTGGATATGGTGTTATCCAGTGACAATAACGACCAGGTTCGTGCGGTTGTATTAATGAGCGAACGTCATGATCTGGAAGAACTAGAGCTGCTCGTCAAAGGGCTCACACGTCAGCAACGAAAATCAGTTGTCTGGCAACATATAAAAGAAACCGCTGATATCAGCCAGGCTCCTTTGCTGGATTGGCTTGAGGAAAAACAGGCTGAAGGATTGGTCGGTGAATACCGATCTCTGATTATCGCCAATGGAATCTCACTTACAACAACCCCCGAGCTTCTTATTGAAATCAGCGATCGTGATGATGTCTGGCAACTTCTGGATGACTCTATCAGACCCGGTTTGATCGAGCCGATTCGTGGGGCTGGTGGAGAATTGGATGAGATCGCCTGGGGTGTTGAGCAGATAAACGCACCTGATGTTTGGGAAGATGGTTTTACTGGTAGTGGTGTTCTGGTAGCGATCCTTGATACTGGTGTCAATTACGAGCATGAAGACCTCGCCGATCACGTTTGGGATGGTGGTGAAGAATATCCGAATCACGGCTATGACTTCTCCAACAACGATAACGATCCCATGGATGGTCACGCCCACGGTACCCATGTCGCTGGAACTGTTGCTGGTGATGGCACAGCCGGAAACCAGACCGGAGTCGCTCCCGAAGCGACCATCATGGCAGTAAAAGTATTGCAGGATAATGGTGGTGGCACACCTGCCATGGTTTGGGCTGGTCTCGATTTCTGCTTTGAACAAGAAGTTGATGTTACCAATCTTTCACTCGGTTTTATCGGTTCGTCCAACAATCAGAAAAGAAGCTGGCGTGAACACTTTGATATTCTCAACATCAGCGGAATAGTCAGTTGTGTGGCAACAGGTAATGAAGGGCAAACCAGGCAGGTTCCTGATTGTGTGCGAACACCGGGTAATGTGCCGTCGCCGTGGCGTCATCAGGATGAGATCGAAGATGGCGGGAGAGGTGGTGTAATCAGTGTAGGTGCCACCAGCTCGAACAATAATATCGCCAATTTCTCCAGTTTTGGTCCTGTGACCTGGGAAGCGGTGCCTGGATATAATGACTATGAATATGGCAATGGTCATGTCGGTATGTACTGTCCCGATGTTTCTGCGCCGGGCGTGAATGTGCTCTCACTCGATTACAGCGATAATTCCGGTTATCTGGAAGATGGCTGGTCAGGGACTTCAATGGCTACCCCGCATGTTGCTGGAACAGTTGCCTTGATGTTCTCCAAGTCTCCCATTATTACACCAGCAGAAATCGATTCTATTCTACAGGAGACAGCATTGGATCGTGGCGAAAACGGCAAGGATAACTTGTACGGTTCCGGGATTATTCGTGCTGATCTAGCAGTTGACGCAGTCGAGAGCAATATCGGTATTCTGGAAGGAGAAGTTTTCTCGGCGAACGATCCTGAGGGTGAGCGTTTCCCCAATGTTGAGATAAGAATTGAAGGTACACCGATTCATGCCTTAACCGATGAAAACGGCTATTTCAGCATGATGGCACCTTCTGGTACGCAGACAGTCTTGGTTGATTATCCCCCTTATGCGCCATTCAGTATGGATGTTGATATTGTAGTGGATAATACTCTAACAGCAGATATTGCTCTGGGCATTGGAGAGTTTTCGTCTGATACTGACAGGCTGATCGTAGCATTGATCGATGACCCGGAGGCAGAGGCGAACCTTACCATTTCCAATTCTGGCTCTGCGGCTATGGAAGTGGAATTCAAGCCAGTTCCTGATGATCTTCAACATGAATTCCTTGCAGTTCATGATGATTATGACGCTAGTCTTCTTACTGGCGATACACATTTGTATGGAGTAGCACACACCAACGCTCACTTCTATGTATCTGGAGCGAATAACGGCGACAACCCGAAAATGATCTATGTGTTTAACAATCGTGGTGTACGTGTTGATACTGCCGACTTCGAACAACCCACTGAAGGCAATCACCAGGGAATGTTCGATTTAGCTCATGATGGTGAGTATCTCTGGGGCAGCTATGGACGGGATATTGTTGCGATGGACCCAGTTACAGGAGAAGAAGTTGACAGATTTGCTGGACCGTATGCGAATAATCGTGCGATAACCTATGATCCTGAATTGGATGTTCTCTGGGTTGCGGATCTGGCTCATGATATCGTAGCAGTCAGTCGTGAGACTGGTCAGGTAATTGATGAAATCAACTCTACAGAACTAGCCATGGGTCTTGCCTTTATGCCAAATGCACCTGATGGGTACAGCCTCTATATGAGTGTCATGGAAGGGGTTTCCAGTCGCAGAGCATTGTACAAAGCCAACCCGACTACAGGGGATCTCGTAAAAGTAGGTGATTTGCCCTATACCAGCACGGAAGCACTGATCGGTGGTTTGACACTTATTCCAAATCGTGATCAGTATTTCACTACCGTTCACAGTGTAATCAATTTGGGTCAGTCTATCGAATTTACAGACAGACTGGTAGGTTGGGAGCTCAATGTAGAGGTACCTTGGATTTCAGTAACACCTTCCTCGCTGACACTCGAACGTGGAGAACAGAGAGATATTACATTGTTGTTTAATGGACGGGGACTTGTTGATGGTGACTACACCATGTTCCTGCTCGCAACACACAATACTATCGAAAAGACTGATTTTATTACCTTGAGTATTACTGTTCAAGGTGTTTCGGTTGAAGACAATGTTGCTGATCATTCAATTCCAACTGTCTACGCACTTGAATCACCCTATCCGAACCCATTCAACCCAAGCACTCAGATTCGCTATGCGCTTCCTGAAGCCTCGAGGGTTTCGCTGGTGGTCTTTGATGTTCTCGGCAGAGAAGTAGTGCAACTGCTGGATAATTCCACACACAGCGCAGGTGTTCATGAGTTGACCTTTGATGGTTCAGGTCTGGCTTCAGGACTCTACTTTGTCACCATGCAGACAGATAATGGGTTTGTGCAAAGCAGGAAGTTGATGTTGTTGAAGTAAGATGGGCACTGTGGGCTCTGGGCGTCTGGCTTGATTGTGTCGTCCTGAAATAGGTTGACAGTGACCATGACCATATTGCTGAACGTAAAAAAATGATTTTAAATTAACTACCGATTTCTTGAATCAATTTTCCGCAACATCTTCGGATGTTGCGGAACTTTTTGATTAGCCTATTGCCAAACTAAGGTGTCGCTCTGAAGCATCGACGTTCCACTTCAGCTAAAAAGGGTCGCATGCCTCTTACCTGGTAAAATTTCAATGCCCTGCGGTAACCCTCACCGTAGTTAATATCCTCTGTTTCATCCATCTGTTTGATATGATGGACAGCAAGAGCGTTGTTCAGATCCTTCAACACCAGGTAGGATGCGACATTGGCACTTCCTTCCCGCCATGCAGCATCACCACCATCACAGTCGTGTTCATTCTGCCAGACGTGAAACAGTTCATGTGCAACCACCGAGAGATACACCTCATAGGGAAGGTTTGAGAGGATGTAAATTTTGAAGTCTCTCGATACAATTTTTCCATTACGGCTCTGATAACTCGAATGAGTCAAACCATATTGATCACCGCTTCCGCTGCTTTTATGTAAATGGTTCAGCCTCTTGCTGTCTACAAGCTGATGTTCAATGGCATCAACGGGTGTGGTGATTCGGATTCCATACTGCGCCAGTTTTGAATACGCCTCCTTCATCACACGTCTGGCGTCACGTTCACGTATAATTTCCGTTTTCGAACATTCAGGGCATTGAAACCTGCCATCACCGAGCTTATAACCATGCTTGCTGAAGACAAACCTGTTGCACGAATTGCAATGCTCTACCCAGGGTTTGTGTTCGGCATGGATATGTTCCCCCCATTCATTGTGGAGCGAAGATCCTGTAACGATGGCTTGGTTGCAAACGATACAAACCTTTGCGATGTTGTCACGGTAGCAGGATTCGTGATAAACTTTACCGTCGTGTTTGAGGTAGGCTCCATCAATGGGACGATTACACTCTGCGCAACGAGGAGCGTGGTTTTCGGTATAACATGAAGGGTGATAGTAATTTTTTTTGTGTGGGATAAAATTGCCCTGAATCGGCTTTCCACAGGCTTTGCAGGTAAAGCACCAGGGGTGGAACGATTTTCCATCGACTTCAAGACTGGTTTCGGTGATATATTTATTACATTTCGCGCATCGTTTCGCTGTTCCATACGAATTGGATACCATAAGGAGACTCCCCACCAGAAGAGTGAGACAAAGAGACAAGGTTCGTAAACCTCTGGGAAAGTGTCGCATCGTTTTCTGTTCCAGCTTATACTCCAACACCTGAAAAGGTGTGGGTCGAATAAAACTTGTTGATTTGTGCTCGATATTGGGAACTATTCGATTGTAGAATCTTATATATTGCTGACTGGTTCTATAGTTTAATGTTTCAATGGATAGGATTCAACCAGTAATGCTATCTGACGTTGAGTATTTAAGAAAGACCAGCTCGTGAGAATATCTACAAATAAAATCTTCAGACTAACCTTTGTGGTCGTCAGCTTACTATTCCTGCAGTCAGGAATCGTTTATTCTCAAAGGTCTGGGCAATCATCCAGTCCCGCCGCCCAACTATCAGAAGCGGAACAGAGACGTATTGACATTCAACAGCGTCGCCTGGCGAACAACTACGAGAGCCGTGGCAGGTTTGAAACGGCGTTAAAAATATACGAGGACATATATTCCCGAGCCCCGGAGGATCGGCAGAACTATGAGGGGTTGCGTAGAAATCTGGTTGCCCTGAACCGCTATGATGAAGCAATAACCTTAATAGAGGAACGCATCACTGCAGGGATCCCGGGAGAACAGAATTACCGTCTCTACTGCGACCTTGGAGCGACCTACTACAAAGCGGACAAAAAAACCCAGGCTGAGATAGCATGGAACCAGGCGATTGAAGTTGCACCCGGTTCATCCGCACCTTATCAGGAACTTGCTCATACCTTCATCAGTCTACGACTGGTTGAGCGATCAGTGGATATTTTACGGCTTGCTAGGCGCGAATTAAATAATCCCTATCTATTCGCTTCTCAGCTCGCAACTCTTTTGCAGTCACGTATGGACTGGCAAGGGGCAGCGGAAGAGTATCTGCTATCGATGCGTGAAAACTCTCATCTTATGCGTTTAACACTACGCAGTCTGGCAAATTTCCCTGATACTGAGGCTGCCAACAAAGCGGTTTTTACCGCCTTAGAGCGTGAATTCAAAGCGATTGAAAAGAGCGAGCCCTGGAAAGGCTATCGTGCGCAATTACAGGAGTTAATGGCAAGCCAATACATGAAAAATGGCGAATTCGCAGAAGCTCTGCCATGGATAGAGAAGGTGGATGCCACTGATCCCAACCCGGGTGAACGTTTGATTGATTTTGCAGCGCAAGCTCACAACGAAGGTGCGGATAGTGTCGCACATCAAGCGTTACAAATTGCAGGAGGTCGTCTACTTGATCCATCCAGCAAAGCTGGGGTAGATCATGCTCTCGCAGGAATGGCGGTTGCGCAAGGCGATTACGAAAAAGCTGATTCCATTTACAGCATTTATTGCACTGGAAATATGCCTTTAGCCATTGAAAGAGAAGCGAGGTTGAGAAGGGGAATGCTACGTCTCTATTACCTCGACAATGCTGAAGATGCCGTTGTAGATTTCCATGAACTATTGAAAAAAAGCAATCTTCCCAATGCCGCACCAGTTCGGTATGCTTATGCCTCAGCACTGGTACGTCTGGATAGTCTAAGCAATGCGCAGTATCAATTGGATCAGATAAAACCTGAACTAAGTCAACAGAACAGGTTCGGCTTAAATCAAAACCTTCGGCAACGGCACCTCAGCCGTGATGAAAACTGGGTGAATGCCCTGTTCCTCCACGCCCAGATCGAGTGGTGGCAGGGGCGATCTACAAATGCAAAAACCTACCTCGACAGCTTGCTGGGTCAACCCGATGGTTCCGACAGAGAAAATGAAGCACTCTCACTGAGCCAGATATTTCGTGTTGCAGAAAAGGACAGTGTTAAATTGGCAGCGTTGGGTAGAGCTGATAAGGCAGAATTTGAGGGGGAATATGACTCTGCAATCGAATTATATACTTCTCTCTCTGAAGATGTACCGCAGGATTCGGGTAAAGCCCTTTCTGCTTCCGAGTATCCAGTTGCAGCCGAGGCACATTGGCGGCTGGGACAACTTTACCTTCAGTTGGAACCATTGAACGCAATTCAAGTTTTCGAAAAATTTACAGACCGTTATCCCGAACACCCGCGGACAGAAGAAATCTGGTTGACTCTGGGACAATTGGCAGAATGGAACAATCAGAGTGAGCAAGCGGCAGAATATTACGAAAACCTGTTATTGCTTTTCCCTGATGGCTTACTTGCTGCTGAGGCACGATTGAGCCTGGATCGTCTCAGGGGACTTGAGTTGCCGCCATTGATGCCGGATCCGACCATGACTCCCTAATCGCATGTTATTTTCTCTCTAAAATTAATAATATCAATATCTTCCATGATTTCAGCTAATACCATGCTGGAATGACGCGTGCGTAAACACTGTTCTGAGACAGACTGTATATGAGCTTGGTGTCATTATGTAGCCTGAAGGATTTTAAAATTGTTAGTATTAGAGGGTAAGTCAGACGACATACCTCCGAATAAGCCACATTATTCATTTTCATGCAATCAGCAATATTCGCATTAGAACTCAACTCACAGACAGGAGAGGTATCAGAGCAACGTATGTAGATCAATTACATTTCGTACATGAACTGCTTGTAGTGGATTAAAATCTCCAGTAAGTTTAAATTAACTGCGAAATGTGTTGATTTTGATTTAGTCAAGTGAAATAAGGATCAAATAGCCCACTAACCGCTTTTACAGTATAAACTTACTGAATAAACGGTTGTACAAAATATGACTGCAGCTAGACAATTTAGCTGTTGACAAACTTATACTGATTTTGGAGGAAAAAATGAGAGGAACATTCTTAGCACTGCTCTCTCTTCTCACATGTCTGTTAATTATGCCTACAGCATTTTCAGCAGATAATTATGTTCAAGATGAGGCTACTGAAGCGGCATTTCCGTTTCACGTAACCCAACGTGTGATTAATCCCGACCGTCTCAGCCTGACCCTTCAGGTCGATGAACCGGAATGGGAAACTGTAAACGTTAATCAGCAGGAACTATTCATTCCGACCTACCCGATGGGTGGCTATCTCATGGAGGAGGGTCAACCCATGGTACCTTCCACCGGTCGGTTATTCCGTATTCCACCTCGTGCTGATGTTCGAGTAGAAATTCTCGAAGCTGAATATGAGACGATTACCGATGTCGATTTCGCAGCATTCTATCCTGAGCTTGAAGAAGGTCAATATGGAATAATTGCGAATGTCGAAGATGCCTGGTATCCCGAACAACTGGTAATGGTCGGTGAACCCGCAATTTTTCATGATTTCCGTGTTGCGAATCTTACTACATTCCCGGTTCAAGTGAATCCGGCACGTCGTGAAGCTCGTATCTACAATAATATCCAGGTTGATATTCGATATGAGGGCGAAAATCCCATCAATCAGCTTGACACTTGGCCAACACAAATCAGTGAAGCATTTATCCCATTTTATCGATCACTCATGGATTGGGATGAGAATGAACTTGATGAATATCAGATTTATCGGGGTCATGTCCAGGTTGTTCTCGAAAACGATGCAAACTTGATGGAATTGATGGAACCCTGGTTTGAATGGAAAAAACAGCGTGGCTGGATTATCGATCTGATAACCGACGACGATGTTACCCTGACAAATGCGCAGCAGGTTAAAGCTGAGCTACAGGATCGTTATGAAGATGCGAACCCCAAATTCGATTATGTTGTTTTAGTTGGCGATAATGGTGGCGCATGGCCAATCGCCGAGGGTGGTTCAAGAGGATTTAATGGATATGGAGACCTGAACTATTCACTTCTGGCAGGAAATGATGATCTGGCGGATGTTGGTATTGGTCGAATATCCGTAGAAAATAATTCCGACGTAAATACCTATGTGAATAAGGTGTTGACTTATGAGCGTGACATAGATTTTGATGAAATGGAGTGGTATGGGAAAGGCTGTGTGACTGTATCAGAAAGCCATGGAGGCAATTCGAAAAGAATGCTCATGCGTTACTGGCGTGACAGTATGTTGACACACTCAAACTTCACGGAAGTGGATACAAATCTGACCGGAAACGAAGCAGCAAATAATGATGCAATTACCTGGATAAACGAAGGTGTTTCGGTTTATGCTACACGGGGGTATATCGGATCAGGACTGAGTAACGGACAGATTTATAATCTGAATAATACAGACAAAACCCCGATTGTAGTTGACGTGACCTGCGGTACAGGTAACTGGGGTAATGGTGAGGGTACAAATGAAGCATACATGCGTGCTGGAACACCAAACTCCGCAAAAGGTGCTATCGGTGGCTTTGGAACTGCAACATCCAGCACCCAGCCAGCATTTAATAATCCACTATCATACGGATCCGCCTGGTCGTTGCTCGTTGCCAGAAATAAAACTTTAGGTGATATGAAACTGGCAGCAAATGTAACCGTCTACAATGCATACCACGGCTTCAACAATGGCAGCATGAATGACTTCAACACCTGGTACAACCTGATGGGGGATCCAACCGTCTGGGCTTGGACAGGACCTCCACAAGTATTAGATGTTGACGCTTCTGACACAAACGAACTTGGTCAAAACGCATTCGAAGTTTCCGTAATGGATGGTGAAAACCCAATTGTTGATGCATGGGTTACGATTTACAAATACGATGACGACGAAGAAGTTTTGGTACGTGGCTATACAGACGCAAATGGATATGTCAACCTGAATGCACCGATACGTCACCCTGGTGAAGCGATCCTTACTGTATCCAGCCAGCATTATGCTCCTTTCCAGCTTGAGATTGATGTTATCTCTCCCGAAGCAAGGGTTGGTTTTGACAGTGTCACTTTCCAGGATGATGGTGAAGATGGCACAGTTGGTAACGACAATGGAATCCCTGAGGCTGGTGAGACAGTCGGATTGGTCGTTAATGCGACAAATTTTGGTGATGCCGAAGAAACCAATTTAACCCTCAGCGCTGATTTTGATGATGAGTGGCTGATAGGTGTTGATGGTGAGGTTAACTACGGAACGGTTCCCAGTGGAGAATCGAGCATTGGAGAGGGGATGATTCTTGTCGAAATAGCTCCGCATGCTCAGCACAATTGGAATGTGCATCTTTCCCTGGCTTTTACCAGCGATGCAGGCACTTATGAAGATGATTTTCCCATTACCATTCAGGCACCTGACATCGCCTTCGTTGAAATCACTGGTGCGAACAATTTTGATCCCGGTGATGAAGCGACAGTAAGTGTGCGCGTGAAGAATGTCGGTGGAAGCAATGCTGCGGCTGGTACAGCAATTCTGGAAACACTCGATCCATTTCTTGGAGTGGTTAACAGTGAAGCGAATATTACATCTATGAATGTAGGCGTGGAACGTGTTGCTGGTACATTTACAGTGGCAGCACATCCCGAAACATTTTCCGGTCACATGGCAAGAGCCCAACTGATCCTCAATACTGACGAAGGTCAGGTTGACACGGTTCAATTCTCTTTCCCCATCGGATCACGTTCTGCATCCGATCCTTCAGGCCCCGATAGTTACGGTTATTACGCCTTTGAAGATCAGGATGCCGGATTTGAATTAAGCCCGGTTTATGAATGGGTAGAAATTAATCCTGAAGAGAATAATTTTGATTTTCAGGGTGAGGAACTTCCCATCAGTGATCCTGCAGAAAATACAGATGATTCGGAAGTTATTGAACTGCCGTTCATGGTGCAGTACTACGGTGAATCATTTAATGAAATGACGGTATTCGGGAATGGATATATATCCATGGGAACAGCTTACGCCGATGTAGCTGCAGCACGTAATTTCCCGATTCCTTCAGCGGCAGGTGCTGGTTGGATGATTGCACCATACTGGGATGAGTTACGCACCACTGGTGATGCCAGTAT
This sequence comes from bacterium, assembly GCA_019912845.1. GTDB lineage: Bacteria > Electryoneota > Electryoneia > Electryoneales > Electryoneaceae > JAIOHU01. The sequence goes on from JAIOHU010000080.1 coordinate 26,779, forward strand.
TCTCACCTATTGGGACGAAGAGAATGGGCGATTCATCGTCGAGTGGTCAAATATCCGGAATGGCAGTGGAAATGACCTCGGATCGTTTGAAGTAATTTTTTATACACAAGATGCGCGTCCTACCTACACAGGCGATACTGATATCATTTTCCAATATGGAGATGATTTCGATGACCAGCAGGGGAATATGTCTTATGACGTTCCCTGGTACACCACAGGTATTGAAAATGGCGGACAGGATGATGGTATCCAGATTATGTACTGGAACCAGGCATCACCGGGTGCACATCGTCCGGTTGATGGCACCGCAATTCTTTTCTCCACGAATGTTGCTTTGATTGTTGGTTATGTTGAGGGTACAGTTACTGACATTGCGACTGGTGATCCGATTGCAGGTGCGGTTGTCGCAACTGCGGACAATGTTTTCAGTGGCATCACAGATGAGAACGGTCACTATATCATTGAAGAAGTGATCATAGGCGATGACCATCATTTTGTCGCTGATGCGATTGGCTACAACCCTCTTAGCCATGGAGCGTTCGAAGTCACTGAAGATGACACTATAACAGTCAACTTCCAGTTGACACATCCTGAATTCATGATTGATACTGAAGATATCAGCTACACAATTCCAGCGGATGATTCTTCATCCTATTCCATGACAGTCACCAATAATGGTAATGGTCCTCTGGAATATGATTTCCGT
>JAIOHU010000081.1 GCA_019912845.1 bacterium
GCTATAAACTTTTTGCCCGAGAATATTGAAAATTTCAAATTCGAAATCATCCCCCAGGTTAGATCGCATATTCCAGTAAACACCAGTTTTGGCAGGATTCGGATAGACTGAAGATACAGTATATTGTGATTCGAGGATAGCTTCTTGAGCGGAAACATGGAAATCACGTTCGAGATCACTGCCATGTTGAACCGACATGAAGGCGACATACCCCGGCTGCCCATGAATTGTCGGGAGGGAATATCCTGGCTGTGGCCAGGTTACCTCATCATCCGCTCTGGCAGCCCAAACCGTCACAGTGTTTTCCGGGTTACCCTGAATTTCTGGATGCGGGTATTGCTGGATGCCCTGCAAAAACTCTACTCCACTAAATCCCCATTCACCGAGTGTAATGTCTGCCTCCCAACTACCGCTTGCGACAGTATCGAGGGTAAGTGTTTTAAACAGGGGTGCATCGGGAAATCCAAATCCGGGTACAGTTCGATCTCCGGAAAAAATGCACCAAAGCATATATTCCTTTGCAGCCTCTTCATGTGAAACACTTGGTGTTCGTTCAAGGTTGTTTAGGTTGACGTGGAGTTGTTCAAAAAGGTTTAATCCAGAATTAGATGAAAACTGAGACCAGGTATCGCGGATAAATTCAACACCGTACTTTTCAGCGAGGAAAATAATATAAATCCCTGCGGCGTATTCACGGTTTCCATTTCGTTCAGTCAGAGATCTATAGGGTCTTCTGAAGAGATCGCGTAGGTAGTTTACGTAGTCATTTATTTCAGGATAGGTATTCTCCTCCATCCAGACGGCAGTCATCTCATAAAAACTTAACTGAGATCGGTCTAAACGATAACCGAACTGGACGACATGGTGGAACTCATGAGCTAGAGTGACACGTAACGCGTCAATTCCATGTGTAGAAAAAACATCTTCTGCGAAATCATTTTCTAACACCATAAATGAACGGAGATTGTTGCCATTATTCTGTTCAGGATCTGTTCTTCCATATAAACGTTTCAAGTTCTCGAAATAGAGATGAATGTAGCCATCGTGATCAAGTGGAGGAGCATTATATCCGAGATCAACAACTTGATGCTGCCACATGGAGTCGAGGATTTGTGCAGCCAATTCAGGAAAACCCTCAGCCACGGAATCCTCACCAGTCTCTGTGAAGTGTATCATAAAACGAGAGGAAGGCGAGAGTAGGCTATCTGAAAGTTCAGGTCGGCTGGCAATCTGATGCTTGCTGGATAGGTTATTCCATGTGCCACATTTTATCGCCTCCTCAGCATAGGAGGTCAGGCTCAATAAGGCAAATATTGCGATGAATAGAAGATATTTTCGAATATTGAGTTTCATACTCTCATTTCGAGTGTAGCTAAATTATGCTCATCAAAACCTACCAGACAGATCGGGTCGTCTTAATTTTCCATGAGTGATAATTTCCCTTCATATAAGATGCAGAATAACTGAGGGTGAAGGCAAGTGAACTGGTGCTTTGAGTACATGCGGCATTTTCTCCTGACAGCGGATGTGTGGATTTGTGAAAATTCGCTCCCTGTGATACTTTAGAGTATAGGAAAGTAACTTATTACCCGTATGATTCACTATCGAGGTTTAACATGAGATTGATTTTCTCCCTGGCTTTAGCGTTTTGTTTTTGCGGAATTCTTTTCGCTGATGAGTATACCAAGGAGGCATACGAAAATGCCAAAGCCAGTTTAGAGACACCTGAAGAAGCTGTCAAGCTTGCAAAAAAATATGTGGAAAATTCAAGGGATATGGATGTGGCTCGTGCAGCTCAAGATGATTGGGAAAGCATTGCAGCCGTGGAAGCACATTCCTGGTTTAAGGAGAAAGCTGAATCCAACCCTGAATCTGCGAAATGGAATTATCTATTGGGAAGAGTAACCGAGAGCCCAGTTGAACAAATTGCTATTGGCAGGAAAGTCATCCAAATCGAAAGTAGCTGGGAATATGGGTATCGTCTCATGCTCGCAGTTTATTCGAGTGCTCTATTTTCACGTTCCGGTAGACTAGAAGAAATTGCCCAGCTTGAGACCAGTCTACGAAATGATGGCAAGTATTTTGATGCTGTCTTGGAAAAAACACCTGCAGAAGGATTTTTGCTTTCACTGGTGTTCGATTACTACCTGTTTACCGATCAACTTGAACTTGCAAATACTACCCTCCTCAAAGCAGAGAGTATGGGATTCGATTGGGCGAATAATTTCGCGAAAACAAAAATTGCTGCTGCTCGTGGTGAATCAGATATCGTAAACCAGTATGTTGCGAATATGGTCACAGAACGGATCACAGCGGGACGATATGCAGAGGCGGATCGACCCTGGCGCACCATTCAACAGACCAGTAGTGTCTATCGTAGTGCGTATGAGTATGAAAAAGCTGCGACTTACCTGGCGAATGAGCTGAGTAGCGGTAAGGAATTGCTGTACCGTATGGATTTCATCTACGATGCTGCCTGCCTCTACTCACTTGCCAACAAAGTTGATAAAGCGTTTGAATTCCTCGATTTCGCTTTGGCGGAAGGTTATGATCAGGCGAATTGGATGCAACAGGACAAGGATTTGCGCTCACTCTATGAAAACGGAAAGTGGGATCAGATTGTCGCTGCAGTACAAAATAACTGGGATACGGGCGAGGCGAAACGTAAAAGCAAAGCCCTTGAAGGAAAAATGAATGAACCAGCCCCGGACTGGACTCTTGAAGATACCAATGGTGAGATGGTTAGTTTAGCTGATTTAAAGGGTAGCATTGTAGTTCTCGATTTCTGGGCGACCTGGTGCGGCCCCTGTCGTGCGGCAATGCCCCATGTGGATAAGTTTACCCGTGAACAGAATGGTGGAAATGTTAAGGTATTTTCCATCGATGTCTTTGAGAATAACCCTGCGGGTGCCCGAGCCTTCATGGAAGAAAATGATTATACAATGACATTGCTGTTTGGAAATGATGAATTGACTAAAGCGTATGGTGTGACTGGCATTCCGACACTTTTTGTCATCGATGGAAACGGCAATATCCGTTACAAAGAGGTCGGGTTTGAAGAGGGGTTGCGTGAAAAGCTAACCTGGTGGGTTGAAGATTTGAAAACATCAAATTGAATAAATACATCTATAGGGAATTTCCGTTCACATAATATGCAAAAGGGAAATTCCCTATAGAATCTGAAGACTAACTGTATTTACAAAAAAAATCAAATAACTATTTCGATTTTATTTGAGTTGAATCACACGTTTGAATTGTTGCTCGCCCTTATTGTTTTGCACCAGTATCATGTAGGTACCACTTGCGTTTGAAGGATTCCATTGAAGTTTATGATGTCCTTTGGCAAGTGTGCCGCTATAGAGATGGTCGACAAGCTGACCACTCATGTTAAATGCTTGAACTTTGATCTGGTCCGAAGTCGATAATTCAAGCTGAATGTTCAGCGAAGCATTAAATGGATTCGGGTAAATGCTGCTGATGGTAAATCCTTTTGGAATGCTCATGGATTGAGTTTCATTAACGCCATTCTCCCCCATGCTCAAATAGGTACGAATGGTATCCTGCATCATTGGGAAGTTTCGACTGTGTTGTACTCCGACAAACCGTGCTACTCCCTCCTTATCGAGGATTACAATCTGTCTGTCGACCCGATAATCATCTGCAACTTCAGATCCCATAAGTAATGTTGGGTAAGTGATTCCGGTATAATCGACAAAACCCTGCACCTGTACTGGATTTCCGTTCCAGTGATCTATCGCCAATGCCTGGAAATTCTCTTCATCGATAAATTCCTGCTCAATTGCCTCTTCCGTAGTCCCACCCTGGGACCGGCATGAGGGTCAAGAATAGCCAAAGAAAAAGAGAAATACGACCTTTCCTTCGTAATCACTTAAACTATGCTCATTGCCATCGAGATCATCAAGAGTAAAATCAGGGCCTCGTTGCCCATAGATAAGTGCCATGGAACTGCTGGGAAGAAGTAAAAATACAAACAGGAAGAATAGCATGTTGAGTCTGTTTTTCAATGTTATATCCCTTTTTAGATAACTTGAAAGAGTTGATTATTTGTGACGCTGAATTTCATAAAAATTGCAGTGATTTTCTTTATACCTGAGGATTTAGCGAGGTTGTTCCCATTCAATCTTAATACTCTTTAAAAAGAAAAACCCCAGATAGATTCCAGGGTTGATAATTTCACAGAAACACCGAGAAGTTGGATATTTAGTCAGCAAAGACTTCATAGATTTCCATTGTACTGGTCATCGGTGGTTTACGTCCCTCTTCACGTGCCTTTTTCATATCATCAAAACCTCGGGCATGCCCTTTTATAAAGGCATCAGTTTTCAGCCAGGCATCAAAATATTCCTGTGCCTCCCAGTAGGTCATCACGACATAAGGCTGATCATCTTTCAAGGGACGAAGTATCTTTGCGCTGATAAACCCTTCAAGGTTATCCACCTCACGTGCGCGATCTTTGAATAATTTCTCGAAACGGTCGATATATTCTTCACTGCATGAAATACGGTTCATTGCGACAAACATGATTTCCTTTTTCTCCTGTTGTCCATCGGTTCGACTTCTGACGATGGAGATTTTTTTCAATAATTCCCACGAATTTTCAGGTAATAAATATCTCATTGAGGGAATTTAGAATCACAAGGCAATCACCAAAATCCAATTGCCCGGAAAGAATATGAAATTGTGAAGGAAAACGCAATAGTTGTACTTTTGAGTGTAGCTCAATATTAAATCAAGAATTAGAATGATCTTGTTCTAAGTCAAACGACAGTTTCACTCGTTCGTCTGGAACGCTATAATTCGGGTGGGTTTAACTGTAGCGTTGCGAGTAGAACGGACAGGTAGCCTCCAGCTTCGCCATCAAGTTTACCTGGCGCAGCTATAGGAAATTCCCGACCTAGAAGGACAGTCCCTACTTGCGCATCACACCAGGCTGAAGTTGCCTGATAGATCCCTTTGGAGACTGTCAGTGTTGAGCCAACCAGAATATCAGCATGCCCTGCAACCGGGCTTTTCGCCTTTTTCTTTTCAGCGGCATAAGCACTTACTGCAAGGTCCATAGATAGCGGACCGGCAGCCTCTATTCCCTGCTCGGTCAAGATTTCAGCTACCTTTTCACATTCAACAGTGACCGGAATACCGGGAGTTGGTACTTCGACAGCAGCGAGGAGAGCGACCTTTGGCGAGGCGACACCACAACATTTCGCCAGATAAACCGCACTCTTTGAAATTTCCACTCTCTCTTCGATCGTTGGTTCTGGATGGAGACGAGTATCGGCTACAAAGAGTAAACGTTCATATTTTGGAATGGAAATAACAGAAACACCAGCGGGTGTAAGCGATTTTTTTTGTTTATTCCCACCGGGTTTCAGCAACAATGGGAGGATTGCTTCTCGTACCGACCAGCCGAGCAGCAACATATCAATTTCCCCCTGCTGTTGGGCAATGGTTAATGCACTAACAGTCTGAAGTTGATCAAAGTAGGCATCCATCTCCGACATTTGTGGAGTATCTGGAGATATACGATATTCGTACTTTGCCTCTTCACCACCTAATTGCTGTTTTATCATCCTGACAACCGACTCATTACCATACAGAATCGGTTTGATCCAATTCTTGTTGACTAGATCAGAAATTCCTTTCAGTTGTGGGAGATCACTCTCTGTCGCCATGATTCCCAGCTTAACTGTACCCCTGGATTTATAAACACTTTTGGCAAGTTCGATAATTGGGTCAAAGTGTGTATTCAGTTTCATGACTTCTTCTCCGTGCTGATATTCTGTGGAAGTGTAGGAAGTGCTGAGAGGTTTCTTTTCTGATAATCAGCAAGACAAACTGCCAGTGCAATTGATGATTTCTTATTGATCATTGTATCGGAACGAGATACGAGGCTGATTGGCACTTTCGCCCCCGCAATAACTCCCATGAAGATCGCACCTCCGAATTGAATAAGCGTCTTGGCAGTAATATTTCCAGCCTCAATCGTGGGAACAATCAAAACATCCGGCTGCTCTTCAGGTGAACGATTCGTGTCAGCAATATCACGTATGGTGGATGGTCCCTCAATTGCGAGGTATTCACTCCAATTTTCTGATGCAATTGAGACAATCTGTTGCGCGATTGTGGTTTCATGCATCTCATGATGTACTTCAGAGTCTGGTCCATATACGGCAAATTTTGGATGGTCAATACCCACTGACCGCATTACTCGATATGCATTCGCGATCACCGTAAACTGCTGTTCCACGGTTGGTTTGATAAGTGTACCACCATCAGTGATGTTCAACAATTTCCCGAATCGTGGGATATATAAAACTGCACTGTGAGTGACCAGCTCACGGTCGCGTAAACCGTAATCGTGTTTGAGAATGGTTTTCAGGAGCGTTGAGGTTTTCAGGAAACCTTTCATTACGACGTCCGCCTCTCCCGATCCTGCCAGTTTTGCCGCTTCTACCGCACTCTCCTCATCACTTTCAGTTTCAACCATTTCAAAAGTGCCATCAGGAACATCCGCAGATTTCAGAGCTGCGTTTACTTTGTCAGGGTTTCCCACCAGTATGGCATCTGCGATCCCCTCATTTTTGCACGCGTACAATGCTGCCAGAACATCATCCTCTTCAGCCGCAGCAACAACAACTTTGGCGAGACCTGATTGTTGACCAATCTTGTGTGCTCGCTCAATAACTTGTTCATGAGTCCGTAATGGATGATCCAATATGGGTAATGCTGGCATCGCTGTCTCCTGTTGTGAAACTTAGCACAAAATCCAATAGAAGAAAGGTAATTTAAGGAGGAAAATGCAAGGGATGAAGGAGAGGGGTGAGGTTGCTGAAGTCACAGATTCACTAAGTGAGGTTTCTTGATTTATAATCTATGCATTACCCCTTTTAGTGATTCCTTTGTATATTTGCGACATGAAATTTTTCTTCAGATATGCAACTTATTTAAAGCCATACACGTTCCTGCTCATTCTGAGTCTATTTGCAGGCTTGGTGTTTGTAGCATCTTCAGCACTCTCGATCTGGTTATCTGCAGACCTGATTCAGGCACTGTTCACTAATAACACTATCATCCCACCCCTACCATCTGAGCCCTTTCATCCTGGTAACCTGATTGATTACCTCAAACACTATAGTGCTGCGCTTCTTGTCACCCAATCACCGTCTGAAACCATGCGTCGTGCCATCGTTTTTATTCTCCTGGCTTTCCTGATAAAGAATCTTGCCTATTATGCACAGGCATTAATCACAACTTATGTCGAGCAAAAAACTACCCGAAGAATGCGTGAGGAATATCAGGAAAAGCTACTGAAACAGGATTTAGCATTTTTTCAAGTGAGGGATAGCGGTGATCTGGTTTCTGCCGGAGTAAACGACATCAACCAGTTGAATATGGGCCTGGTGGAGTGGATCACCAAACTGGTGCGAGATCCCTTGACTATCCTCGTGTTTCTTCTACTACTTCTCGGGATTTCATGGGAATTAACATTGGCATCAATCGTTATCGCACCATTGACCGGTATTGCAGTGGCAATTATCAGTGCGAGCTTGAAACGTAAATCCCAACGTGCACAGCAGAAATTAAGCAAGGTTACCGTTCTGATCAGTAACATGATCTATGGTATGCGAATCATTCAGGCGTATGGAGGGCATAAATACGAAGAAAAACGATTCCAACAGGCGACTGGGAACCATTTCCGTGAGACACTTGGAAGAGAACGTACGCGAAGGTTGATGGGTCCGGTCAATGAGCAGGTTGGAATTATGGTGATTGCTGTAATTTTGCTTTTGGCTGGGAGTCGTATTCTAGGTGGTGACTGGATCGCTCCACAGGATTTTGTCCGTTTTCTATTGATGTTGTTTGGAGTGCTAAACCCTGCGGTCAGCCTGGGAGAAGCTGTGAATAATTTGAAGATCGCAGAAGGTGCAGCAGAACGTGTTTTCAAGTTGATGGACACAGAACATCATATCAAAGAGCATACATCCCCCATGCCTGTTGATGGTTTTTCAAACAAAATACGTTTTCAGGATGTATCACTTGTTTATGACCCCAATCGTCCACCAGCGGTTCAAAGTGTTTCCTTGAGCATTCCTAAGGGCGAGAAGGTCGTTTTTGTAGGGAGATCGGGTTCCGGTAAATCGACCTTGCTGAATATGTTGCCACGATTTTTTGATCCATCCTCTGGTGCAATTTTCCTGGATGATGTGGATATCCGTGAATACAAGATTCGTGATTTACGAAGACTGTTTGGTGTGGTAACTCAGGAGATCGTCCTGTTTAATGCAACTGTACGTGAGAATATCGCCTATCAGAATCCCAATATTTCCCTGGAAAAAATTATACTGGCTGCAAAACAAGCGCAGGCTCATGAGTTCATTGAACAGCTTCCCCAAGGCTACGATACCAACCTGGGAGACCTGGGGGAATCATTGAGTGGAGGACAACGCCAACGTCTCTCTATTGCACGTGCTCTATTGAATGATCCCCCAATACTTCTGCTCGATGAGCCAACATCTTCACTGGACAGTGATGTCGCTGAGGAGATTATGCAGACATTGGAAACTGTTGGGCAAGGTCGAACGATGTTGTTAGCGACGCACCGCCTTGCATCAATAAGCAGTGCAGACCGTATTGTATTTCTTGCAGGTGGGCGATTGATCGCAGAGGGTAGTCATAGTGAACTACTGCAAAAAGTACCCGAATACAGCGAGCTGCATGCGGAATTGGGAACTAAAATTTAGCTCACTTCCGGTGTAAGCAGTACTCCCGAAATTTGCTGCGTTCCACAACATCCGTAGATATTGTGGCTGAAATACGTTTTGGTTGTATTACCTTTGGTCGGGTACTTTGAATCCGGTTCAAATTATCGCGGAAATGACTGTTTTGCCTTGGATTTATCCAGGATAAAATAGTTCAAAAACTAGAATTATTAGACGTTGAACAAGTCCAACGCCAGCTATCAAAACATAGGAGTTGATCCACTATCCAACTTCACAGAAATATCATTCATACCCTGCTCCGCTTCGCACCGAGATACAGCCAAGCAAATATCCCTCCAATCACAAGAACAATAAATACCCATCCCTGCAGTACGAGCTGTGGATTTCCCGTTCCGATAATTTTAATCAGTAGAGAAATTGAAAGTGCAAGGCTGATGGAACCAATCAGACGTACCGGATGACCCTGGATAAAGTATTTGAGGTAAACATAGACAAGAAGGATATTCAGAACCGCGATAAAAACGCTGAATAGTATCTCACCTGAATCCACGGCTGAGGAGGATAGTTGCATCAGAACGAAACCGACAAGCAGCAGCACACGTTGCCAGTTTGTCTTGGTGACTCTAGTCCAGAGGTCGCCAATTATCCCAAGCATGACCACTGTCATCAGAACACGTGTGAGTATTGAGACAATCATACTACCCAGAGGAAATGGGTAAGCTGCTGATTCAGTAAATCCAATAGTCCCTAACGGATAAAGAGCCGGTTTAAGATATGCAAAAATGGGTGGTATCATCCTGGCAAAGAGGATTCCACCTAATGCTGCAGCGGTTATCAAGGCAACATCCACTGCGCTCTTTTTGCGAATTGGCTGGCTCAAGAAATGAAGTTTATCCCTATAAATTCCACCCAGCAATGCGATCCCCATGACAAACAGGAAGTACACCAGAATAGTGCGCATACCGATGCCGAGATATATCCCAGCGCGAAAGATATTCCAGGGTTGAGCGATCTGACTGAAATAAGCTCCGAGGAACTGATTATACATGTTTGGCGCGTCAAGCAGGGAAAGGACTCCAGGGATAATTGCGAGTAAGAATGCCTTTTTCCATGGGACTACACCCTTACGTGAGATAAGTACAAGCAGGGTTATCCCCCATCCGAACAGTGCTGCTATAGCCGCAATGTTCAATACCTGACGTATGGAACGAACTGCAGTGGTCGCTTGACGTTCACGTCTCCATTCCTCGGGTATTTTGTAGGATGGACTTCCAGAAATGTGAACGTAATCGCCCTCTACCCTGCCATACCAACGAAACTTTGCTTCTCCAATATGACGAGGATCATCCTCCACAGCCTGGTAGGTGAAGAAGTGGTCAAGACGGTTGGGTTTCTTATCCTGGCGATACTCTTCAATTTCGAGATCGCTGAGGTCGATACCACGTTGGATCATTTTCGTTTCCAACAGGGCACGTGCACTGTCTTCCGAAAGGGAAACTGAAGCCAACTCTTCTGGCAGACGAGCACGTAAGCTCATCGCCATGCCAGTTTCATTGTGAACACTACCCAGATAACGTAAACGGTTTTCAGGCTTGAAGGCTCTGATCAACCATGTCCCGGGTTGGAGCACATCCTGTTCAACCTTATTGAATTCATCAACTGAATTGAGTGTTTTCAAGAGATAGACATGCATGGACCAGGGTTTGAGCTGAGGATATTCCGACAGTCCGATGTGAATCTGGAGGGTATCTGGGTCAGCCCATCCACTGGCGCGCAGGGTGTCTTTGAATGTCTCGAGAGCATCGTTGCGCGACGTTGAGAATTTGTGAAACTCCAGAATTTTAGGTATGGAAAGTTGTGTTGCTGCTGCTCCAAGCAGAAGGATAACGATTGCAATTACCTTCTTCCTGGAGCTTAAACCTGAATGTTCAATGGTGATTGAGTGGGCTTTTATAGCTCCTGCAATATCATCAACAACAACGCTCTCGTCGATTTCGGCTGGGTTGGGTTTCTCAATATCAATGTTTCTCACACCTTCCATTGGTGCAAAAGTGCCTTTCCTCAGGTAGGCGATGTAGGCGATCAATAACGGTATCACCATCAAACCAGCACCTACACCAGCGGTAACTATAAAATATGGATTATCACTACGGAATAGCAGCAGAGCGGTGTAAAATGCATCTACTGAATAGTGCCAGACCAGTGCTGCCAGAATTCCCCACCGTAACATGATCACACCGATGATAATTCCAGCAATTCCCACTTCTACGCCACGAATGAACCAGGGTTGAGATGGATAGCCGGCGTGCGCGAAACCCCAGATCACCGCAGGAATCAGCACTGCCAGCCAGGTATATTTTCCCTTGAACATTTTCTGAAGAAATGGAATTGAAAAGGCGCGACTAAGAAACTCTTCACTAACCGCGGGGAAAAAACCAATAAACAGCACTGCCAGCCAGGGCATAGCAGTGCTCAGAAGATTTGAATAGGGTACATCAGCCGGACTCCAACCACCATATTTATTTGAAATCATGTAAAAAATGATCTGATAACAGAAAAAGAAGGGGGTCAGTGCAACACCAAGTAAAATTTCTTTGAATGCTTTCTTTGTACGCAAACCATGGAGGGTGAACATTCTTGGCAGAGAAATTTTCCTTCCATATTGCCCACGATACATGGTTTCAGCAGCAGCGGTGAGTACAAATATCAAAACACCCACACCCAGAGAGTTTAAAAATTGAAGTAGCAGACTCCTTATGAGAAATCCTGACCAGGAGGTAGTTGTATCATAATAATAAACCTGACTCGGGAGTGAATTGAGGTTGGTCAAGTAGAGCAGCACAGTTGCCACAAAACCGAACCAGAAAGCTGTGCGAAGTTGCAGGTCTCGTTGACGGAACCTCATGAAAAAGATGATTACAATTGCAATTGCAGTCAGGAGAGATGCGACACCAGCAAACTGACCGGCGAGTTCGTTAAAACTTCGCATCCTTCGATAGCCAGCCTCCCAGGTTTCGGGAACATGGAGATAGTCGCTGTACTGGGAGATTTCAGATCCAATCAAGCCAACTTCATAACGGTACTCCGACCCCTCCACAGGTTCAAAATTGTTGAGCTTGTACTTGAATTGCCAGTCGGTGCGGTTTGGTCTTCCAATTTTAGAGGCATCTAGAAGAGTTACTTTGTTGGAATCGACCTGCATCGTCGCGAAAAGGAAATTCTCCGCAATGACTTTGGCAGAGTCACGCTCCAGTTTCGCACCCTCTTTGTCCTCCTCCACCAGATGGGACATATAAGCGATTTTGCCATCCGGCGTTACAAATACCTTATACTCTTCCTTTGTACCGGGCATAAACCAACGATGACGCCAGAACCAGAGCTTTACCGGTTTGCCGAAGAGGGGTTGCGCATTGTCCAACCCGAGTTCTTTTTCGAGATAGGTTTTCGCATTACTATCGTATCCGAACTGGGATGCGTGACGGTAATCTGTTGGTGGCTCCAGACTTAAAGAGGAAAGATAATCAAGTGCAATTTGACCCGCCTCATCTTTGGTGTAGTCAAACTGGATGCTGGCTTCCGGGAAGGCCCTGGGGAACCACTGGATTGCGAACCACGTACCGACGATGATGACTACCAGGCAAATTGCTATGAACAACTTATCCCGGTTATTGAACTTGATCGCATCCATGATAGTCCGCCTCCCCTGTGAGGTATGTAGAATGTTAGCTCATCTTATAATAAAGTGTTTTCTTACATATGAAACAAGTGGAAATTATTTGCAGTTTGGTTAATTTATAGATTTATCTGGTGCTGAAGAAAGTATTTACCTGGTGAGTATTTATGCTGATTAAGTCGTCAAAGTTACATAAAACAGTTGTCCTCTGCCTTGATGGAGTACCCCATTCCCTAATTATAGAACGGATGAAAGACAATCCATTATCTATCTGGCATCGTCTACTCGACGTGGGGAAAATGGCGCGCATCAACTCGAGTATCCCTGAGGTTTCCTCAGTCGCATGGGCTGGCTATCTAACTGGTGAAAATCCGGGTAGCCATGGACTCTTCGGATTCGCAGAATGGGATAGGGTAAAAAGACGGATTGACTACCCCAACGGCTCAACTCTTAAGGTAAAAACTCTGCTCGAAAGAGTGAATGATGCTGGCGGAAAAGTGGTCTCAATCAATGTTCCTGCAACTTATCCACCGAAAAAAGTGGATGGACTTGTGGTTGGTGGTTTCCTGGGAGTATTCCTCGAAAAAAATGTTCATCCGGTGGAATGGCTCCCTCGACTTAGACATCATAACTACCAGATTGACGCTGATGTTCAATTAGCGTACAAGGATAAGACAAAATTGATGGAGGAGTTATTCAAGCTACTGGATGCGCGTCTGAATCTCGCATTGGAAGCCTGGAGTGCTATCGATTGGGATTTATTCCAGCTTCATCTCATGGAAACCGACCGATTGTTCCATTTTTTCTGGGGTGATACACACTTCAACGTTGAATTTGATCGTCTCCTGGATCGTATTGAAAGTATCGTCAGCAAGTTTGAGGAACTGGCACTGGTCAAAAATGCTGAACTGGTGATACTTTCCGACCATGGATTTACAGGAGTCAAAAAAGTCTTTTTCATTAACACCTGGCTACAGAAAATGGGATATCTGCGCTTCGATGGGCAAAAAAGCCATGGATACGACTCAATCTCAAACCAAAGCAGAGCCTATGCTCTGCCACCTGCTCGAATCTTCCTGACAGATAAAGGTAAAAATGACAGTAGGTTGATTGAAGAATTGAAAAGCAAGATCCAGAACATTCATGATCCTGAAACTGGCGAAAATATATTTAGAACGGTCTACAGAAAAGATGAGATATATTCAGGAAATTATGTTTCTCAAGCCGCGGAATTGATCTGCATGGGGAATGATGGCTTTGACCTCAAGGCGGATATGAACTCTGATAAACTATTCACCAAACCTGAATTCTTGCTGGGAACACATACCTGGTCGAATGCATTTTTTTATGTGAGAAACCAACCCCCTGATTGGGCTGATGATACCATGACGATTGAAGATGCAGGTGGATATGTGAAGAGGCTTGTGTTTGGGGAGTGAAACTATTTATAGTACTATTGATTATCATCCTTTCAGGATAGCCAGTAGTTCTTTGCTTCTAGAAGCAGTCACAGGGTTAGTTCATGAAAAATATGGCAAATCTATCCTCCATTTTGTTAGTTCTTTTTCTTTTTCCAACTACTTCCTCTGCTGTAATTCCTGAGGGTATTACAAGCACTGACCGTGCGGGTGAGATATTTTTCTATTTCTTCACCAGACCGCCGACTCGTGGTCTTCTTCTTCATTCGATGGATTACGGTCAAACCCATACCGTCCCCCTTGACAGCATTGAAGCTGGTAACATTCAATTTCATCACCCGAGCAGCAAGTTGATTTTTTCAGGTAGAAATGAAAACAGAGAGTTGCTATTCAGCAGCGATTATTGTGAAACCATCGACACAATCCTCATCAGGGAACCCTTTGGAATACAACATACGTTAATCCCCAATTCGGACAGCCTGGTATACTATAAATCACATCCCTATTGGTCTTTTGATACATTGCAATCAGATTGGAGACCGGAAAACTTGACACATTTGTTTGATATCATTGATTTGGTTGGGGGTTGGGTACCAGGAGAAATCTATTCACTAGTTGCTGCTGCTGATACTACTCATATGTATTGCAGTTATGACTACGGTGAAACTCAAAACTTAATAGCATCATCGTTTGATCTTCCATACGACGAAAACATTCAGCGTTTAACAGGTTGGCTGTTTCGTGGTTTTGCGCCGGGTGAATTTTATTGTTACACCCAGGCTACCAATTTATGGATGTATGCCACTACTGACTTTGGTGCTACCTGGGAGAGAAAACATCGCTTTGATGAATATGGACAAGACCCATCGAACGTTGTTCAACTTTTCCCAGGGTTATTTCCTGGATCTCTTTATGCATGGTGGTCTCGACCTTTTAATTTTCTTGCGATTGGGTACAGCGATGATTTTGGTGAAAATTGGATGTTTACCGAATATGATCGTTGGGAGACGACTGTCGAGGAGGTAGAAACCACTCTGCACCCAGTTCCACTGGATGTATTCCCAAATCCCACGAATGGCTGGATCACAGTTGATGGTCTCCTGACAAAGAATAATACGCCCGGTAAGCTTGTCGTGACTGATATCCTGGGTCGGACAGTTCGGGTATTACCACTACCACACAATCAAAATGCTATGAGTATAGATCTGAAAAACCTTTCAGCAGGTAGTTATTTCATTCACCTGGGCGATAAAGATGCCCAACACATAAAATTGCTCCACTGATTTCAGGTATGGATAGAAATAATGATCATGTAGTCCCTATTCAGACTCAAAATTAAGATTGATTAATATCTACAATATACGCCCTAATATATATTTGATCGAGAAGGTTAAGTCACTGATAATAAATTGATTGCTTCGTCTCTACGTTCCTTGCAATGACAAAATAGAGGCTTATTCAACACTCTCTCATCATTAGAAGAGATTTGTATTTGAAATGAATGGGATCGTTATTGGAGCAGGAAAGTGCTGTTGTTAATCACCTTTGAGAGATAATTGAATAAACATCGCATCACCATAACTGAAAAACCGATATTTATGAGCTACAGCTTCGTTGTAAGCCCGGAGTGTCTCTTCACGTCCCATCAGAGCTGAAACCAGCATCAGAAGTGTCGAACCGGGTAGATGGAAATTTGTGAGTAGCGAGTCAACCGCTTTGAAAGTGTATGGCGGTCGGATGAATAGTGCGCTCTCACCTGATCCAGCGTGAACAGTTCGCGTTTCATCGGTAACAGTTTCCAGTGTTCTGACCACTGTTGTACCAACCGCGACTACCCTTCCCCCCTCTGCCCTCACTGAGTTGATTGCATCTGCTGCATCTTTGCTAACAATATACCGCTCTGCATCCATCTTGTGATCATCGAGGTTTTCTACACTTACCGGTCGAAATGTGCCTATACCGACGTGGAGAGTGAGGTGGACAATCTTTATCTTCTTTTTCTGCAATTGATCCAGAATTTCATCGGTAAAATGCAGCCCTGCGGTGGGAGCAGCTACTGCCCCATTTTCCCTGGCATAAACAGTCTGGTAACGTTCTAAATCTGCTGAAGCGATATCTCTTTTGATATATGGCGGTAGTGGAGGACGTCCGGTCTGTTCCAACCAACTGTGAAAATCAGCAGTTCCATGGAAACGAACTAATCGTTTTCCTTCATCATGCATTTCCAGAATTTTTGCACGAACTCCGCCCGTAAAATGGACTAACTGTCCTATTTTCAGCCTTCTTCCAGGCTTTACAAGGCACATCCATTCCAGATCACGAACTTCGCTCAATAACAGTATTTCCGCCTCTCCACCTGAAGAACGTTTTCCAATCAGACGAGCAGGTATTACCCGGGTATTATTCAAAACGAGGACATCGCCAGGGTCGAGTAGATCGGGAAATGAGGAGAAAGTTTTGTGCTTCATTTCCTTCGATTTGCGGTCATAAACCAGCAAGCGCGACTCATCTCGTCTGGCGGCTGGTTGTTGAGCAATTAATTCTTCAGGCAGGTTGTACAGGTAATCGGATCGTTTGTGCATTGGATTGGACTGCTTTCAGGTTATGCAATTAGCAGAAGTTCATCCACATCCAAAGATGTTGATGAACGAATCATTGAAATAAATAGAAATACGACAGTTATAAATTAACGTCTAAAAAAGAGATTCCTGATCTCTGTTGGACAGTCCTTTTCTGCTCAAACCGAGTAATTCAAATGCAGCTGAAGTAGCAGCTCGTCCCCGGGGGGTACGTTCCAGGTAGCCCTGCTGGATAAGATAAGGCTCATAAAGCTCCTCAAGAGTACCAGCATCTTCGCCAATGGTAACCGCGAGGGTAGACATTCCGACGGGTCCACCATGGTATTTTTTCACAATCGCCGTAAGGATGCGTTTATCCATATCATCGAGTCCATGCTCATCGATTTCGAGCCGTCGTAACGCATCTTCAGCGATTTCATGGGTCACCACCCCACTCCCTTCGACTTCCGCGAAATCACGTAGCCGACGTAACAAACGATTTGCTATACGAGGTGTGCCACGACATCTTTTAGCGATCAGTTCGGCTGAACCATCTGCCAGTTTGACATCCAATTTGCCAGAATTTCTTTTAATAATAATGGTAATTTCATCAGCGTTGTAATAGTCAAAACGTGTGGTGATACCAAATCGTGCACGCAAGGGAGCCGTAAGAAGCCCAGCACGTGTGGTGGCACCAACAAGTGTGAAGGGAGGGAGATGCAATTGGACTGATCGTGCTGCTGGTCCTCGATCTATAACGATATCGAGACGAAAATCCTCCATCGCTGGATAGAGATATTCCTCTACTACCTTATTCAAACGGTGAATTTCGTCTATGAAAAGAACATCGTTGGCTTCGAGGTTGGTAAGGATGCCTGCGAGATCAGCAGCTTTTTCAAGGACTGGTCCACTGGTCGAGATCATGTGTACGCCCATTTCGGCAGCGATAATTCCAGAGATCGTCGTTTTCCCTAGACCGGGTGGTCCATAAAATAGAGTATGGTCTAGAGCTTCGCCTCTCTGACGTGCAGCAGCGACAAAGACCTCGAGGTTCGCCTTCATCTTATCCTGTCCGACAAATTCATCAAACCGTTGCGGACGTAACGAGCGATCCAGTTCATTATCGCCGGGTGCGGGTTCTGGAGCGGTGAGGCGTGGGTCGAAAGTCAAATCACTTCCTTATATTAGATGTTTTCCCTGTAAATCTTGCATTGCATGCATGCATAACTCAAATTACCTTCTGCCATGGCAAAAAACAAAACAATTTATGTATGTCAGAACTGCGGTTCAACTCAACCTCGTTGGTTGGGAAGATGCCCATCTTGTGAACAGTGGAATACCCTGGTCGAAGAAAGGGTGATCCCGAAAAGCAAGTCTGGAGCGGGTCAACGGGCTAAAAAGGTTGAACCAAGCCTTCTGTCTGAGCTTCCCCTGGAAACTTCCCCACGTATTATTTCTGATCTACAGGAGATGGATCGTGCATTGGGAGGCGGTTTTGTGCTCGCCTCAAGTGTCTTGTTTGGTGGTGATCCCGGTGTGGGAAAATCAACTCTGCTGCTGCAAACAGCCTCAATTCTCGCGCAAAAGGGTTTTGGAGTCTTTTATATCACCGCTGAAGAGTCAGCGGGTCAGATAAGGTTCAGAAGCGAACGTCTCAAACTTCCCAATCTGGATTTCCAGGTTTCAGGTGATGGCGACTTGGAAACCGGGCTTGAATGGGCAAATCAACTCAACCCGAAGCTCGTTATAGTCGATAGTATACAGACCTGCCGTTCTGATCAGCTCGATTCACCACCTGGTTCTGTGGCACAGGTGCGCGAGGTCGCTTCACGTTGGACTGACTGGGCAAAATCAACTGGAAATGTTGTTGCTCTAGTGGGACATGTGACAAAAGAGGGAGCGATAGCAGGACCGCGTGTTGTGGAACATCTGGTCGATACCGTCTTACTCTTTGAAGGAGATCAACTCGGTGGTGTCAGGATATTAAGAACCCTGAAAAACCGTTTCGGAGCGACTGGCGAGTTGGGTGTTTTCGAGATGGGTGAAGCAGGATTGATGGGCGTAAAAGATCCCTCCTCCCTATTCTTGAGCAAACGTGGTGGCGATGATTCCGGAGTTGCGGTAGCATCGACGATCCGTGGTACAAGACCACTCTTGATCGAGATTCAGGCGTTGGTAAGCCGTTCCTTCTTTGCCTCTCCGCAACGTAATGCAACTGGATTTGATCCGCGTCGGCTTTCTATGCTGATTGCTGTGCTTGAGAAAAAAGTGGGAGTGAACCTCAGCGGGCAGGATATTTTCATCAATGCAACTGGAGGACTACGGCTGGAGGATTCGGGTTCTGATCTCGCTGCAGCAGTCGCTATCTACAGCAGCCTTATGGATAAACCGCTCGATTCCGGGACTGCCCTGATCGGTGAAGTTGGTTTGACCGGCGAGGTGCGGACCGTGCAGCATCTCGACAGACGGCTGGCTGAAGTGGCGCACCTCTCTTTCAAACGGGCGATTATCCCAAATGCGGGGAGAAAACCACCAAAATTTGAGAATTTGAAAATCATTCAGGTAAAATCTCTGGAAGAAGCAATAGACTTCCTCGGGGAGGGATTTGACCAGTGAAGTTTTCGATCAACGCAAAAGATGGTAAGGCTCGCTGTGGAACCTTGAAAACCGATCATGGAACGATCAATACTCCTGCATTCATGCCAGTCGGCACCCAGGGCTCCATCAAGTCAATTGACACCGATGAAGTAAAATCGCTTGGTGCAGAAATAATCTTATCCAATGCATATCACCTCTATCTGCGACCCGGGACTGAGACACTAATTCAGATGGGTGGATTGCATAAATTCATGAATTGGCAGGGACCAATCCTTGTTGACAGCGGAGGATATCAGGTACTTTCGCTGGCTGAGAAACGTAAGGTTTCTGAGGAGGGAGTCAGGTTTCAATCACACCTGGACGGCAGTTATCACATGTTTACGCCTGAGAAGGTAATTGAAATTCAACGTGCCATCGGCGCTGATTTTATGATGCCCCTGGATGAACTGATCGGTTGGCCCGCTGAGTTCAAAGATGCTGATGAGGCAGCTGAGCGGACATGGCGATGGTTGAAACGTGGAATGTCCGCATTCCGGGATTCCGATTTACTTTACGGGCATGAGCAGATTTTACCTCCAATAGTCCAGGGAAGCTTTTACGAAGAGTTACGCAAGCGAGAAGCAGAACGTATTGCTGAATTAAATACTCCGATTATCGCCATCGGTGGTTTGGCAGTGGGTGAAGAACCGCAGCAAACCAGGGATATGATTGATCTGGTTACTGATATTCTTCCAGACGAGAAACCTCGTTACACCATGGGAATCGGATTGCCTCACGACCTGGTTGACGCAATTGCGCTTGGAGTCGATCTATTTGACTGTGTGGTACCAACTCGAAATGGTAGAAACGCAACTCTATTCACCAGTGTCGGACGGATGAATATCCGTAATGCAAAATATGTCCTTGATGAAGCTCCAGTCGAAGATGGATGCCCCTGTCCTTTGTGCGAACGACACACACGTGCGTATTTACATCATTTATTCCGAGCACGGGAGATATTGGGTTTGAAATTGGCGTCGGCACATAATTTGAACTTTTATTTCAGGATCATGAAAATGGCGCAAGAGTATATTCAGCTTGGTGATTTTCATTCCTGGGCGAAAGAATTCAGTGAGAGGACACAACGAAGGATTTGAGTAATCGCTTTCAAGTTAGCTATTTTATGAGAGAACATTAGTCTAATGGGTCGAGATTCACCAATAGTCAGGACGGAGGTAAGAAAATGAACTTTTCAAGAATCACTTTGAAAATTCTAGTTGTAATAGCAGTTCTTGGTTTCACAGCACCTTTTGCTTTTTCACACTGTGAGATTCCCTGTGGGATTTACACCGATCAAATGCGTTTTGATATGATGAACGAAGATCTGCAAACAGTTGAGAAATCGATTAATAGCATTGTTGAAATCAGTGCTCAGGATTCACCGAACTACAATCAACTGGTCCGCTGGGTGAACAATAAAGAAACTCACTCCGATAAAATCAGCGATGTGATCTCGCAATACTTCCTTAAACAGCGTGTGAAACCGGCTGATATGAATGATAAAGAAGCCTATGAGAAATACATCACCCAACTAACTCTCTGCCATGAAATCATGGTGACTTCGATGAAATGTAAGCAGAGTACTGATTTAGAAAATGTGGAGAAGCTGAAATCGTTGTTGAAGGAATTTCACAAAGCCTATTTTGGGGAAGAAGGTTCTCATCACCATTAAACACTTCCTGAAATCAGGGTGTCTCAGCACGCGATTTCGTGTAACTTAATACCAGCGTGGTGTTAGCTGGCATTAAGAAAGATCTCGATATTATTAATGTCAGAGATTTAATATTTACACATGTTGCAGGGGATCACAGAAGAGTTGGAATTGAGTGTTCGTCCCGCCCACACAGGGCTTATATAAGGCGTGCTTCGGTGCTCCCCGGGTTCCGCTTCGCTACACCGCGAGGCTACCCAAATTCCACCACGCTGTGGTGGTAAAGCAAAAACCTGCAATATTGTCAGGGTATTTATGCGAAAACCATTCTTCTTAATACTTGTTTCCCTGTTTCTTCCTGTACTCTTTCTTCCTGTACTCTGTTTCTCGCAAATATATCTCTCCGGTGCACAGTCTGATACGCTCGATGCTGGTGAATATATCGTAGAAGATGATATCTGGGTAGAATCCCATACCCTATGGTATCTACGTCCCGGAGTAGTCCTACGCTTTTACGAGGGAGTGCGATGTACCAATCATGGTGCCCTCTATGCGATGGGTGCAGAGGGAGATAGCATTCGTTTTGAATCATTTGAAGAGGGAATTCCATGGCGGGGTATCAACCTGGAAACGACTAATTACCGAGCTAAACTCAACTATATCGTTGTAACTGGTAGCGATGATTCTGGAATATCTGTTTCACCTATGTCAACAATGACTTTACGTCACAGCCGCATTTCACACAACACAGTAGAAGGTGATCGTGGTGCTGGGATTCATACAAATACACTTGGAAGTGATTCCATCTTGTATTCTTCAATAAGCAATAATAGCGGTATCGGGTTATACAGTGAATTTGATGCAAACATAGTAAACCATTGTCTTTTTACAAATAATACTGAATATGGAATCTTTGCTGACGATGCTTTTCTTAAGATCAGCAATTCAAAATTTACCCGAAATGAAAATTCAGCAATTAAGGAATGGTCATCCGGTATAGAAATTGACAGTTGTGAATTTAGCTACAACTCAGCTATTGTTGGAGCTGCTTTATATTCAACCGGCGCTGTTCAGATCAACAGAACACTTTTTAATAGTAATTCTGCTCGGAACAACGGTGGTGCGATTTATTCTGGATCTCCCTTTTTCCCAGTAAATATAACTAACTCAATCTTCTTCAATAATACTGCCGATTCGGGATCAGTCTATTTTGGATATCCAACATTTATCATCAATACCATAATCTTTCAAAATAACGGTAATGAAGCTATTTATACTAGAGATGGATTACTTGGAAGTTACAATAGTTTGTATTTTGAAAACGGTAACAACGTCACTTTTGCGGAAGATTCTAATTACTCAGAAAATTTTGGGCATTTGGATACTGAAAATGCAAATGGGGATGAGTGCGATATTTTTGAGAATATTTTTCTAAATCCTCAGCTAATTGATCCGTCAAATAATAACTTCCATCCATTAGAAATATCCCCGTGTATTGATGCCGGGACAACCGAAGCAGGATTAATTGATTCACTCTCTGATCCTGATGGAGGTCTTGTAGACATAGGCATTCACTACTTTAATCAAAACACTGTTCTTACTCCTGCCCAAGTATCAAATCCATCCTCGATTCAGTTGAATTCCGTATATCCAAATCCCTTTAATTCGCAGATTACACTATCTGTAGAAATTCCAAAATCGCAACCTTACACGCTCACCGTACATGATATTCTGGGACGGCAAATATCTCGTGAACCTTTTGCCTTATCTCCGGGTAACCACCAACTCGCATGGGTTGCCTCTGAGAACATGGCAGCAGGGGTGTATTACCTTACGCTTAGATCTGTTCAATACAGTCAGAGCGTAAGGATCTTTTATGTAAAATAGGGCGAAGTGATTTCGAACAACGTCTAAATTGTATTTAGTCCAAATTGGAAGGGAGATTCTCCACATTCGCAATAATTCAAGTTTTCGTTCTCCTGTATCTGCTTCCGACATCCTTAAGCAGTTTTCATTTCAGGTACTCTTATCCGTAGGCAGATGAAGAAGCCTGCAAGTGCGATCATCCCCGCCAGAATAAAAACCCAGCGATATCCCCATACCTCCCAGATGTAGCCGGAAGCAATTGGCAGTGTCATGGCGACTGCGTGGTCAATGGTAATACCCATACCAATTGTCGGTGTGATATCACCTGGGTGATCGGCGATCTTCTTCAGATAGGTTGTTCGAGCGACACGTAACGCGAACAAAACACTGTCAAATATGTACGCAGCGTAAAGCGCATATAAATCATAGGGTTGTGGGAAAATATCGGAGGCAAAGGCATAGGTCATACAAATTGCCAGCAGCAACAATTCATCGACTGAGAGAACCACCCTCTCACCCAGCCAATCGATGACATCGCCCAGCAATGGACGCAGGATCACGCCCAGGCAGGAGGCGATAAAGTACAGAATCGCAATCGTGGAAACAGGCACATCATGGATTGTCACCAGCACCCATGCACCGAAAGCGAGAAATATCTGCTTCCGTATCCCGAACAGGGCACTGATGGCATAAAACAGAGTATATTTCTTCTTGAATACGAGACGTTTCGAGCGGTCATCGGTACTGCCAACCTTGAGGCTGAGATAGAATAACCCTGCAATGAAGGCACTTCCAGCGGCGATGGCGTAAAAAATGTCGTAACGGTCACCCACCAGTTTTGCCAGCAGAAAGACAACTCCCACACCCAGGATGGTTCCTAGATTTCTTGCTCCACCAAATTGACCGAGACGGTGTCCTTCCTTACCACTTTTTGCCAACTTGAGACCGATTGGACCCTCAACAGTAAAGATCACATGATCTCCCAACGACCAGATGACGATCCAGACTACCAACAGAGTTGTTGAAGGGGCAAGAAAGCCTAATCCTAAGGCACCTATTGCAGTTGCGATCATTGCCAACGCTGCCATCTGTGTCCCACGGAAGATTGCCAGCATCGCTCCTGCAATGAACATGATAAGGAAGCCCGGAAGCTCACGTGGAAACTCCAACCAGCCACGTGCCTCCGCACCGAGATCATGAATATCAGCGAGGTAGTTGTTGAGGGTGGCTAGGAAAATGCCACTGGCAGCACCAAAAAAAAGAGTGGCAATAAGGGCGTTGCGAAAATCTTTTGAAATTCGAAATGTGGACATTGAGAGCATCTATTCGAAATGTTATAATTTTCTCATAGAATAAGTTTCCATGAGTAAATCTGCAAGCATTGCAAGTATGGAGCTGAGGTGCCACCTAACTGTGCAGGGCTTTTATTGCAACTGTTATAAGTCATCCGATCCCACTTTGAAACTGAATATCCCACCCTTCTTACATCAAATCTGTCTTGTTTCACTTAGAGTTTAATTCAAATAAGAATGATTAATGAATTTCAGCTCAGCAGAATTTTACCTACCTTGAATCAATCCACCGGCTAATCTAAAAGAGAATCCAAATACTAACGAGAAATTTTATGAAAACAGAATCTATATACTCTGCATTGGTCAGATCAAAGAATACATTGCTCACATTTAAACTACTTCGCAGTTTTCTGCGGTATCTTAGCTTAAGACGAGTAATCCCTTTCGCCATCTGGAAACACTTCCCAGCTCCAGACACCTTCGAGGTGAGAATCACAAAAACAAAATCTTTCAAATATTGTTACACTGGATATGATTATGTTGGTTTTGTGACCTATTGGGGAGGTGCGTTTGAATTCGAAAATGAAACTTCCAGTTTGATGGCAAAATATCTGAAGAATGCACATGTTTTCCTGGATATTGGGGCATACACTGGATTTTACACTGTTCTGGGGCTTGGATTAAACCCTGCTCTCAAGGTTATTAGTTGTGAACCGGTTCCAGAAAATTTCGGTGCGCTGACAGCAAATGTAGCGGTAAATAAATTTGAAAATAGAACAACTTTGTTAAACTGTGCAGTTGCTGAGAAAGCAGGTTCAGTTCCATTTCATGTTACTTCCAACAGATATTCACCTTCAGCGAGCTTGAATCCTGAAGGATTCCGTGGGAAGGATGGATCATTGATCGAGGTTGAGTGCATGACTCTCGACCAGATTGTCAATGATTTGGATAAAGTTGATGTGATCAAAGTGGATGTTGAAGGCTTTGAAGATAAAGTGCTTGAAGGAGCGAAGAATACTCTTGCAACTAAACGTCCGGTAATATTTCTGGAGGTCAACTACGACGGCCCATATCAGAGGCTGACAGAGATATTTGATGAACAGGATTATACCTATTTTCAATTGACAGATTCGGGACCATTGCAACAAGATGAAATCATCCCAGACCCGAAGGATATCTTTCGTAATTATCTTGCTATTCCGAGTGAGCGGTACTCGAGTAGCCCGGGAATCTAATAGTTAAGCTGCAATAGTCAAATTTAGATACAGACCTATTGCAGAAAAATTCACGTTGTGGAATTTTTCAGGTCTGGGATTCCTAACATCTAAATTATCAAAAACCTTCTGGATCCAGGCTCAACTCATCACCGGGA
>JAIOHU010000082.1 GCA_019912845.1 bacterium
GTGCGACACTTGCAGCACTTCGTTATCATCGTGCATCGAATATGCCCTACTGGAAATTGGATAAATATGTCCGCCGTCTACTCGGACCCAACCCACTTCGTGCGCACGATGCTATTGGTCCTGGCGCAAGTTTCCTGACCTGGTCATGCCTGCATCATCTTACTGAACACTACGGCCCGCTTTTCACTCCTGATGGTGAATTGGAGAGAAGACGTAAAACCGGTGAAAGTTGGTACTCCTCCAATCGCCCGACTGTGGACTGGAATCTGGATGATGAGGATGAATTTAACGCCTGGATTCTTGGACCGATTTTCCAGATGACCAGCCTAATGCTGCATGAAAATCGTGCTCATTATACTCACATGAATGCAATTGGTGAATTATGCGCACAATTTGCCAACGGTGTTTTGGCAATGGTGCGTAATGCCGGGGCGGACAAAGTAATCAGCCAGGTAGAAGCCTACCACAAATTACACCCGGAAGCTGCCAAAAAATCATGGTATCCAGATGCGTTTTCCAATATGGATACTCCGGAATGGAAGCAACTCTATGTAAATGCTGAGCATGATGATCAGTTTGGAGTGGTAACAATCAGTAGGGAATCCCTCAATTGGGATGTTATCAATGAACTGAACAGTGCCATCGACTGGCTGAAAAATGAAGGCGTGGAAAATGTCGTTCTCACCGGAGATTTCCACCTTTCCACACAGCTCGTTGGTGCCGATACAACTGAGTTCTACCCGGCATTAACAGATGCAGCCGCCGGAATTAAAGTTGCACAAAAATGGTCAGAAACAGCACGTCGTTTCCATGACGAGTTCAAAGTATCAGTCGGTTTTATAAATGGAAAACGTTGCCTCGGTGGCATGCTTGAACTGATGATGCACTGTCATTTCCTCGTCGCATTGGATGATGCTCAGGTGGGAATGCCAGAGGTTACCCTGCCAGTTATACCAGGTATGGAGGGATGCCATTGGGCGTTGCGAAAAGCTCGCACTGAGGACTATCCAAATATTATCCAGATGTTGCTGACCGGTAGGTTTATGAAAGCATCTGCAACTGAAGGCTGGCTGATTGATTATGTCGGCTCGATGGACGACTGCCTTGCGACTATCAACAAGATTGTGACCGGGGGAAAGCACGGTTTGTCATTGAGATCGGTAAATACAAATCCTATTACAATCAACCCTGAGATATCCGGTATTCCAGGTGCTGACAATCCAATCACGAAAACCGCACGAAAAGCGATTATGGATTGTGTTACAGCTTCCTGTTCAGCTTCCTTGAATGATGCTTTGATGATTCAGGCAAGGCACTCTGGCGCCTTTATGGTTACGAAGGAATGTTTGAAAGGCACGATTGGACAAAGCTGGAAAAAGACATTTGATCTTTAAAATCAGTTAAACCTTAGTTGGCCCTGGATTTAACCAGGGTCAGATAAATCCATTACTGGAGTCATTTAACATTGGACAAGTCCATTGCCAACAGTCAAGGCATCTGAGATAGTCCACAAGAAATTCATTTAAGGAAGTAAACCTTAACTGCCTGATGGGGGAAAGGCTGGAGCACACGACTGGTCGAAGTCGTTGCTCCATAACATCATGTGATCGACAACAGTTGTTCAACCAACCGTGAGTAGCTATTCCATATCCTTCAGGAGAATAGTTCGAGATTCGAGTGATTTTCCTGACCACAAGTATAGTTGGAGAATATTGTCATGGAATTGCGTGAACCACTGAATGAATTGATCCACGAACCGGCTGAATACACCGGTCATCTGAATTTTCCCGATCCATCACGAATCAAGCTGTATGATTCAACCCTTCGTGACGGTGAGCAAATGCCGGGTGTAGCCCTGTCCCCCGGTCAAAAGTATGAAATAGCTCGTGCCATGAGTGAGATGGGGATTCACATCATGGACCTCGGCTTTCCCTTTGCTGCCCTCAGTGATCGCAGAGCACTGCAATTGATTGTGCAAGGCAAAAGAAAAGGTGAAATCCGTGAGGATGTTGAGCTATTAGTGATGTGCCGGTCAACCCGGAGCGACATTGATATCACCATCGATACATTGAAAGAGATCGGTGTAAATGTCAATGAACTCACCTTTTTCATTTTCACCTCTGGTTCTGATCTCCACTTGAAATACAAAATTGGAAAAGCACTTCTGAGACGTGAGGGACGTGACCTCTCCGAATGGCTTGAGTTGCCTGTGGAATTTTATCGTGAAGCAAATATTAAAATGATGTGCGAAGCGATAAGTTATGCTCGCGATTGTGGTGTCCAGTCTATCGAATTTGGTGGTGAGGATGGTTCACGAAGTGATTTGGAATACACCATCCAATTGGCAAAAGCCGGCTATGCTGCAGGTGGTACACGCTATAGTTTCCCCGATACGGTTGGATGCTTTACTCCTGAAGGTGTGGATCATTATATCCCGAGAATTGTGAAGGAATTTCCAGGCGAAGACCTCGTGGTTCACTTTCACAATGATTTCGGGCTCGCTGGTATCAACACAGTTCGAGCGATGAGCCACGGCATAAATGTCCCCACCTGCACAGTTAATGGAATGGGTGAACGTGCCGGAAATGCACCCCTTCACCAGGTCGTACTCATGCTGAAACTTCTCTACGGAGTTGATATTCCAGGGTTTCAGTATGACACGCTCATCAAATTGAGACGGATGCTTGAAACTTACTCCGGCATACCAGTCTCAGCCCATGAGCCAGTGATTGGCGAGGGTGTCTTCACTCATGAATCCGGTATTCACACCGCCGGGTTGTTGATTCATCCAGCCATTTACCAAGTGATCCCACCGGAGCTTCTCGGAAGAAAAATCCATTATGTCTTTGGAAAACATACGGGAATGGGTGCGGTTCGTGAAGTGCTGGAACGCCCTGAATACCGTGCTGGATTAAAACGGGATAATGTTGAGGTTACAGATGAATTGATTCATGCGGTTACCAGCTTCGTGAAGGATGCTCGTCAGAAACGTACTCGAAGCGACAGCTTTTCAAATGTCACCGAAGCCTACTACAACGAGTACCATCGATTGGGGATTTCAGAATTACGGCTTGTAGAACTTGCATCCACAATCGGACGTCTGGTTCAGGAACAGACTTTCAAGCCCAAACCAATCGAAAATATGAACAACGCAAAATCAGAGGCAACAGCGTCAATAAAATGATCGCTACAAAAGAAGGAAGGAGATAGCCATGAGTTTGGATTGGCTGCCTCGCGAAGGGGGGCTGAAGGATCACGATCTTTTTGGAGAGGAACACTTCTCAACTGAAGCTCCAGGTATCATCTACGAGCTTCACCCAATCGTTGACCCAAAAGGCGCCGCAGTCGAGGGACTCTATTCGGCTTGGGTTATTCTGAACAACCCAACCCAGTATAATTCGTATACAACTGAAATGGTCAAAGGGGTAATCGCCGGTTTTCATCGCGCGTCCATGGATAGAAGAGTGGTCGCAGTGATCTTCACCGCGATGGGTGACCGTTCATTTTGTACTGGCGGCAATACAAAGGAGTATGCTGAATACTACTCCAATCGTCCCCAGGAATATGGTCTCTACATGGACCTGTTTAATGCTATGGTGGATGCTATTCTCACCTGCAAAAAACCAGTACTCTGCCGTGTCAATGGCATGCGTGTCGCTGGTGGGCAGGAAATCGGCATGGCATGCGATCTTACACTTTCCGCTGACACCGCAGTCTTCGGACAGGCAGGCCCAAGGCATGGTAGTGCTCCCGATGGCGGCTCTACAGATTTCCTGCCGGGTATCCTGAGTTACGATGATGCGATATGGAATTGTGTCTCCTGTGAACTCTGGTCTTCCTATAAAATGAAACAGAAGGGTTTGATCACAAAAACAGTGCCTGTGTTAAAGCAGGGCGATACCTTCCTACGTAATCCGCTTGTGATTACAGACCGTTTCATCGAGGATGGAGAGGTAGTCTATGGAGAATTTGAACGAGGAGATACAGCCAAAGCAGCCAAGACCATTTTGAAAGAAACACCGTCTGATTTCAGCCTGCTAGACAAGGAAATTGATAAAGTACTTTGGACATTCACAAACCTCTTCCCCGGTTGCCTGATGAAATCAATTGATGGCATCCGTCAGAAAAAACGATTCTTCTGGGATATGACAAAGCATGAGCACAGGCACTGGTTAGCTGCAAATATGCAGGGCGAAGCTTTCCTCGGTTTCCATGCGTTTAATACAAAAAAAATTACCGGCACAGATACGGTTGATTTCATCGCCTACCGTAAAAATCTGGCTCAAGGCTCAGCAATGGATGAAGAGCTTTATTCAACCGTATTAGGTAAACCTCAGGGATAAAAATCATGGCGACAAAACTGCTTGAAGGGAAAAAAGCTCTAGCAACCGGTGGAAGCCAGGGAATCGGAACCGCAATTGTTCGGCTTTTTGCGGAGGAGGGAGCAGACATTGCCTTCACCTATCGCAAACACGAAGAGGAGGCACTCGCACTGGCGAAAGAAGCAGCAGGTATGGGAGTTAAATCTCTGCCCCTGAAAGCCGATACATCCGACTTTAGCCTTGCTCAGGAAGTTGTTGATCAAACAATTGAAAAACTTGGTGGCTTGGATATTCTTGTCAATAATGCCGGCATGAACTGGGATGGCGTTATCTGGAAGATGAAAGAAGAGCAGTGGGATGCAGTGATCAATGTCGACTTGAAAGGTTACTTCAACTACATACGCGCGGTCACAAACCATTTTCGTGGGCAGCAACAAGGTCGAATTATCAATGTCACCTCCATTAATGGTCTACGTGGAAAATTTGGACAGTCGAACTATTCCGCTGCAAAGTCGGGTGTTCATGGTCTTACCAAAGCCGTAGCACGTGAACTGGGCAACAAAGGAATAACTGTAAATGCAGTAGCACCAGGTTTAATCCTTACTGCAATGATGGATGCGATGCCCGATGAAGCGAAACAAGCGAGTCTTAATGAGACAGTCTTGAAACGATTGGGCGATCCGGTTGATGTCGCGCAGGTGGTAGCATTTTTAGCGTCAGATCGTGCGAAGCATGTTACTGGTGAGATCATAAAAGTGGATGGTGGGCAATACATCTGATTGTTGAGGGGAATAAAGTGGACTTAAAAAATATCGTAGCTATTTCAGCCTGTCGTACTCCGATGGGAGCATTTGGTGGCACATTGCGAAATATGGCAGCCTTTGATATCGGTGCGGTTGCGGTGAAAGCCGCCTGGGAGCGAGCAAAGTTACAACCGGAAGACATCGATGATGTTATCCTCGGCTCCTGCCGTCAGGCGGGTAACGGTCCAAACCCAGCCAGAACAGCATCGGTCAGAGGTGGGGT
This sequence comes from bacterium, assembly GCA_019912845.1. GTDB lineage: Bacteria > Electryoneota > Electryoneia > Electryoneales > Electryoneaceae > JAIOHU01. Next base: position 5,349 of record JAIOHU010000082.1, read on the forward strand.
ACCTCTTTCAATACCAGTAATCACCTTGAATATGGCTTGCCCCTCTGGGATGCGAGCAATCTCATTCGCCTCTAATCAGATTTTGCTCGGGGATTCCAAAACCGCGCTGGTCGGTGGCTTTGACTCCATGTCCACGATCCCCTATCTGCTCAAAAATTCACGTTGGACTGGAATGAAAATGGGCAACAAGGTATTGGAGGATGGCTGGTCGGATTCTGTCGATCCTCTTACCGGAGAAGGGATGGGACAATCAGCAGAAAATCTCTTCGACAAGTATGAGATTTCACGAGAGGATCAGGATATTTTCGCGGCTCAGTCCCATGAAAAAGCTTTCAAAGCGTGGGAAAATGGCTGGTTTGATGCTGAAGTCGTTCCTGTGACTGTCCCGCCTGCTTCCAAACGAGATCAGGAAACCCTCTTCGCGAAGGACGAGACCATACGTTATCCGGTAAATCTTGAGAAACTGGCAAAATTACCAACTGTATTTCGTAAAGGCGGCTCAGTGACCGCTGGAAATGCATGCGGAATGTCCGATGGCGCAACTGCTCTCGTTTTAACTACGAGAGAAAACGCTTCACAATCCGGGAAAAAGCCACTCTTCTCGATAGTCTCCATCGCAAAAGCGGCGGTATCACCCCAGACTATGGGCAAGGGTCCGGGTCTGGTCATTCCCATTGCACTCAAAAAAGCTGGCATGAAATTGAGCGATATGGATTTAATCGAAGTGAATGAAGCCTTCGCTATCCAGGTTCTAGCTAATGAAAGAGTGCTGAATTGGGACAGGGACAGAGTAAATGTGCATGGTGGAGCGATTGCACTGGGCCATCCTACCGGAATTTCTGGTGCTCGGATTGTTGTAACCCTGTATCACGCGTTGAAAACACATGATAAAGAGTTTGGAATCGCTTCAATCTGCGGTGGTGGCGGGGTTACCATGGCGATGATTATCAAACGAGAAAATTGAGAGTTGGTTCATTTCGACAACACAATATGCGGCTATTTTAATTTTACGTCCGCTTAAACGATTTAAAAATATCTTTAGAGGATAAAATTTTACTGTGGCTATAAAAGGTCTTGAAAATCTGGCAAAACGTGGCTCATTTGATCTGGAAGAAATTTATGAGCGCAATATCAATGTCTCCGTAAGTCGCTTCGGGGATGATCTGATGCGCACTAAGGCTTCACTGCTTGACCTGAACCATAATATGCGTGTTGACCTCGTCGTTCGTGTGACCGACAGAACCATCATGGAAGCACGTAGTCAGATGGTTAAAACGCCATTTGCAGTTTGTGAAATAACCGGGAATCGAATTAAAACCATTGTTGGCATGAAAATCGAACGTGGTGTCACAAAAAAAATGCGTGAATTGCTCTCTGGACCATCAGGTTGCACTCACCTCTATGAATTGGCAGTTGAAGCGGTAAGGATGTCTTCCAACGTGATGATGGGGTTTGCGACTGGCGATGAGAAGGAATGGCGTGAGCGACGTATGTCTGATGAAGAATTTATCAACCGGGCGCAGGATTTTCTCAAAAATTCCTGCCTGCCCTTCAGTGGTGGAAATGGATCAGAACCCGGAAAACAGGAATAGCTGAATCACCTGAATCAAGCAGAAAGGATCGGGGAAATGGCAGACTACAATAATATCCAATTGGTGGAAGGCGAAGGGAAAGTAGAAGTAATTCTAAATCGCCCACCGGTAAATATTCTGAATATTGAGATGATGAAAGAACTGATCGACGCTTTCAGATCATTCAAAACGAATTCTAAACTTCGAGTTGTTCTCATTCGAGCCGAGGGGAAACTGTTTTCTGCCGGTGTTGATGTTGAAGAGCATACTTCCGATAAAGTTGAGCAAATGATTATCGCTTTCAGCAATATGTTCAAATACCTCTGGGAAATCGATGCGGTGACAATTGCTGCGGTCAATGGTGCGGCACTGGGCGGTGGCTGTGAGCTGGCGATCGGTTGTGATCTGGTTGTTGCCTCCGATAAGGCAAAATTTGGACAACCTGAAATTAAAGTTGGTGTCTTCCCACCCATGGCGACGGTTGTTTTTCCCAAATTAATTGGAAGAAACCTGGCGTTTGAATGGTTACTGGGCGGAGATGTTTATTCCTCCGAAGAAGCAAATCGGATCGGCTTGATAAACCGCGTTTTTCGAGTGGATGAATTTGATGCTAAAGTTGATGAATACGTGAGCAGATTCACTTCGCAAAGTGCTTCTGTTATTGCCATATCCAAAGAAGCGATAGATCGTGCCATGGATCGCCCGGCACGAGATGGAATGTCGGTGGTTGATATGCTCTATCTAAGAAAACTAATGCATACCCATGATGCAAAAGAAGGTCTGGCGGCGTTCTTGGAAAAACGAGACCCAGACTGGAAACACTATTAATGGTTCAATTCTTAATTCTTAATTTGACAAGTTGGGGGCATAGAAAAACTGGACAGAAAAGCAACCAAAACTGTCCCAATCGATTGAGGTCAACATGTTTTCTAAATTTGAAACCTGGTATCGTGACCGTCACGACTACGCAAAGAGTTGGAAGGAGAAAACCGGGGGAAAAGTATTCGGTTGTTTCTGTAGTTATGTTCCTGAGGAAATCCTGGTCGCTGCGGATATTCTGCCGGTACGTGTACTGGGAAATCATCAACCTCAGGACGTTACCGAACCACACCTTTTCGGCATGTTCTGCCCCTTCTGCCGTGATGTTCTAGCGCAAGGGTTGAAAGGAAGATATGAGTACCTTGATGGCATAACTATCGCCCAGTCCTGCATCCATCTTCGTCAGGCATACAATAGCTGGGAAAACCATGTGCCGAGTTCATTTACTTACTACCTACCTCATCCCATGTCAGTTCAAACACCCGCTGCTGTCCCTTACCTGAAAAAGGAACTGGATAATTTTCGTGAAGCTGTCGAGAAATTTATCGGCAAAGAACTGACCACCGCTGATCTCGATCGTGGGATTCAAGTGCTGAATGAAAATCGTGCCGCCATGCACGAATTGTATAGCTATCGAAAAGGGAGTAATCCACAAGTTACTGGTCTCGAAGCAATGTGGGTCACTGTTTCCAGTATGTGGATTGACAAAGAAGAACATACCGCTGAACTGAAACGTGTTCTCGCTGAACTCGATTCACGGACTGTAGAACGTGAGACTGGAGCAAGATTAATGTTTGTCGGTTCTGAAAATGACGATACCGATTTCATCAGAATGGTCGAATCTGTAGGTGCAACAGTTGTTGTGGATGATCATTGTACCGGTACGCGTTATTTCTGGAATGAAACCCCAATCATGGACGACAGGATGGAAGCGTTGTCGAAGCGATATGTTGAACGTCCCGCCTGTCCAGCGAAGGATCATGTGGCACGTACACGTTTCCCGCACATACTCCAGTTGGCGAGAGATTTTGACGCACAAGGTGTGATCCTGATTCAACAGAAATTCTGCGACCCCCATGAGGCGGACATGGTCCCTCTTCGTTCCTATCTCGAAGAAAATGGTCTACCCTGCCTCTTCCTGGAATTTGATGTAACCGTACCCTTGGGACCCTTCAGAATCAGGACTGAAGCTTTCCTGGAGATGATTGGTGAGGAAGACCTTTTCTGATGTTTCAAGAATCATCTTGATCACATTTCAGCTTTCAGCAATTTCGCATATCGGCAAAAGGAAACGTTAGGCTGATCCTGTGATCGCTTACGAGAGATTACTTATCGACGACAATATTCGGGGGGAAGGGAGTTTAACATGACAAAATATAAAACCGAACCTTTGAAGTGCTGGCCTAAAGCAAAAGAACTCAGAGATAAATACTACAAAGATTACGCCACTGCTCATGAACGCGGCGGAATACGCTGGACAGGTGGTGCGTGGTCTTTTGATGCGATCCCTTACGGTCTCGGTGATGATGTCTATCCACTTACAGGCGAACCTTACGCTGCATCTATTGCCTTCAACCGGGAATTTTCCCTGGAATGCCTCGAAGCGACCGAAGCGAAGGGCTGGGCACGTGACCTTTGCAGCTACATGCGAAACTACTGGGGTTCAATGTACCTCAATAAATTCAATTTCGGTGGTCCCTACCCCCGTCCAACCTTCGCCTTTCAGGATCATATATGCTGTAGTCATGCGAAGTGGTACCAGGTGGTTTCTGATTATGAGAAAATTCCCTACTTCAACATTGATGTCAGTGTTGGTCCTTATCACACGGTAAAGGATCAACCTCATAAAATTCAATACATCGTTGACCAGATGCATCAGTCCATTGAGTTTCTCGAGAAAGTCACAGGACGTGAATACAATGATGACAAACTTATCGAAGCGGTAAAAAATGATTGCCGGTCAACTTCAACCTGGGCAGAAATATGTGCCATGAATAAAAATATTCCTGCACCGCTGGAAGAGAAGACGATGTATTCGCTTTATGTCTTCGGCACGCTTTCCAAGGCGAAAAAGGAATTCGCAGACTTCTACGAAGAGCTGCGCGATGAGGTGCAGGATCGTGTCGATAGAGGTATTGCTGCTATTGAAGATGAACGATGCCGTCTTATGTCAGACACCCAGCCACCCTGGGGTTTTCTCAAGGTTTTCCGTTACCTGGAAGGTTTTGGTGCGATTTCTGTTGGTTCGCTCTACACTTTCGGATTGATCGGGGCGTGGGAAGATAAACCGGATGGATCATGGGGAGCGCGAACAACTCCAATGCAAAAAGGACAGGCAATCAACACACGTGATGAGGCGTTATACACCCTCGCTGAGTGGACACTTGCGAGACCTGAGTGGCAGCATTTTTACAACCCGAACCTGAAAACCGAGATGATGCTTCGTATCGCAAAGGAGTGGAAACTGGACGGTGTAATGCTACATATGAACCGTGGTTGTGAAGGTCTCTCCTGCGGAATTATGGAAAACCGTCTGGGACTGGTTGAAGCGGGTTTACCAGTCATGACTTTTGAAGGAAATATGGGGGACGAACGCGAATTTGATGTTGGCAGAACGATGGCTCGTATCGATGCGTTCATGGAAACATTAGAACTACAACCCCTGACAACAGCGTGAGGTGAAACATGATTACTGTCGGAATAGATGCAGGTGCAAAAAACATTAAAATCACCTTCCTCAAAGATGGGGAAGTTATCGCCACAGGAATCAGTCCAAGTGGATTTGACCAGAATGCTGCCAGCGAAGCCCTGATGAATGAAACCCTCGCCAAAGTCGGGTTAACGCACAGCGATGTTGATGTCATCTGTTCGACTGGTGCGGGGAGAAAAGTAGTCCCGGGTGCAAAACATGTGCTCACCGAAGTGTCAGCTATGGCACGTGGCAGTCTTTTCCTTCGTCCTGATGTACGTACGGTAATAGATGTAGGTGCGGAAGAAGGTAGAGCCATACGTTGCAATGAAGCTGGAAAGGTTGAAGACTTCGCCGTCAATGAGAAATGTGCTGCTGGATCGGGTGCATTTACCGAAGCGATGGCAAGAGCGTTGGAGGTAAGTCTTGAAGAACTTGGGAAACTTTCCTTGACCTCTTCCGCCAGCGTCCCCATGAATGCGCAATGCGCAGTCTTCGCTGAGAGTGAGGTTATCAGCCTTCTGCACGCTTCCACGCCAAAGCAGGATATTGCCAAAGCAATCCATGATGCAATTGCCAGCAGAATTATGTCCATGTGCAGACGAGTTGGCATTAACCCTGCAATCATGCTTGTGGGTGGGGTTGCCAGGAATGTCGGATTCGTGCAGTCATTGCGAACTGCTATGGAAGAGGAAGTGTTTGTACCGGATAATCCAGAGTTTGTCGGCTCACTTGGAGCAGCATTAATAGCAGCAGATCGTGAAGTCGAAACTGCAACAGCGTGATATAAAATTTACTATAGAGTGAGGTGAACTCATGGCTAAAGAATACTGGCGTTGGAAAGAATATAACTGGCGGGATGAAAAACGTGATTGGCGAGATGGAAAAGTTATTACCGGAGGAGTGGATGTTGGCTCAGTAAGTTCGCAGGCTGTGATTATGGTTGATGGTGAGATCTACGCCTTCTCAAATATGCGAACTGGATCAAATAGTCCTGACAGTGCTGTAAATGCGATGAACTGGGCATTAGAGGAGACTGGCATCAGTATGGATGATTTTGATTTTATCGTCGGGACTGGTTATGGACGCGTGAATGTCCCATACGCCGACAAAGCCATTACCGAAATCGCATGCCATGCCCGTGGTGGAAATTACATGTATGGTCCAACAGTCCGTACCATTCTCGATATGGGTGGGCAGGACTGCAAAGCGATTCTCTGCGATGAACGCGGAAAAGTGACCAATTTCCTCATGAACGATAAATGTGCAGCAGGAACAGGTCGTGGAATGGAAGTCTTCGCAGACCTGCTCAATGTGTCCATCGAAGAGGTGGGTGACCTCTCCCTCGATGTAGAGGAGGAGCCTCCGCCGGTCTCTTCGACCTGTGTCGTCTTTGCCAAATCAGAGGCTTCACAACTGTTACGGGATGGCTGGTCACGTAGTCGTGTTCTCGCTGCCTACTGCTCTGCAATGGCACACCGTGTATTTTCACTACTCGAGAGAGTTGGTGTACAGAAAGACTTTGCCATTACTGGTGGAATCGCAAAAAATACAGGTGTGGTGAGTAGATTGGAAAAAGAGTTGGGCTTGACCGCCCTGCAACCACGTCATGACACCCAGATCGCGGGTGCTTTGGGAGCTGCACTTTTTGCAACAACACTTGTCGAAAAAGGAAAAGGCAGGAAGAAGAGCCAAACTGCTGTGACTGGCTGAGAGGTAAGATCAGTACAATTGCATTAGGTGTTGGCTTAAATGTGGATGGACGAAAGAAATCGTTGAATTATGGAGTTCGAAGATGAAAGCCAATTATGGCTATATGGATGGGTCAGGGGATTATTTCATCACAATCGATACGGATAAATGTGTTGAATGTGAGACTCGTGCCTGTGTGGCTGCATGTCCGGCGAACCTTTTCGTAATAGAAGAGGATGACTGGGATGATCTGGTTGCATTGATCGCCCAGGACAAACGGAAATCTGTCAAGTATGATTGTGCACCCTGCAAACCTGTGACTGATCGTCCCCCCCTACCCTGTATGGCAGAGTGTCCTTTTGATGCAATTGAACATTCATGGTGAACCTATGAACAAAGTTCGGTTAAAAATAGATGGTGTTGAGATCGAAGCAAAGGCGGGGCAAAGCATCCTTTTTGCCGCCTTGAATGCTGATAAATATATCCCGCATCTCTGCGCCCATGTCTCGGTCAGTCATCTCAAAGATGTTGTTCTGAGTGACTGTGTCTATCAGGGCACACATGAAGTGTCAGGGGAATCCGCCGGAAAAACTGTCCTTGAGGCTGACGCGAAGGGCTGTGGGCTCTGTAAGGTAATGGTTGCAGGCAAAGATTCACCCCTTCCATCCTGCCGTATCACCGTAGAGGAGGGAATGGAAGTCATTACCACTTGTGAAGAATTGATCCGTGCCCGTCAATCAGCACTCAATCGTATTTTAACGGATCATCCGCATGCCTGTCTGCTTTGTGAACAACGTGAGGGGTGCAGTCGAACAGATTGTTCCATGAATGTGCCTGTTGAGGAAAGATGCTGTGTCCTGCTCGGACAGTGTGAAATCGGCAAAGTTGCTGATTATGTTGGCTACCCGAAAGATTTGCAAAAGTATATCCCTCCTGAAGAGAAGTGCATCATTAAGGATCCATTATTCATACGAGATTATTCATTATGTATCGGCTGTTTGAAATGTGTACGTGCCTGCCGTGAAATCGCTCAAGCGGATGTGTTGGGTGCGGTGTTAAAGGATGGCAAATTTGTTATTGGCACACATGAACCGGGCGATATGCCGGAAGCAAAATGCAAATTCTGTGGCGCATGTGTGGATATCTGCCCCACAGGAGCGATTCGTGACCGTGAGGATGTTGAAACCCCTGCAAAAGGAAAACCCTTACCCTGTGTGCATGGCTGTCCTGCTGGTATTGATATCCCTGCCTATGTAAGGAAAATCGCTGAAGGTAACCTGGATGCCGCACGTAAAATAATTCTCAAGAGTGTACCACTGCCTTCAACTCTCGGACATGTCTGCTTCCACCCTTGCGAAGATCATTGCCGTAGAAGCCGTCTGGACAATCCTGTCGCAATCTGTGACCTGAAACGGTATGCCTTTGAGAGTGGTGACTATCCCGATCCGCCTGTTTCCAAAATGAAAACCGGAAAACAGGTCGCGATTGTTGGTGCTGGTCCTGCAGGGCTTTCAGCCGCCTGGCTGCTCAGTATCAAAGGGCACGATGTCGCCTTGTATGATGAAGCTGACAAACCGGGAGGCTTCCTGAGGCAGGCAATTCCACGCTTCCGTATGCCCGAAAAAGCACTCGATAAAGACCTCGCTTACATGGAGAAACTGGGGATTGAATTTTACGGTGGACGTAGACTCGGCGACAATCTGGATGCACGAACCTTGCGCGAATTCGGCTACGACGCTGTCATCCTTGCCATGGGAACACCGAGGAGCAAGCGTATCCATGTTGATGGCAGCGAACTCTCACAGGTATTGTGGGGTGTGGATTTCCTTAAGGATGTAATATCGAAGCGACGTAAACGAATGGGTGGAGCCGTTGTTGTGATTGGGGGTGGAAGTGTTGCGGTTGATACTGCGATGAATGCGAGACGGCTTGGAGCTGAAAATGTCTGTATTGTTTCCCTCGAATCGACTAGCGAAATGCCCGCTCATCCAAAAGAGATTAAACAAGCGGTTGAGGAGGGTATTGTCTTTCATCACGGCTGGGGACCTGCGAAATTCCACGGCCCTGATAATGTGCTCGAAGAAGCTGAATTCAAGGCGTGTGTAAGTGTTTTTGATGAATCTGGGAACTTCGCGCCCCGTTTTGCGGATGGCAAAAGAATGACCTTGACCGCAGATTGGGTAATCCTCGCAGTTGGTCAGGACACAGACCGCGAAGCCTTCGGAGCAGAAGCTGGGACACTGTTAAAGAATCGAGGATTGTTACCTCCAGAATCTGAATCAGTGGAAACCTGGCTGCCCGGCTACTTTGCTGCCGGAGATATTGTCCATGGACCGTCCTCTGTCATTGAAGCGATCGCCTCAGGGAAACGCACCGCAATATCTGTTGATAAATTTCTCGGTGGCGATGGTGTGTTCGATACGGATCACGGCAATGGTGACGGGCATGAATTTAATGCAAAATCCGTTACCCTCGAAGGTCGAAAAAGACCCGAATCAACATCACCTGAAAGTCGGACAAAGAATTTCGAATTGATTGAACTCGCTTTGGAACCGCTTGCAGCTGAAGCAGAGGCAAACCGTTGCCTGAGATGTAATATTCGTCAGCAAATACAACCAGCATATTTACCGCCAGAAAGCTGGTTAGCATTGACTTCTGGCAATCTTGGAACTGTTCCAGCAAAACCGGGCGTTTGCACATTGACCGATGGCACTGGAAAAATTCTCAGGATTAGCGGCACACCCAACATGGCAATATTGTTGGAAGAATGGTTGGAAGAAGAACCGAGCGATGTTTGGGGGGATTCCCCGATTGCGGTTGGTGTGCGAAAATTCCGCTGGGAAGAAGATGATATGTACACCAAAAGAGAGAGCGAATTGATCCAGCAGCACCTGCAAAAATATGGTGAAATGCCGGGCGGAGATGATGATATGGATGATCTTTTTTAGTGGATTTACTCACTTGGCATTGGATTTATCCAAGGTTTAATAACTCTGGCGATGGGTACATTCTAACATCAATAATATCAATGCCTTCCTGGATTCCAGCTAAAACCACGCTGGAATGACGAGGTCGGTGGCTGCTTGTAGTGGGTGAGTGCGAGCTTCAGCTCGTTGGGTTTGTAATTAGGTTTTTACGTGCTGAAGCACGCACTCATTTATCAATCAGTAAGAAACCAAAACAATTAAAATGACTTCAACAGAAGAACAATTACAGCAGCAGGGTTGGACAAAACGGTTTACTACTTTCGGACAGCGTCTCAAGGAAGCGGTTGACCTGTTTCGTGAACTTGGATTCGAAGTCCGGCTGGAAAAACCAGAAATCCCGGAAGACATTCCGGATTCGAGCTGCACTACCTGCTTGAGTCAGCTTGAAAGAACAATTTTTGTAAGACCAGTGGATTTTCATGATGACACAGACTATTTATTTGAGGAGGGGGAAAAATGAGAGCGGCAGTATTTCTTGGTGCGAATAAACCTTTGGAAGTGAGAGAAGTGCCTACACCCCAACCTGGTCCAGGTCAAATACTTGTGAAGGTTGCAGCGTGTGGAATTTGTCATACCGATATGCACTATATCGACCATGGTGTGCCCACCTTCAAAGAACCGCCCATGATTTTAGGACACGAACCATCCGGGACAGTCGCTGCGCTTGGTGCAGGTGTAAAAAACTGGAAAGAGGGTGATCGTGTATTGTTGCCAGCGGTTCTAACCTGTGGTACCTGTTTTTACTGCAGAAGTGGCAAAGAGAACATCTGTAACGATATGGTGATGTTCGGCAACCATGTCGATGGAGCGTACGCCGAGTATGTCCTCGCACCCGCCAAAGATGCCCTGGAATTGCCCCATGAACTACCATTGGAAGAGAGCTCAATCATTGCCGATGCGATCTCCACACCTTTCCACGCGGTTGTCAATCGTGGAGAAGTTAAAGCTGGAATGAATGTGGTTGTCTTTGGATGTGGTGGGGTTGGTATTAATGCCGTTCAAGTGGCTGCGGCTGTAGGAGCGTCTGTTATTGCTGTCGATATGATCCCTGAAAAACTGGAAGCGGCTAAAAAGTTCGGTGCCATGACGACAATAAACCCCGGAGAAGTTGAACGAATTGACAAAGTAGTGAAAAAACTCACCGGCGGTGGAGCTGATGTAACTTTTGAATGTATTGGCAACCCGAAAACCATCCAGCAGGCGTTCTCTTGCATACGCAAAGGTGGACGGACGGTTGTTGTTGGCTATACCCATCATAATGTTGAACTACCGGCTTCAAAGATCATGTTCTTTGAACAGGAGATTGTCGGATCATTAGGCTGCAGACCAGTTGACTATCCACGCATTATCGAGCTGGCACGGCTGGGAAAAATCAAGGTGAAAGAGCTGGTTACCGGCAGATTTGGTCTTGAGGATATCAACAAGGGATTTGACTTGATGCGAGAGGGTGATCCACACGCGTTACGTTCAATCGCTGTTCCATGAAATAGTATTTGATTTTTTCATAACGAAATATAATTGGTTTGAGGGGTGTTTAGTTCTAATTTCTCATTCCGCATTTCTAATTCATAGGTAGAACCCGGGGGGATTGTGGAATTTACATTCACTGAAGAGCAAACGATGTTGCGTGATATGGCACGTCGGTTTGCTGAGACTGAAATCAAACCGATAGCTGCTGAAATTGATCTGAATAGTGAGGTTCCAAATCATATTCTAAAAAAAATGGCTGAACTCGGATTTATGGGATTGGTTTTTCCGGAAGAGTACGAGGGAAGCGGATTTGGTGAACTTGGCTATTGTATTGTCCTTGAAGAGCTATCACGTGCTTGTGCGTCTACCTCTGTTGTGCTCGGTGGTCATGAATCCATCGGCGCCATGGCAATTTACCTGGCGGGTACTGAGGAGCAGAAGAAGAAATTCTTACCCGATTGCGCCACAGGTCGCAAGATCGCTGCATTTGCACTTACTGAACCAGGTGCTGGGTCTGATGCTGCTGCGATGCGAACGACAGCTGTGGAGGATGGTGATTTCTGGGTATTAAATGGTCAGAAGACATTTATTACCAATGGCGGTGTAGCGGATATTTACAGCGTTTTCGCACGCACTGATGCTGGGTCTGGCACAAAAGGGATCTCAACTTTCATCGTTGAGAAGGATATGGAGGGCTTCAGTGCCGGTCCGCCTGAGAAGAAGATGGGGATACGAGGGTCACATACCACAGATATCTTCTTCGACAATGTTCGTGTTCCAAAGGATCACATGCTTGGTGTTCGAGGTGATGGCTTCAAAGTTGCCATGAAAACACTGGATGTCGGCAGATTATCGCTGGGCGCACAGTGTGTTGGTGCAGCAAAAGAAGCACTTGATCTTTCAATTCAACATGCAAATCAACGCGCACAGTTTGGCGGCCCGATTTCACGTCTGCAAGCTGTTCAGTTCATGCTTGCTGAAATGGCAACCGAAGTATATGCCATGGAATCTATGACCTATCGTACCGCATGGATGTGCGATCAGAAAATGCCATTCAGCAGACAATCTGCGATGGTCAAACTATTCTGCAGCGAAGCATTGGACAAGGTTGTCGATCGAGCGGTACAGGTACACGGCGGCATGGGTTACATGTCCGAGTATCCGATAGAACGTTTTTACCGTGACGCCAGAATTGTTCGCATCTTCGAAGGGACGAATGAGATTCAACGATTGGTCATCGCTCGTGACCTATTGAAATCTCAGAAATATTAATCGGATTAAACTGACCAACAAGAGGAGTGAATGCGCAAACATCCAGAAATTTTCAGTGATGCAGCACTCCGTCACATCAAAACTGGCGGTACCAAACCACCAGGTGAAATGACAGCTTCGGAACTGCCACCCATGGCAGTCAGTTGGTCGTCAACCGAACATCTTCCAGTGGGTGAATGGAAAGAGAAGGCGCCCAAATATGTGCGCGGTCTATCCCCTTGCCTGACCCACTGTCCAGTTGGAAACGATGTCGAAGGATTTGTCTCAAAAGTACGAGATAATGATATCGAGACAGCAGTAAAATTACTCCTCGCCGAAAATCCTCTCCCGGCAACATGTGGAAGAGTATGCTACCATCCCTGCGAAGATGGCTGTAACCGTAAAGAACTTGATGGTGCGGTAGGAATTCGTGCTATTGAAAGATACTTGGGCGATCATCCTGAATTTAAAGGATCTGATATCTGGCAACAGGCAAAACCTTCATCCGGCAAAAAAATTGCGGTCATTGGTTCAGGGCCGAGCGGACTAGCCTGTGCCTGGGGATTGGCATTGTTGGGACATAAAGTTGAAGTGTATGAACAGAAAGAAAAAGCGGGTGGACTTCTCAGATATGGCATCCCAGCTTACCGTCTTCCAAAAGATGTTTTAGATCGCGAGATCGGAAGAATCACTGATGTTGGTGTAAAGTTCTTCTATTCCTGGAAAATCGGCGAAGATAGAATTATTAAGGATATGCTGGCAGCGTTTGATGCGGTGTTCGTAGCTGCAGGTGCTGTGAAGACACGTCAGCTTGGTATTCAAGGTGAGAACAACAACAACGTCTGGTCAGCGTTAGACTTTCTGAATACAGTTGCCAATGGAATCATTCCAGATATTGGTGCTAGATGCGTTATCATAGGTGGGGGAAACAGTGCTGTTGATGCTGCTCGAAGTGCGAGGCGACTCGGTGCGGAGTCTACAATCCTCTATCGTCGCACCTGCAATGAAATGCCAGCGCATCAAGCTGAAATAGATGATGCTATTGCCGAAGGGGTGATCATTTCGGAATTGGCCGTTCCCCTGGAATTTATCTTGGAGGATGGCACACTTCGAGGTGTCAATTGTCTGAGGACACGCCTTGGTGAACCTGACTCATCTGGTCGCAGGAAACCATTGCCAGTTCCGGGAAGCGATTTTGCGATTGAGTGTGAAAGTGTGATAAATGCTCTTGGCGAAATGGTCAGCAGTGAGGATCTGACGAGTAACCTCCAATTGATTCGAGCCATGAAAACTGCAGATGCATGGGGCAAATCGATGCATCCCAGCCTATTCGCTGGTGGTGATTTTACTGGCGGGGAACGTACTGTTGCTCACGCTATTGGTGGTGGAAAAAGAGCAGCAATGGCAATCGACCGTTTCCTGTTGGGAACGAAAAACGAATCCCTCGAACGATATCGTGTGGGCGGTGGTCCTGCTTCCCTTGCCTCTTATCTACGTTCCGGTGATTCTGAAGTTACTGCAGGAGGGATTCGCACCATCCAATTTGATGATTTGAACCCCGCATACTTTCCGGCAAGAGAACGTGCATACCTGGAAAAACACTTGCTCGAAAGCCGTGACTTCGAGTTTTCAGAAGTCGAACCTGGGATGAATCAAGCGCAGGCAATTGAAGAAGCAGAACGTTGCTTTTCCTGTGGAAGGTGTACCAAATGTGGTCTTTGCCAGATTTTTTGCCCAGAGGGTGCAGTTCGCAAAAATAACAAAAATGATCTCATGATCTTCGATTCACATTGCAAAGGATGCGGTATCTGTGTTGAAGAATGCCCACGATGCGCCATTGAATTCAGGGAGGAATCATGAGCGTTCGACTTGAAAAAGTGGCGTTAACAGGCAATCAAGCACTCGCCCACGCAGTCAGGATGGCAAAGACACAGGTTGTTGCTGCTTACCCGATCACTCCCCAGACGTCAGTTGTTGAGACCATCGCCGAGTTCTGTGCCAAGGGTGAAATGGATGCTCATTTCATTCAGACTGAATCCGAACATTCTTCCATGTCTGCCTGTATTGGTGCATCTATGACAGGCGCAAGAACTTTCACAGCAACATCCAGTCAGGGGCTTGCGTTAATGCATGAAATGCTGCATTGGGCAGTCGGGGCTCGAACTCCCATTGTGCTTGGAGAAGTAAACCGCGCTTTGGCTGCACCTTGGACAATTTTATCCGACCAATCGGATTCTATGGCACAACGTGATACTGGTTGGATGCAATTCTATTGCGGAAACAACCAAGAGGTTTTCGATACTGCACTACTCGCCTTCAAACTATGTGAGGCTGTCCTGTTGCCAGCAATGGTTGTGCTCGATGCTTTTGTACTTTCCCACTCGGTTGAAGGTGTTCTGTTACCCCATCAGGAACTTGTAAATCAATACCTGCCCCTCAGAGAGACGCTTGCTAAACTGGATCCCGATGAACCCCATGCCTTCGGCGGTATGATGTTCCCCGATGTTTTTATGGAGCAACGCTTCAAAATAGAAGAAAGCATGGATATTGCACGAGGGGTGATCATGGAGTGTGCAACCGAATGGGACGCTCTTACAGGTAGACTCCTTAAACCACTCCATTGTTATCATACTGAAGACGCCGAATATATCGTGATGTGTCTCGGTACTGCTTTTGGAGCCGCTATGCAAGCTGTCGATCAACTTCGCTCAAAAGGTATCAAAGCCGGGGCAATACGTATGTGGCAATACCGTCCATTCCCCACACAAGAATTGATAGATACGATTCCAGATACTTCTTCCCTTGCAGTAGTCGACCGTGCGGTTTCGTTCGGTTGTGGAGGTCCGGTTGGTACAGAAACAAAAGCGATTTTTTCTGGAAATAATCAGGTGAAGGTATACAATTATATCGCTGGTCTTGGGGGACGTGAAATCCGCTCCTCATCATTTGAAAAGGTGTTCAGCGGTATGATGGAGAACACCGCCAGTCAGAACAAAATTAACTGGCTGGAGGTACGCCAATGAATGAGCCACAAGCACAAACTACGGAACTCCTGACCGCTGATCATTGCAAAACATCCGGTGGTCACCTCGCTTGTCAGGGTTGTGGAGGTGCGCTCAGCTTACGGATGGCGTTGCAGGTATTTGGAAAAGAATGCGTTTTTGTAATCCCTGCCTGTTGCATGGCAGTAATCGATGGCCCGTTTCCTGTCTCCTCACTTGGTGTACCCTTGATGCATATAGCATTCGGCGCAACTGCACCCACTGCCAGTGGTATTCGAGCTGGTTTTGCAGCTCAGGGAAAAGATGAAATCCTGGTAGTTGGATGGGCAGGCGATGGCGCAACCTTTGATATAGGATTGGGCGCCGTCTCTGCAGCAGCGGATAGAAATGATGATATACTGTATGTCTGTTACGATAACGAAGCATATATGAACACTGGCGTTCAACAGAGTGGTGCCACCCCACGTGCCGCCTGGACATCCACTTCCCCACGTCAAGCTCCGAAATATGCTGCCAAAAAAGATATCATCAGTATTATGGCTGCACATCGGATTCCCTATATCGCGAGTGTTTCACCATCTCACCCTGATGATTTTGTCAGAAAGTTTCAGCTTGCAAAAAAAATCAAGGGATTCCGTTTCATTCACATCTTCAGCCCCTGCCCCCCCGGGCAACGCTTCGAGGAACGAAACACAATCAAAATTGCCAGGAAAGCAGTTGAAAGCAGAGTTTTTCCACTGTTGGAAATTTATAATGGCAAGAAACTCACCCTCCAAGATATCCCAGATCCTCAGGGCTTGGAGGAATATATAAAATTGCAGCGAAGATTCGATCATTTCAGCACCGAAGACCGTAAACAATTTGAATCCGACATTAATACTCATTGGCATGAATTGCATGACTGGGCGATACAGTCGGGTGGTTTGACAGGTGAAAATGGCAAGAGGAATTCATGATCTCGCAATCCCTGAAAATCGATGGAGGATTGTCACTTCACTATCCCCTTGAGATACGTTGGCATGGAAGAGGTGGTCAGGGTGCGGTAACCGCTTCCAAATTTCTCGCAGAAACTGTCCTTGCACTGGGAAAAGAAGTGCAGTCTTTCCCGCAGTTTGGCTCAGAGCGACGTGGTGCTCCGATCATGGCATTCACAAGAATATCAAATGATCCCATTACACTTTACAACACTATCGATTCTCCTAATATCCTGATCGTCCTCGATGCCACACTGCTGAAATATCCCCAGGTTCTGCAAGGTTTCAAAGAAAATGGTTTACTGCTCGTAAATTCCGAGGAAAAACCAGCCGATCTGTGCAACAGGCTGGACAATATATCAGGGGTAATTGCAACTGTTCCCGCAACAAAGATCGCAATTGAATGCCTTGGTAAACCCATTGTAAACACAGCCATGTTTGGTGCCCTCATCGGAATCACAAAACTGATTCCCCTGGAAGATGCCTTGCTGGTCATGGAAAAAAAATATCGTGAAGAATTTTCCGAGAAGATATTTGCTGGCAACCTGGAGGCAATAAAAATGGCATGTAAATTGGTTCAAATGGTCGATACAACCTTGGCCAATCAGCAAACTAATGCAGTAAACTTGCAGGAATAAACGGAATAATTGAGTCAGTCTGAAGGGGGACTCTTATGAAAAATATGACTATAGAAAGTTTGATCGCTGCACGAGATGCTTCATCGGCAGAGAAACCTGTTCTGGCGACTGTTGTCCAGGACAAGGGAAATAATCTCGACACCGCCATCGAAGCATACCGAAAAGGCTGGGTGAAATTATTGCTATTGGGAAATACTGATCTTATTAAGCAAAAATTACAAGTTGCTCATGTTGATCCTGCAGACTGCATAATTGAGCAAACAGACTCTATTTTCGCTCTACTTACCCGCCTCCATGACTGGTGTGTTAAAGAGGGAGTGGATGTTCTCCTCGCTGGTGATCTTTCTGGACGTGAAATATCCCATCTCCTCACCAATCCTTACCATCAGGTGACACTAGAGGGTGGTTTAAGCCGTGCATGCGTGCTCTCATTGCCAAATTATCCGAAATTATTGACCATCATCGGGGGTGTTGGCAGTGATGTATACGGTTCAGAATTTCTTACCATCCATTTGAAGAATAGTGTCCACCTGACCAAAGCTCTGAAAATCAAAAATCCAAAAATTGCTTTGCTTTCTGCAATGGATCAGGTCGGCATCGATGACATGCACACCTATGACTGCCAGTGCCTGATTAATATGGTTAACCTCGAACAGATCGAAGGTATTAATATCGCCGGCCCAATGTCATTTGATACCGCCGTGAACAGAAAAGCCGCTTCCTATTTTCAGAATGACGATAAGGTCTCCGGCGATGCGGATGTAATTATTGTAGACAGTCATCAGACACGTTCCGTCCTTGCTCTTACTCTTACATGCTTCGGTGCAGCATCGGCAGCACGTGTGCTTCTCGGTGGCAGAATACCGGTTGCCGTTATTCCGGGCAGAGGGACTCTATCGGACAAAATAGCGGGCATAGCACTCGCTTTGGAAATGTCACCCTACCTGAGATTTGCCGTTCCCCAGGATTGGCTGAGTGACCGTAACCCCATCGATTATGTCTGGAAATAAGTACCCTGACAGACGTTCATTTTGATTAATTTCGATTTTGAATTGTGAGGTAATTATGATAGCACTAGAACCCGTAAAAACACTGAGAACGATCAATGATCTGGCAAAATCAATCGTCGCTGAAAGTGGTCAGTTTAACCTCGGTGTGGTTCAAGGGGAGGACGCACAGATGATTGAAGGTCTTGAACTCGCACGTGTTGAAGGACTGATCAATCCAATTCTGTTTGGCAATAAAAAGAAAATTGAATCCATACTGAAAAAATTGAACATTGAAAAACGGGTCTACACAATCGTACACACCGAAAGTCAGCCATCATCAGTTCTTCAGGCCGCCGAACTGGTTGTAAAGGGTGAAATTGACATTTTAAGTCCAGGCAATATCGCTCTACCTGAATTTTTCAGGCTCCTCTTTGACAAAAACTGCACCTTTCGCAGGCGAGGGGATTTTATTTCTATTATTGGTGTTATGGAACATACCTCATTCGAGGGGTTACTACTGATCTCAGATGTCGGACTTGTCCCCGACCCTACTGTTGATGAAGGAATACGTATCATTAATAATGCCACTCATATCGCAAAATTGCTGGGTATAAATCCGATACGAGTTGGGTTACTTGCTTTTGAGGATGAGATGACCCCAAATTCACCTACTACAGTTGCTGAATCTATCATCTCACAATTTTTTCAACGAGAACATGATCCATCTATAATCGTAAAAGGTCCCATCCGCCTCGACCAGGCGATGCAGCCGGATGCACTTCCATTGATGCCGACTGGTGACATTGAACCCGGCAGAGCTGATATCCTCATCGCCAACAACATCCACTCCGGTAATTCGATGTATAAAGCGATGATGACTCTGTGTGACGCAGCGTCTGCTCCCATTGCGTACGGTGGGCGATGTCCCTTTGCCCTGGTCACACGCAGCGAATCGCCACAAAATATCTTGAACTCGATATCACTGTGCATCCTGGTTGCAGCCGATGAAACTGATAAAGGAAATTGATTGATAAATGAGTTAAATTCGATTCGTATTTCAGCAGTTATCCTTGCAGCGGGTGAAGGGAAAAGGATGGGTCTGCCCAAAGCCCTGCTCGAAATCGACAATCAACCTCTGGTGCACTGGCTGGCACGCAAACTGTTGGCTTCTGGGATAGATGAAATTTCAGTCGTTCTTAATGAGCAACTTGCGAATCTGGAGGATAGTCTGACATCCCTCTCATCAAAAATTCATACCACCATGAACCGTCAACTGGAAAGGGGAGCATTGTATTCTTTTCAACTCGGCTTGAAAAATTTGAATAATCCCGGCACAGCTGTTTTTCTTGTACCAGTTGACCATCCATTTTTTCAAGCTCAAACCCTGACAAATCTGATATCCCACTCCCGAGTTGACCATATTATCCTCCCCAGATACCAAGAGAAACGAGGTCATCCTCCACTCATTGGTTCGAAATTAATTGATCTGATCCATACACTTCCCCTCGAATCGGGTGCGAGAGGTTTATACAAAGTGGTCCCACCTGAGTCTATTCAGGAAATAGCTGTAGAAGATCCGGGAATTTTACGCAACATCAACACCCCCTCCGACTGGCAACACGCTCTCGAGGTATACCACAATCCAGACTCTCCCTAGTCAAAATGCAATCCGATTGAAAATTCCGGGTAAAAATCTCAACATTCAGACGATTTTGAATAGAGTCGGATGAAAAAATCACTGGCGTAAGAGGTGAACGAGGAAGAATCGAGGGAGTGAAATAGGATTTTAGGTCACATTTCAACATTTTGGACAGAGAATTCCTACGGTTTGGTTTTTTCCCAACCTACCGATCCAGCCATTCAAGCCGAAGGATATCAGGCTGCTTTCCGGAAGTATCTGTGGTGCAATCCACCCTGGATCGGTACTTCGACAATCCGTCCTGTTTCAGGGTTCTGGACTTCCCTCGGCTCGGGGGCATCCTTGTCCAGTGACAGATGAGTTCGCTCGGTATTGTAGTAGGTGTCAACATATTCGCGCTGAACACGCATCAGCTGTCTTCGGTTGAACACGAGGATATGGTCGAGGCAATCTCTTCGCAGGGTGCCGATCACCCGTTCGCAGTAGGCATTCTGCCAGGTAGAACGGTAAGCTGTCCTTATTAGCGTGATGCCACAGGCTTTGATTTTCTCCTTGAAGTCAAAACCATAGATCATATCATTATCTCCTATCAGGTATTTTGGTGCAGTGTCGAACGGAAACGCTTCGATGATCTGCTGTCCAGTCCAGGCGGCGGTTGGTGAATCTGTGACATTGAAATGAACAATCTTGCGCCGTTCGTGTGATAAGACAACCAGAACATAAAGCAGCTTGAACTTGACTGTCGGTACCACGAGGAAGTCGATGGAAACAAGGTCTTTCACGTGGTTATCCAGGAAGGTACGCCATATCTGAGATGGCGGTTTCCGTCGTTTGACCATATACCGGCTGACCGTTGCCTCAGAAACCTCAATCCACAGTTTCATCAACTCGCCATGAATTCGAGGAGCACTCCAGAGAGGATTGGCATGGCTCATGTCGCGGATCAGTTTCCTGATTTCAGGATCGATTCGATTTCTTCCCGGTCTCCCATGAGTACTTATCCACTGCCAGAACAGTTTGAAACCCTTACGATGCCAACGGATGACCATATCCGGTTTTACAATCGAAATTGTCTGTTTCCAGTTCTTCAAAATCCTTGAAAGTGAACTACCTCGCAGCAAGCTGACGAGGCTTCTCTTAGAATTCTAGCACCTCTTGATGAAATGGCTTATAGTTTTTACCTGTATTCTGGTTCTTTACATACTCCCTAATCATAGCCTCATCACCATGCGATCCAACGG
>JAIOHU010000083.1 GCA_019912845.1 bacterium
GGAAGCATGCCATTCCTGGATAAACCGCTTTCGCAAGATACTGACACGATTTGAAAAAACACTCGATTCACATTTGGGACTGCTGCACTTCGCATTCGCACTCATATGCTGGCGAAAAGTAATTTAGAGATAGGCTCTAAGCCATGCTGGTTTTCTAGATTTGTCGAGGAGTTTCCACCACAAGTGAAACTTATTCTCAAACAATAATTTCCCTCAGCGTCATTCCCGCGCAGGCGAGAATCCAGACAATACCCATGGCAAAGCCATGCTGGTTTTCTAGATTGTCGAGGAGTTTCCACCACAAATGAAACTTATTCTCAAACAATAATTTCCCTCAGCGTCATTCCCGCCTGCGCGGGAATGACATGTGCTTGGTACTTGTTTCAGTTGTTGGGCGATATGTGAATCATGCACTTATTGAAGTTCATTAAATTGCTAGATGCTACTCACTTCATGATTGTTATCGATAACGGGCGACTATTCGGATAAGTTTCCGGAACAAGGAAATACCTTCCTGTCGGTAAAACACTTTCCAGGCTTTTGTTGATGTTAGGTTTATCCAGATTTCCGTAATCCTGATAGGTTCTCACGTAACGACCGAGGATATCGTAGATTCTATAGCTTGTCGGTTGAATTTTGACCTCAACATTCTTTTCAACTACGGGAAGGTGATTGTCAAGAGGAGTTGAATTTACTGCTTCAAACTGGTTTGTATCCTGATGTGCTGGGAGTAGCTGCATGCGGAAGATACCTCGATTAGCATCGGGGCGAGTCTCATCTTCTCCCAGAAAATAGAGGTCAACCTGTGGACGTGTGGGGTGAGGTAAAAGTGTAAGATCATCTACCAGGTGGATGCCCTCATTTTCAATCTCCAGGGATTGAATGGGAAGCATGGTGGTAAGATCGCCACTGTGAAGGCGAGTGTAGCTGATACCATTGACCTGATCGTTGTTCCAGAAGACTACATGTACATTATTGAAGGCATCCAGCTCCAATGTAAAATCTCCCAAGTCCACACCCATTATTTGACCATCAAAGCTACCATCAGGTTTGTGTACATTCAGATATGTTGAATTAGGACCAAGTGGAATGTATTCGGACATAAAATACAGATTGTCCAAGTTGTCTATTACAGGTGAATGAGCGTATCCGAACTGAAACTCTATCAGTGAATCTTCTGGTGCAGTCATTAATTCTGGCTGTATAAGAATATCACCATACAGACTCAATTTAGTATAGAACAAGCGATTCCTCCCTAGACCATTCAACAATACGATTGGAACATCAAGAACTGCGTGCACAACATTATTTTTTACTACTCCTGCTATATCCCGAATACCCTGATAGTGACCTATGATATCCTGATCAAATTCAATTGCTACTGAATCTAATATTGTTTCGAAATCTTCTGAATAGTGACGGTATCGAGCGTAATACTGATCTCCAAATTCAAAGGGTTCGGGACGATCGGGGGCGATATAGATAAATCCTCCATCAGGGTGATGTGTGAGGATATAATTGTCACCGAACTTATTTCTTTCAAGCTCAACTGCAGTGAACCCATCCCCGACAGGTTGATCACCATCCTGATTAAACTTTATCGCAGTCCTGCTACCATGCATTCTACCTTCGATTATCAGCCAGATATCATTATTACTATCTACAAAATGCCTGACTTCATTAACTTGCCATTCATGTTGTTGAGTTCTCCTGCTATGATAAATATTACCATTTGAATCTATTTTGTAAAACATGAAGTGTGGGTCTGTCCATCGCGTTCTCCCTGAGATGATTTGGATGTTCTCTGCATCAATTCTTCGTGCATGTACAGCACCATACCATGGATATACTAATTCTTGAATCTGTTGTAACGGCGTCCATTCATCTGCATAAGCCGGTACAAGATCACCTCCGGGATGGTCTTCGTCGGCGTAGATGTTCGAGCTGCAGCCGAGCAGGGAAAATGCAAGTATGAATGGGTGAAGTCTCCTGAAAATGGACATGGATTTCTCTCACCTGTTCTGGGGTTGTTGGCGGGGATGTTCTACGTTTTAAGATAAGGAATAGAACCAGACAGGGAAAGGATCTGCTCGTGGTCGATTCACACGGAATGATAGATTGGCAATGGATTTATCGAGGGTCTAATAGGTTCAGTTCTAAAGATATTCGCAGGAAAGAAACACGGGGATGAGTTATAGCAGCGCGAGGTTGATAATTTGTTTGACACTGCAGCACAATACTATCCATAAGAACCATTATCCTCATCCCCGTGCCACCCGGGGGATTCAGTGCTTCTCCTCCCCCGGTTCCACTTCGTTCCACCGGGGGCTACGCAAATCTCACCACGCTGTGGTGAACTTCTGGGAAAACGTTCAAATATGAATCAGCAATTGGCCCTGGATTTATCCAGGGTTTAATAGAACGAACGTTGGAAGTATTCTGAATCCCGGCCCAACTCCTCACCGGAATGACACAAGAATAGAACGATCGCAGGATTTATTAAACTTGGGATAAATCCCAAGCCAATAACCACTGCCATTCTGGTATGACGCAAGGCTACTGGATCCCGGCCCAACTCATCACCGGGATGACACAAAAATAGAACGATCGCAGGATTTATTAAACTTGGGATAAATCCCAAGCCAATAACCACTGCCATTCTGGTATGACGCAAGGCTACTGGATCCCGGCCCAACTCATCACCGGGATGACACAAGAATAGAACGATCGCAGGATTTATTAAACTTGGGATAAATCCCAAGCCAATAACCACTGCCATTCTGGTATGACGCAAGGC
>JAIOHU010000084.1 GCA_019912845.1 bacterium
CGTTCCGCAACATCTACGGATGTTGCGGAATATTCTGTGTTTTCAGTTTCATCACGGCATTTTCCCTTTTAAATACCAATCATCATTTTAAACTTGAATTTATTGCCTGCATCCATACTTGAACATTACATTTTGCGGGACAAAAAATTAATCTCCCTGAAAGCGTCCTTATTTTTCTCATATTAAAAGTATCAGGAGCAGGAAAAGATGAACGATAGACACCCTAAAATCGAACAGATATTCAGAAAAGCTAAAAAATTCCGTGACGAAATGGAGGAGTTACGCACGATTGTTCTGGAGTGTGGCTTAACTGAAGAGGTGAAATGGTACCAGGCGTGTTATACATTTAATAGCAAAAATGTGGTCATTATCAGCGAATTCAAAGAGTATTGTGCACTGAATTTCTTCAAGGGTGCGTTGCTTGAGGATTCTCATGAAATCCTTGTCAAACCCGGGAAAAACACACAATCGGGACGTCAGATTCGCTTCACCAGCCTCGAGCAGATAAAAGAGCTGAAGCCGATCCTGAAAACTTACCTTATTGAAGCCTGCAAGGTGGAAGAAGCGGGAAAGAAGGTAAAGTTCAAGAAGACATCAGAATATGCAAGGCCCGAAGAATTGCAGAAAATACTGGATGGTGATCATGCCTATAGAGAAGCGTTTGAGTCATTAACCCCCGGCAGGCAACGTGGCTACCTGCTTCACTTTTCAGCCGCCAAACAATCCAAAACTCGAACCTCACGTATTGAAAAATGCCGAGAACGTATTTTTGAGGGGAAGGGCTTTAATGAGCGGTAGAGTGATGGTAAGTTGAACGATACAGGGCAGGGAATATTCTATTCTCCGGGTTTGGCTATCATCATCGTGTGGCTGCACAAAACACACCGCGCTTTTGGAAATTTTTAGCAAACATAAGAATATGGCAGATTGAAGTAAAATCAGGTTTTTGAAACGCCTACACCCTCTCTTCCCATCTATTCAAAATAAGAAAAAACCGTGAACTTCTTATCACTGGTCTCCAGAGTTAGGGTAAATTAACTCTGATTATTTTTCGATTTCCTTTTTGCTCTCCCCTCTCCGCGATTATTTTATAAGAATGAAGATTTTGTTTTCGATACTAGGAGATTCATTCTATCTTAGACTCAAATTATTATAGCCACTATAGTTCCAATTTTGGTTCACACCCGTTTGAATACTTATAGAGTTAGGAGAGAGCATGCGTCGAGTACTGCTTACCACAATAATCACACTGCTCGTTTCACTCCAGTTCACTGGAGCAGAGGCAGCGTTCGATAACCTTACCCCGCTGGAATACCAGGATCGTTTTGAATTGGTAAGTCGTGACCACCAGCAAGCCCTTATTCAATTCACAACACCTGATATCCAATGGATTCCAGACGAAGAGTGGGGAGAATATCCCTTCCTTGAAGGTGCTGGTGAAGAGGGAGTTGAGGGTGGACCTCGTCTACCGGTCTACCAACGTTTCATCGCAGTTCCTGCTGGTATGGATGCGGTACTGGAAAATGTTTCAATTGAATGGGAGCATGCCGGACAGCATCAAATCGCTTATGACAAAGGACCCAATTACGAATACAAAGGGTTGAACCCTGAAGTCTATGCATCTGTCAGCGAACGCGCACAGGAAACTGTAACACTGCAGGCGACCGGAAGGTGGCGTGATATTCGTTTCGCACCCCTGGTAGTCCGTCCCATGCGTTACAACGAAGCGACCGGCGAAGTTGAAATCGCAAAAGACATCGATGTAACTATCAGCTATGTTCCTGCTGATGATGACGGTTATGATCCCCCTGGTGTTAGCGAGGCATTTTATCCATTATACACCACCTATATCCTCGGCGCTGAGGATGAACTCGATGAAGTTCAGCTCACACGTGGTTCTTATCTGATTATTACACACGAAAGCTGGGTAGATGAACTCGAGGCGTTAATCGAATGGCGAACACAGTGTGGATATAATGTAATTGTTGCTACTACAGAAGAAACCGGCAACGAAACCGAAGAAATCCACGAATTTCTGGACGAAATTTATGAAGAGACATACCCACCCATCGAATATGTAAATCTGGTTGGTGATGTGGATGATGTTGCATCCATTGAAACCTTCTACATTCCCAGTGGTTTTCACGATCCTCTTGTCGCATCAGACCACTTTTACACCTACGATGAAGCGGGTGGCGATGAACTTCCTAATGTTTTCCCACGATATTTCATTGGCAGAATGTCAGCGGATGTGGCAAGTGAAGTTCGCACCATGGTGAACAAAACCATCCAGTACGAAAAAACTCCTCAAACTGGTGATTTGGATCGTTTTGAAAAAGCAACCATGATCTGCACCCGTTATGTGGCATCTTCAACTTACCAGACCAAAGAATGGGTGCGTCACAAATTGGAGCAGCATGGTTTTGCAGAGGTCGATACATTCTACCAGTGGCAATTTGCGGGACCACCTGATCCAAATCTTATCGCCAATTCGATTGACGACGGTGTTTCCTGGGTAAATTACCGTGGATTCGGAAGTCATATTGGTTGGGAAGGGCCGTATTTCCGTGTAAACAATGTCGCAGGTTTGAATAACCTGAACGAAGCGCCGATTGTAACCAGTATGGTCTGTGGTGGTGGTGCTTTCGATGAGGCAAATAACGATCCCTGTTTTGGCGAAAAATGGATACGCCATGGTACAGCTAACAGTGTAAAAGGTGCGGTGGTTTTCATCTCACCAACTGAGTTAGATACGCACACGAAATGGAATAATTGTGTGGATGGTGGCTGGTATCGCGCCATGTTTGATTTTGAAATGCGTTCCATGGGGCAGTTAATCACCGCAGCAAGAATGGAGCTGGTGAACGCTTATCCTGCAAGCTGGAACGCCAATGGTCAAAATACAAACAGTGTCTGGTTCTACTTCCATGTTTATACCATCCTCGGCGATCCGGCTGTAAAAGCGCGTACAGAAATTCCGAGCGAACTCACAGTTACTCACCCTGAAGATATTGAAGAAAATGCGTCGGTATTTCCTGTGAGTGTCCTGGATGATGCAGATATGCCGGTTGCAGATGCACGAGTGGTGATCACAAATAACGATCTCGATATTATAGCATCTGCACTGACAAACGATGCTGGTCAGGTTAACCTCATTCTTAACGGTGCGGTTGAAGGTGATGAAATCACACTAACCATCACTCGTCCCGATGTTATTCCATACCAGACTGAGCTGAATGGCACAGACACCCAGGGTTTCTCCCTTGAATCAGTCGATTTTTCAGAGGATGAGGATTTCGAGAACAATAATGGCGACAACATGCCGAACCCCGGCGAATTGGTTATCCCTGGCGCGACATTCACCTGGGAAGGTGATGAAGCGATTAACGATGTTACTTTCACGGTTTCTCTTCCAGACGGTGGTGGAATTGTCGAAGTCGAATCGCAGACTTTTGAAGCAGTCGAACCAAACCAGACAGTCACTCTGGATTTACTACGATTAGGACTCAATGCAAGTTTGCAAAACGAAGAACCAGTTGAGTTGCTCTTCACCATAGAAGCTGATGAATTCAGTCAGATACATGCCTATGTTCTGGATGGTGTTCAGGCACCTCTGCTTACCATTTCCAGCTACGAATTTTCCGCATCCTGGGAGCCTGGTGATACTGCTGATCTGATTTTCCATCTTTCCAACGATCACCAAGACCTGGCAACTGGAGAATTATCTGCAACGCTCGCCAGTGAGTCTGACTACGTTGACATTATGGATGCTGAAGGTGGTTGGGACAATATTGAACCG
>JAIOHU010000085.1 GCA_019912845.1 bacterium
CCGGTTGCACCTGTTTGACCGCAATGGAATCGTAATGAAACCTGTCCAGAAATCCTACAAGCATACAGTCATTTTCAGCATCATAAAGTGAGAGACGTTCAAATTCAAAAAGTGGGCGATCAACTTGAATTGAATCCTGCCGGAAGAAAGTTAGTAAACTGTCCATATTTGCCGAATATCGATCGTTAACTTTTTTATAGCGTTGGACGACAAAATTGAGATTCTCCATCCGATCCTGGCTGAGTTCAATCAATTTATCCTGCTCATTCCACAGCTTCTTAGGATAAAGTATACTCGAAATCAGGAAAACTGCGAGAATTACCACCAGGATTCTCAGTGGCCAATTACCTTTTGCTGTCATATGCTCTGGCATTGCGACATCTCCGAATTGCTACGGATTGACGATTATATAAGGACGAATTTTCTTCAACTTTCCTTCTCCAATTCCATTTACGAGGAGAAGGTCTTTCTCAACTTGAAAGTTACCATAACTCTCACGAAATTCCAAAATTCTCGTTGCGAGAACAGGTCCAATTCCAGGAAGTTTCTGCAACTCTTCTTTGGTTGCCCGGTTTACTTCTATCCTCAACACTCCAGAGGCTTCTACTGTGCTAATCAGCATTGAATCTGTGACTTCTGAATTTTGAGAAGATGAGCGGTCAATGTCAACCTGCTCTCTGTAGCTCAAAGTCAGTTCTGGAGGAGTTGTTTTATTCGTCAGAAAATCTTTTACCCAGAACCCGATCAGCCCGATTACAAAGATAGCCCCCAAAACAATCAGAGCACGCCTCTCACTCGCAGTGAAAGAAGGGAGGGTGCGTAAACTCTTCTGTTTTTTGGGGTCTCCCATGAGGTGTACCCAGTTTATTTACTCCGCATTTCCAAAGAAAGCGTCCTTCGCTCGACTGAAGATATTTTTCCCCTCTTTTTGAGGTGGCACAAAAGACTCAGATGAGGAGAAAGATTGCAATGCTTTCCGTTCCTGCGAACTGATTTTCTTTGGAATATAAACCTCTACGACCACGAGCTGGTCTCCTCTACTGGAGCCACGTAATCGTTTCAAACCTTTTCCACGTAATCTCAGTACCTTGCCCGATTGGATGCCAGCAGGAATATCAATCTCAACATCACCATAGAGAGTTGGTACCTCAATCTCGGTTCCTAAAATTGCGTCAGGAATTGAGATTCGCTGATGATATATAATATCATCACCCTCACGTTCAAATAGAGGGTGTTCTTCTTCTTTAATCGCAACCAGGAGATCACCGGATGGACCTCTATGTGGTCCGGCATGCCCCTCATTTCTGAGAGTAAGAACATTCCCATTTGCAACACCAGCCGGTATATGGACTTCAACGGGTTCATCCGAACGTGTCCGTCCCTCACCACTGCAGGTGGGGCAGGGGTCGCTGATTTGTTCACCTGCGCCATTGCACTGCGGGCAGGTTGTGATCGTCTGTACCTGACCGAGGAAGGAACGGGAAATTTGTCGAACCTGTCCAGCTCCCTTACACATGGAACAAGTTGTGGGTTTGCTCCCAGCGCGTGCTCCACTACCCATACAATCTTCACAAGCGACAAAACGGCTCACCCGTAACTTCTTGGATACACCCTCGGCGATCTCTTCAAGGGTCAATTTCATGTTGATCTGAAGATCACGTCCTCGAACCATCCTGGGACCACGTTGAGAACTTCTTGATGATTCACCAAAAATATCACCAAAGCCAAAACCACCCATGAACTCACGGAATATCTCGAATGGATCAACTTCAACACCACCACCGAATCCACCAGCACCACCACGGATACCCGCTTCTCCGAATCGATCATACCGAGCACGTTTTTGAGGATCACTGAGTACAGCGTACGCTTCTCCTATCTGCTTAAAAGTTGCTTCCGCCTCTGTATTCCCCTCGTTTCGGTCGGGGTGGTACTTCATCGCAAGTTTACGGTAGGCTTTCTTGATCGTCTCGTCGTCGGAGTCCCGAGCAACACCCAATATTTCATAAAAGTCTTTTTGAGACACTGTTATTCCTCTTCTGCGGCAATGATTACACGGCTGGGACGAATTAACTTCTCACCAAGGGTGTAACCCTTTTGATGCACTTCAAGTATGGTT
>JAIOHU010000086.1 GCA_019912845.1 bacterium
CGCCAGTTTCGGTGGTGCCATTGTACTCGGGATTATTGGGATTCTCGAAATCGTAAAAGTAGATACCTTCGTGACGTAGTGCGTCATATCCGGCAGCTTTCATATCGACAGGTGAAACGATTCCACCCGCCATGGAATTACCGATCCACTGCCCGAGAATCGTCTCAGTCTCAAAATCGATGATGGAAAAACGATACTGTCCGCCAACAGCGAGGGTGTGATCCGGGGATGTCCCCAGCCAGAAGGGGGTGTAGGTGTTTGTGTAAATGGTGAATTCTTCATCGTTGAAATCGACCAGTGCGCTGGAATTATTGCTCACGCCCAGGAAAACCTTGCTGCCATCCATATTCGAGGCGATGTCCATAGTCGACATGGTGTAGCCTTCGATTACCAGTGATGTTTCAATTGTTCTGGTCGCCAGATCTATCTGCAAAATTTCCGGTGGGTTGGGGTAGTCACGGTTGATTGCCAGTAGACGTTCACCGTCTCCACTCAAACGTACTATCCAGCAGTTGGATTGTTCGAGAGTATCAATCACTTCGCCATCATCAGTGGAGATGAATAAGATGCCAACTTCCGATAAGCCAGCGATCAACATCTCACCATCCGGAGAAATCACAAATTCCGTAAATTTGAAACCGTTGCGACCAACTTCGGAATTGAATGACCATGAATACAGTCCAATCGGAAAATTATCGATGGTGAGCACATGTTCCATGGATGTCAGATCAATTACTTCACAAACATCATCGATATCGCAACTGATGTAGGCACGGTTCGCGTCATCATCAATGTGTACAACCCAGGGCTGTTCGCCAGTTTCGAAAGTTGCAACAATACTATAATCTTCAAGATCAATAACATAAACTTCATTACCGAATGCACACGCCACAACAGCATAGTCGACAGTAACATCAATTCCACCAGGGTATTCACCTACTTCAATCGTAGCGAGCAATTCCATGCTATCCACATTAAAAACAGAGATATTGTCCGTCATACGATTTGTGACCAGCAATCGTTCACCATCCTCAGTGTAAGCTGACCAACCGATGTAGTCACCTTCCGCAGGTAGACCGGGATCAATATCGCGAACTAACTCATCAAGCTCTGGATTCTGTTGGAAAAGTTCTGGGAGGGTGAATTTGCCGGGTTCAAAAAAGTGAACTTCGCTGAGCGATTCGCCAGTTTCACTTACTAAAGTGGATTTGTTTTCGCGAATATTTTCCATTCTGCCATCGGGATAAACAGCATATACCTGGTGGTTTACATCCTCAAACTCGCCAGGTGGCAATGTAGGAAAAAGAGTATTTGCTCGAAGGAAGGAAAATGAGGTTGTGAAAAAAATAATGAGAAATACCGCAGGTATGAATCTCACATTGCTAAGAAGCATGTCTTGAAATCGGTTCACGGTTCACCTCTTCGCTGGTTGATCAAACTGAGTAGAGTAATCTACAAACTCTTCAGACATGCCGCAATTTATTGAAAGAAAAAATGAGTACACTAAATGGATTCGATGTTAAGGGTGGGGGTCACTCTTTTTGATAAGTGAAATACACTTTCCGTTACCATTTCTTCGACTGTTTAATTCAATTTAAAATAATCATCGCCGACATGATAGCCGGCGATGATCTAAATCATGCGGAAGATTATCTCGTTATCTTACCAGCATAACTTTCTGAAGTGCATTCAGTTTACCAGGGACATAAGCGTGGATAAAGTAAATTCCGCTGGACTGTCCTTTAGCGTCGAACACGAAGCTATGATAACCCAGGCTATAGCCACCATCCGCCAAAGTAGCTATCCGCTGTCCGAGCACATTCAGCACAGTGACAGTAAGATTAGCTGTCTCCGGTAGACCAACTACAGCTACGGTTGATGGGTTGAATGGATTCGGGTAGATCGTGGATATTGAGTAATCCGATGGTATCCCAGTCGTAAACTCATTCAGTACGCCAGTTTCCTGCCAAGTAACATAAATAGTTACTTCAACAGGCTCAACGTAATCGAACGTTAGAACTGGAGTTTCCAGCAGATTGTAAACCTCTTCCCCGATCTGGGCAATTGCTGTATGATCCACTGGAAGTAATTCCTGGATACCATCGAATTCCAAGATAACTTCTCCCTCAGTGGATGAAGCTATGTTCAACTCCCAGCGAAACGTATCGCCGGGTTCCATTAGGCTTCTACGATCCTGGCTGAAGAACCTGGCAGGTGCATCCCATTCATTATGGTCAAAAGAACCTAAAATGAAATCGCCAGGTGATGCTGGTGGTGTTGGAATATCATACCAGACATCAAATTCACTCGATGCTTCTTCATTTATACCAATTCCAACCAGGTGATCTGTCAATTCTCCGATGGTTAAATGGATCGGGATATACCAGGTGTCTTCATCAAGCTCTCCACCTGTTGCGAGTCCCAGATCTTCCAGTTCCGGTGGTTCGCTAATCATATCGAGATCATCAACAAGAACGTTCAACCAATATCCATCCCAGGGATTCATATCCGTGGTGAGGTCATAGCTGAAGGTGTTATTGTTGTAGCCATAGAATGAGGGTAAAATCCAGCCAGCGTCTACAGCCTCGGTAAACATGAACTCATCAACACCATCTGTGAAACGAAGGTTTTCAACAGATGTACCCACTGGTAATGTACTTCCCACAATTGTCCAGCCGGTTGGCAATGGATGAATGGTCTGGTTTACCTCAGGCGTACCGTCAACGACAGCATTAACATCATCTTCGCTGAAAAGCCAATAACCCGCTCCGTGATCCATCTCATCTTCAATAGTATAACCACCGTTTTGATCGTAGCTATACAGGATGGATACATCATCACCAAAGATAGCCTGACGTGCAGGATCATCCGGAATGATCGGAACACTTACCATGTTCCAGGGTGCTGAGAATTCCTGCTGAACATGATGTGTAGCGATGTTGAAAGTATATGCTGTCTCAAATTCCATATTTTCGCCAGCAAGATCGTGGGCAAACAATTTCATCTTCGCATAGGTTGTAAATACATCAGGAGTTGTCCAAAGATAGGATGTTGCCCCACCAACAATGCTGTCAATCTGAGTCCACGTATTACCACCATCAAGGGAATAGTGAAGTAACTGATATTCAATGGCTTCCTCGTCATCTAATTCCCATAATACTTCATATTCGGATTCGATATCGAGGAGAGCGTCTGCATAGGGGAAGAGGATATTGATTTCCGGTGGTGTTGAATTACCAAGCCGG
This sequence comes from bacterium, assembly GCA_019912845.1. Classification (GTDB taxonomy): domain Bacteria; phylum Electryoneota; class Electryoneia; order Electryoneales; family Electryoneaceae; genus JAIOHU01. Next base: position 3,246 of record JAIOHU010000086.1, read on the forward strand.
AGATCAAGTTCACGCGCATCCTCCCCCATTACAAAGCTGTAAGCGTTGTTTTGTCGTAAATCCTGCAACTGTTGTGTTAATGGATCGAACAGTGCTACTTCATATTCATCAGGATATTCATCACCAATTGTGAAAGTCAGGTTAACTGTTTCACCTTCCAGGTCTGAATCGACGACAAATGAAAAGACTTTCACAAAAATTGTGAGATCATCGTTCGCATTACGGACATCCACCATGAAATTCTCAACCGGAGCATTCTGCCATTCCGGATGTGGGAAGTAGACTGTCAGATAACTGTCTGGTGGTGGTGAAGGTTTCGGAAGGTCAATCCCGCTGTTGTATCCGTCAGTTGCATCCGGATCCAAAGCTGCCAGGTTTCCGTTATCAATGTAAATCTCATCCATTTCAGTGTTGATCAGAGCTGTGATCCCAACGCTTGAATAGGTGGGAACCAGTGGTAAAACTCCTGCTCCAGCCAATCGCACTTCGATAACATCGTCCTGCGGATCATCACTTGTAACCGTCAACAGACCAGCATATTCAATATCAGAGGTGGGAGTAAAGCTGATTGTAACTGTTTCTGATTCACCAGGTGGGATTACAATATTTTCAAGAGCTGCAGCACTGAAACCATCACCTGTTACCACTGCAGACAGAATGGTTAGATCAAGATTACCCACATTGGAAATCGTAACATCTTCCATCTCTGTTTCAAAAATCTCAACGTCTCCAAACTCCATTTCTTCAGGAGAGATTACGATCGCAGGTTCGTCCTGTTCAGGAGCTTCAATTGAAAAACTACCGCTTCGATCATTTACATCCGGGTTAATGTTACTCTCGATATAGACACGGTAAGCATTATTTCCTTCTGCAACTTCCGGTGGGACTGTCCAGGCATAAGTACCTGCATCAGCATCAACTTCAGTCGCAATTTCCATGTAGAAACTATTGTGTTCATATAAATGAATCAGAACAGTTGTTTCTTCCATATTTAGAGCAGACCATTCAATGTTATTTTCTTCGCCGATAATCCAGGTATCACCCTGAGCTGGTGCAGTTACTTCAAGTTCAGCATCACCACCAGGTGCCTCAATGGAAAAGTTGCTACTCAAGTCATTAACATCAGGATTAATACTGCTCTCAATGTAGACACGGTAGGCGTTATTGCCCGGTTCAACACCCTGAGGTACTGTCCATGTGTAAGTACCATCATCTATATTAACCTCTTCAGCAATCGTCATATAAAAGCTGTTGTGTTCATAAAGATGGATTAATACAGTTGTGCCATCCAGGTTCAGTGAAGTCCATTCTATTACCGCACCATCGACATCTTCGATAATCCAGGTATCACCCTGCCCCGGACTGACTATTTCAATTTCACCATCTCCACCGGGGGCTTCGATATCAAAACCACTTCCCAAGTCATTGATATCAGGATTAACATTACTTTCGATATAAATCCTGTAATTGTTGCCAGCTTCAACTTCATCAGGAACTGTCCAGGTAAATGTTCCCACGTCAGCGTCCACTTCATCCGTAATGGTCATGGAGTAGTTCTGATTGTCATACAGATGGATGAGGATGGTTGTACCTTCTAGGTTTAATGCAGTCCACTCGACAACATTCTCTTCCCCGATTATCCAGGTATCACCCTGGCCAGGTGAAACGACTTCCAGTTCTCCATCACCAAATGGAGCCTCAATATCGAAGCCACTACCCAAATCGTTGATATCTGGATTGATGCTGCTTTCGATATAGATCCTGTAATTATTGCTTGCTTCAACTTCTTCGGGCACCGTCCAGGCAAATGTGCCTGCGTCAGCTTCCACTTCATCCGTGATGGTCATATAGTAATTCTGATTGTCATACAGATGGATGAGGATTGTTGTCCCTTCAAGGTTTAATGCAGTCCACTCGACAACATTCTCTTCCCCGATTATCCAGGTATCACCTTGACCAGGTGAAACAACTTCCAGTTCACCGTCACCACCGGGAGCTTCAATATCAAAACCACTTCCTAAGTCGTTGATATCTTGATTAACATTGCTTTCGATATAGATCCTGTAATTATTGCTTGCTTCTACTTCTTCAGGCACTGTCCAGGTAAAGGTGCCGGCATCAGCATCCACTTCATCAGTGATGGTCATGTAGTAGTTCTGGTTGTCATAGAGGTGAATCAGGATTGTTGTGACTTCAAGATTTAAGGCATTCCATTCGACAGTGTTTTCTTCCCCGATAATCCAGGTATCGCCCTGTCCAGGAGATACAACTTCCAATTCACCATCACCTCCACCACCTTCAATCGTGAAATTGGAACCCAGGTCATTTACCTCAGCATCATCATTGCTTTCAATGTAAATGCGATATCCATTTCCTGCTTCAACCTCTTGAGGTACTGTCCACGTGTAGGTAGCTGCATCAGCATCAACTGCTTCATCAATGCTCATGTAGAAACTGTTGTGTTCATAAAGATGGATCAGGATGGTACCCTCTACATTGGTGGCATTCCATTCAACGACCGCTCCATCCACTTCCTCAACAATCCATGTGTCTCCCTGACCCGGCGACACTACTTCAAGCTCGCCTGGTTCTCCTCCACCCGCAACGATGTCGAAATTTCGACTTTCATCGTTTACATCGGCATTCTCATCACTTTCGATGTATACGTTGTAACGGTTATTGCCTTCGGGAACTTCTTCGGGAACTGTCCAGATGTATGTACCATCTTCAATGTCAACACCTTCAGCGATCGACATGATAAAATCATTTCGATCGTAAAGGTGGATGAAAACAGTTCCTGTGATATCCGCGTGCGTCCATTCAATTAATGCACCATCCACTTCGCCAATCACCCATTGGTCTCCTTGACCGGGTGTGATCACCTCGATCTCTTGAGCAGATGCGGCTATTGTAAACAGTGCAAGGCACACTAAAACCAGCACTAAATTTTTCATTTTTTTCCCTGTCGTTTTGAATGATGGTAGGTTAACAAAGTTCTAATTGAATCAGCTAAATTTTTGATGTAAAATATTTAACGATTACTTTCAGTTTATCAGATACTGAATTTGATATGCCAGGTTGCTCTCATATATTTGTTGTGTGTGGATATTTTATTTTCTGGCTTCTCTTCCTCTTGGAGCCCAATCAGGAAAATTATACCCGTTAAATGGCTATCTACTTTCAAGTACATCAGAAATAATTATTACCAGCGGGTGAAATATCCAAATTTCTTCAGCAAAATCTGTGCAGGAAATCGATCTAACGTCATAAATAATAATTGCTTACAAGAATGTAAATTCGACTGAACCATGGAATCAATTCCAAGATGTTAAAAGCTTATATTATATAACTTTAAAAGAGTGTGACTACCATCACAAATCACAAAATTTTTAATCTTCAGACGGGTTAACTTTATCATTTCAACCCCATTGGTTTATGGAAGATTATAGGGATTGATATATACTGGATAATCCAAGTATTCTGTGTAAATTTGTGGATAATCCACTGGAGACAAAAAATCTAAATTTGAGTTTGATATGAAAAAAGTTTTTATTGCTGGCTGTAATGGCTTGCTGGGGCAGAAGGTGGCAGACCTCTTCGCTGAAGATCGTTTCATGGTATATGGTGCTGATATTCATCCTGAAAATCTTGCTCCGATGAATTCTGAGCAGTTCACATATTTCCAGATTGACCTTACTGACAAGAAATCATCTCGACAGCTCCTGGAAAAGGTTGCACCCCACTGTATTGTTAACGCCGCAGCTATGACCAATGTGGATGGTTGCGAGCGCGATCCGCAATCTTGTCAAAGAATAAACATTGATCTGGTGAGCAACCTTGTACAGAGTGCAGAAAAACTAGATGCGCATCTAGTTCATATTTCTACAGACTATGTTTTTGATGGAATGAATGGACCCTACACTGAAGAGGATACAGTAAATCCGCTTTCAGTATACGGCAAATCCAAATTGGAATCGGAAGCAATTGTGCTCAATTCCATAATTTTGGGAACCATTTTACGCACTGTGGTGTTATTTGGACATGGGGAGAATCTGAAAAAGGATTTTGTTGCCTGGGTGGTTGGTGAATTGAAGAACCAAAATCAAGTACGAATTGTTGATGATCAGATTGGCAATGTGACCCTGGTAGATGATTTGGCAAATGCAGTGGTGCAAGCAGTAAAATTGAGGCAAGGTGGTGTTTACCATGTTGCGGGCAAGGACATTTTAGATCGATATAGATTCACTCAAAAGATCGCAGCAGCATATAATCTTGATCCATCACTCATCAGCCCAATCAAGACAAAAGAGTTGAACCAGGATGCTCCTCGTCCCCTGGATGGCGGGTTGATTGTGGATAAGGCAGAGCGTGATCTTAAAATCAGACTCAGAACAGCAGAAGAAGCGATAGAAGAGTATCAACGACAGGAATCATCGAATTCATAGGATAGAATAGGCATGGACCAACTGAAAACCATACTTGTAATCATCCCTACGTACAACGAAAAAGTCAACATTGATAAGGTACTGGAACGTACCTTGATGGCAGACCCAAGACTATCCGTACTTGTCGTTGATGATGGCTCACCCGATGGCACCGGTGATATGGTCGAGGAATATAGCAAAACCGATCCGCGTATCAGACTCCTTCGTCGCCCGGGGAAAATGGGGCTCGGCACCGCCTATGTCGCTGGATTCAAGTATGGACTTGAGCATCAATTTGATGCTGTCGTTGAAATGGATGCTGACCTGAGTCATAATCCTGCTGATATCCCTCGTATGATCAAATTCGCAGAAAATGGCGCAGATTTTGTCATCGGCAGCCGTTATGTATCCGGTGTAAATGTCGTAAACTGGCCACTACAGAGGTTGTTGCTCTCCTATTTTGCATCTATCTACTCAAGATTCGTGACGGGAATGCCCTTCCGTGATCTAACCGCAGGATTTGCACTTATCAAACGTCCTGTCCTGGAAGCCATTGATGTTGACCGTCTTCGTTCAAATGGTTACGCTTTCCAGATCGAGGTAAAATATTACGCCTGGAAAAAAGGGATGAAACTGGTGGAGTGTCCGATCATCTTTATCGAGCGTGCGGATGGCAGCTCCAAAATGAACAAACGAATTGTCTTTGAAGCGATCTATCGCGTCTGGAAATTACGATTTGAGTCGATGCTGGGGAAGGATGGGTGAGTGAACTTTCAGTCGTTATTGTTTCCTACAATGTACGTGATTTCCTGAAAACCACCCTGCAGTCGTTAGCTCTCGCCACCAAAAGTATCGACACCGAGATTTTTGTCGTTGACAATGCTTCTCATGACGATTCTGTAGAGATGGTGCGCAAAGAATTCCCGGAAGTTCAATTAATTGCCTTAGAGCGTAATTACGGCTTTGCGAAGGCGAATAACATCGCTTTGAAAAAATGTTGCGGGCAATTTCTACTGCTGCTAAACCCTGACTGCATTCTCGAAAAAAACGCCCTTCATCATCTGATCAATCACCTCAAACGCAACCCTGAGTATGGTGCGGTTGGACCAAAATTAATCAACCAGGATGGCACATTCCAGGCGACCGCAAAACGTGGTTTTCCAACACCCTGGCGATCATTCTGCAAGCTGAGTGGGCTTTCTGGTATCTTCCCTGAATCTCCGGTACTTAATGGCTATGAACTCGGCTATCTCAGCCCGGATAAGTTTCACGAAATCGATGTTCTCTGCGGTGCTGTATTTATGATAACTCGTTCGGTTTATGAGGGAATTGGCGGATTGAACGAAGAATATTTCATGTTCGGCGAAGATATCGACTGGAGCAAACGTATCCATGATGCCGGCTGGAAAATCGGTTATGTTCCAGAGGCGATCGTACTCCATTACAAGGGACAATCTTCACGAGATGACCGCCTCACACGAGACCGGCATTTTTTCGAGGCAATGCGTATTTATGTGCGTGAGCATCAGGATGGAAGCTACTGGTCTACACTAATGATTGAAGCCGGCACTCACCTTGGTCACACCGTTTATCGCTGGAAACGGCAAACGAGTGATTGGTTGCCATTGGTAATTGATGCAGTTATAGCAGGAGTTGTGCAACTTAGAAGTGAACGAGTTATCTCCACATTTCCATTCATAACCAGGTCAAAATCCACTGTTAGAATACCGGTTACCGCGATTTTGCTCTCCAGTTTGAACAGTATATTTTCGCTTAGAGCAGCAAAGCTGGTTTATTCAAGGGGACACACTCCTCACTATCTGATTTTAAATATTCTGCTGGAATTTGCGCAGCATGTATTACGGAGCTATTTTTCTGGTCTGTCAGTGAAGTCGCGAGACACCAGTATCATTCGCTCATTACTCGGTGCCACTTCCATGGTTGCCTGGCGAATGGTTGTCCGTGAGAAGCTTCGCAAAAAATTGAAAGAACGTGTCGCTGTTGTCTATGAAGGGGATGAATCAAACGAAGTAGCAGAATTTATTCGCTCTCATCCAGATTTCGGTTTAATCTTTGTAGGCTTTATTCTGTCAGAAGCGGTGAACGAAGAAATACCTGAGGGGAAGATACAGGTACTCGGCGAATTGAATGATTTGACAGAAATCGTTAGCCAGTATCAGCTTAAACGTATTCTCTTCTGCAAAATGGATGGAAGTTTTTCAGAGATTTTACCTCTTGTATCAACAACACCGATTCATGGAACAGCAGTGCAGGTCGTCTCGCATCAATCACTAGAGGACGATTTGCAAATCTGCCGTTGGGAATTCCAGAATCAACTGGAGAAGATAGAGGTATTAACTGGCTTATAATCAATCATTATGGATAGATGATCATGAAAGAATTTGTCTTTGATTTCGAAAAACCGATTGTTGAGCTTGAGAAAAAGATCGCTGAAATGAAGAAACTCGCTGTTGATAGCGATGTGGATATTTCAGATGAGATTAGACAATTGGAATCCAAAGCGGATCAGTTGCGCAAGGATACCTTCTCCCACCTATCACGTTGGCAGCGAGTTCAACTGGCGCGTCACCCGCAACGTCCCTTTACACTGGATTATATCGATATGATCGCAGATAAATTCCATGAACTCCACGGTGACCGTCTTTTTCGTGATGATCCGGCAATCGTGAGTGGCTTGGGAGTTATTGATGGGATTCGAGTCGCGATTATCGGGCACCAGAAGGGGAGAGGCACGAAGGATAATCTCCATCGCAATTTTGGTATGCCCAATCCAGAAGGCTACCGTAAAGCGTTACGGATCATGAAACTGGCTGAAAAATTCAACCTTCCCATCATCACCTTTATCGACACATTCGGTGCATATCCCGGTCTCGGGGCTGAGGAACGTGGTCAGGCGGAAGCTATCGCACGTAACCTTTTTGAGATGAGTGGTTTACGTGTGCCTATTCTCGCAATTGTCCTCGGCGAGGGAGGATCCGGTGGAGCATTGGCACTTAGTGTAGCCGATCGTATCCTCATGTTGGAATACTCGATCTATTCTGTAATCAGCCCGGAAGGTTGCGCTTCGATTCTCTATCGGGACGCTTCTATGGCTTACAAAGCTGCCGAAGCACTCAAACTCACCGCACCTGACCTCAAAGAATTGGAAATTGTGGATGAACTTCTTGCAGAACCGCTTGGTGGAGCACACCGTGACTGGAATGTCGCTGCTAAAAGCATCAAAGATGCGATCCTGAAATATCTTCCTGAGTTGATGGAGATGGATCCTGACGAACGTATCGAAGCGCGCATCGAAAAGTATGGCAGAATGGGACAATTCGAAGAAGAAACCGTTGAAGAACTAAATCAGGCGGCAGAACAATAATAAACTCGCGAGGCTAATTGACTGCGAGCTTCAAGGCTAACCGGGAACGCATCTCCACCCTGTGTCTTTCAGCTTCTTGATTGTCCTGGTGAAATGAGAAAAGAGCTACTGAATCCCTTACCATCTCATCATCGGGATGACGCAAAAATAGAACGATCGCAGGAATTATTATACTTGGGATTAATCCCAAGCCAAAAAAAAATAATGCCTCACTGGAGTGTGGCGATCGAAGTTGATTTGCCCAACCATGCTCTCGTTAATTCTTAATTATCAATATCTTACACCTCTTCTGTCCACAGCAGTACACGTAACACCCCTCGTCCTTCGTCAACGTATGTTGCGGTTAAGGAAAGCTCCTTCTCCAGCATCTGGATGTCAGATTTGGTATCATAGCAGGCACGTATGCATTTCCATTCGCTTTCAACAGGACGTGGCGGTGCCTGAAACGAATCAGAAAATAGACGTCTGGTTAGGTCCTGATTGTCAATGATCGTGAGAACTCCCTGCTGATAGGCGAGCTTCCGTCTCCCCAAAACTTCAAAAGAGGCGTGTGGATAATACTCTTTCAGCTCACGTAAGCTCAACCCGGAGTCTGCTACAAAATCCGATGCTGGCAACATTAACTCCGATGCCAGCTCGTTCGCTTCCGATTCTTCCTCCGGTTGAAGTTCATCACGGTGTCCGAGCAGGACATGAGCAACCTCATGAGCGAGCCCGAAATTCTGACGTTCCTCAGTTTGTGTTGAATCAATCAGCACAAGCGCACCCTCTGCGTCTTCCAGTTTAAAAGCTGGTAGATTGTTGGGTAGCGCGCCTTCGTAACGGATGCGAATTTTATGTTTCCTGGCGAAATTGTCAGCCCATTCGCTCATGGATTTGTTGCCCAGATTTCGATGTCACGGAAGAGCGCACGTCCCTTTGCTTCAGCCAGGAAGACTGCGATTTCCGCAATATCATCACCGTGAAGACGTGCTCCTTTACCTGTTTCAAGCGCATCATCAGCGAAATTGATAGATGATGGGGAGAGGGTGGTGACACGTATATTATCACGTCTCGCTTCTTTTCGTAACGCCTCACTGAATCCCATCAATCCGAACTTGGAAGCATTATAAGCGGAGGTGTTCGCATCGGCACGGTGTCCGGAGGTGGATGAGACATTAAAGATGATCGGATTTTCAGCTTTTAAAAGCAGGGGGTATAAGATATGCGTGAGTAGAAAAGGACCGTAGATATTCGTGGTGATGGTTTCGAGAAATTGTTCCGGTTTGAGATCTTTTACTGCACCGCTGTTGAATGCAGCAGCGTTGTTTATCAGCACATCCAGCTTACTCTGTTTGCTTTCAATATAGGAAGCAAGGGCACGTGATTCGTTTTCGTTGGTTACATCCAATGGAAAACTCAACCAGCCATATTCCCGTGCGCTTTTTTTCAGCTTGGTTGTATTTCTACCAGTAATCAAAACTTCCCAACCGGCATTTGCGAAAGCTTTGCCGAAAGATATACCAAGTTTACCGTATCCCCCTGTGATACATACAAGTTTTTTGCTCATGCTTTCCTCTATGTTATTTGCTTTAATTCTCTAATATCTATGTTCTAGTATATGGATGAACTCAGGGTGGCCCGGGGATTGAAAAAAATATTCTATCGAACGTTATTATTAAGAAAAAATGAAACAATAAGTAGGTCTATTCTTCATCAATCAATCCCCGGGTTTCTGTTTTTATCTCGCTCCACTGTCCTGGAATATCCATAGCTAATGGAATTGCCTCACTTGTGCGCCAGAATCTAGCACTCGACCAGCTGTATTGCTCAGGATAGACCACTAATCCGGCTTTAACTGGATTTTTACGAATGTAAGTCATTTTCTGAATAAACAGCTCCTCGTTAAACAAATTAAGATCATAACCTCCCCCGGCTTGCCAGAACCGGTGAATGATTTTGCCATGATCCTTAACTTCTAAATTTTTATAGATTTGTGGATGAAACTGTTCAAGCCATCTCAATGCATGTTTGGAAAACCTTGATTTTAATCTTCCCAGTGCTTGACCGGCATTTTTTTCTGGATGATAGACCAGTAAATGAACATGATTAGGCATAAGAACAAATGCAAAAAGCAGAAGTTTTTCTCTTCTACGCCATTTATCGAGATGATTCACAAATAGAATACACAGTTGATCGTAGTAGAATAATTTTTGGTGGTTGTAGCAACCAAAGGTTAGAAAACGAGCATGATTATTTCCTTCAAAACGTTTTCGCATTGTTTTACCTGTCTTCTTGTCGTTCTAGCAAGAAACACGGGGATGAGTTTCTAGTCAATGGGTTTTTTGTGATAATCGTATCCTCAGATTGATAAAATTTTTTGAGCTTTAATCTCTCATCCCCGTGCCACCCGGTGAAGTGATCCAGTCTAATATCTATGTTCTATACCAAATCGCCAGCCAACTCCAGTTGATCTCATCAGCGAATTGTCGAAAAAGTTCCTTTCAATATATAAACCAACATTTCCCCTTTCCTTCTGGAATAAAAACGAGGTTTTCAGGGCGACACGATGACGTACCTGGTTGCCAGCATTAGGCAGGAGTATTTGCTGACGCCAATGAAACGCGGATTCGACCAAAAAGACTCTGGTAAATGGATACGTTCCCGCCAGTTGACCACCGGTTTCCCATTGCCAGACCGGTGCTTCCCCGAGGATTTGTTGAGGACCACCATGAACAAAAGGTCCTGCATAAATGTATCCGCCTACTGTCGCTCTTCCACGCTGTTGTGCAACTTTTGGCGCTTCACCCTGTTCCGCCGGACTGTACGTACCGATACCGAATGCCATGTTCGTCAGCCAGGTCGCACCAGGATTATGCTGGTCAATTTCGTGGAAACAGTACCTCTCGATGTGGATGAAATATCGTTCTAATGGCGCACGTTCATAACGATAGGATAATAATTGGTAGGAATCGACTTCTCTTGGATCGAATGGGGTTACCGTTGATGTTTCATTAAAACCAGCTCCGAGACGATATCTCGCTCCAAACCATAGACGATGCCCTTTTCCCGCGAGGATTTCCATCATGGTCTCGATCCCAAAATCCCAGGTAACCGAAGGGTGTCTGGGAATTTGCTGCCACACCCAGACTCGTCCATGAGGGGCAAGAGGATAGTGTATTCGATTTTCCTCAGCTTTATTCTCATTAGCTAGACTGGGAGAGGCTGCAGAAAAAATCAGGATAAGAAGGAGGTAACAGCAAATCGTTTTTTTTAGCCACATAAAATTTCCGTGTTTGCAGACAGAATATTTCCTTTTGGGCTCTTCTTCAATTTGTGTGGGTGGATATTGGTCAAAAGTGTTACAACTGTCATTGCGAGGAAGCGTAGCGACGAAGCAATCTTATACTGAATTAAACCGAGATTGCTTAATTTTTTTCGCAATGACATTGGATCAGACCCGCCTATTTTACTCACACGAAATAGCGAGGAGCCTCCTTATTGAAAGGAATATAACACCTTCACCCCTGGAAGACGACATCAAGGAGATTGCTACCAGCATAATGTGAAAAATTGATTTCTTGAACAAGATTGCAATGTGGTTTATCCTGTTCAGACGTTGAGACAATCCGGATCAATTTTCAGCAAAGCACTACTATCATTGATTTTAAACAATTTCAACAAAATTCCAATTCTCCCCTTGCATAAAAAGTGATTCTGAGTGCACATTCAGGTTTCTCACTTTAATTAGCATTCAATCAACTAATGAGGTAGGCATGGACAAGGCGTACGAATCAAATTTACGCGAGGATCGGGGTATTTTTCCTCTTAGTGAATTGGCTGATCGTGGGGCTGCAGATTTTGGGGATATGCCGATTATGCGTACCTGGAATGGCAGCGAATATGCACCAATCACGTATAAGGAATTTCAGAAGCAGGTTCATGCAATTGCCCGTTGGTTACTAAAGTATGGTATTAAGCAAGGTGAACATGTCGCCATTCTCGGAGAAAATCGCCGTGAATGGGCAGCAACCTATCTCGGTGTCCAAACCGCTGGAGCGACTGTTGTCCCCATTGACAGTATGATGCCACCAGCAGGGATAAGGCACGTGCTAACCGATTCTGGATCACGTTTGCTTTTCACTTCTGAGAAATTTGCTGATGTTATCGGTGAACTTGCAAAAATTGATACCCTGGAAGGAACTGTCTGCTTTGATGATACAGTGACTGAAGGTTGCACAATATTCAGCAAGGTGATAGTAGAAGGGTCAAAGCTGGATACACCATTCCGTAAAAGAGATCTCGACGAAATCGCGGCAATCCTTTATACCTCTGGCACCACTGGTCACAGTAAGGGAGTCATGCTTACCCACAGGAATATTGTTTCAAACACTGCCGCCGCTTATCAAATCTACCCCATCGGTCCGGGGGATACTTTCCTCTCGGTGCTGCCAGTCCATCATAGTTTTGAGGCAACTGCCGGATTTCTTTTGCCAATTTACTCGGGCTGCTGCATTGCCTATGCGATCAGTTTAAAGAGTAATGACATCATCGGCGGAATTCGTGAAAACCAAGTCAGTATGATGGTGGGAGTGCCTCTTTTGTTTGAAAAAATGCACCAGGGAATGCTACGTGGGATAAAGAAAAAGGGCAAAAAAACAGAACGGCTATTTAACACCATGTATGGTGTGGTCTCAGCGGGCGATATGCTGGGTTTGAACTTGGGGAAGAAGATATTCACCAGTCTTAGAGAAAAGGCAGGGTTTGGTACCGTGCAATTCTTTGTAAGTGGAGGGGGACCGTTAGACCCAGAAACAGCAGTTTTTTTCAACCGTCTCGGCATAAGCCTGATGCAGGGATATGGATTAACCGAAACCAGCCCCGTAACCCATGTAACACCACCCTGGAAAGTACGTCATGAATGTGTTGGACCTGCGATTCCTGGTGTTGAGTGTCAGATTATCGATAAAAACGAGGCTGGTATCGGTGAAATTTGTATCAAGGGACCGAATGTTTTTCAGGGCTACTATAAAAATGACGAAGCTACCGCGGAGACATTCACCGAGGATGGCTGGTTTAAGACTGGCGATCTTGGCATCATTCACGATGATGGCTACCTGCAGATTACGGGACGTAAGAAAAACATGCTGGTGACCGGCGGTGGCAAAAATGTCTATCCAGAAGAAATCGAGTTTTATCTCAACCGTAGTAAGTTAATTGAAGAATCAGTTGTTCTTGGTATCCCACGGGAAAAAGGTCTGGGAGATGAGGTTGCTGCACTGATTCATCCCAATTACGAAGAGGTTGACCTGATTTTCGAGGAACAGGGAAAAAAAGCAACTGAAAAAGATATCTATGACTTGATCAAGGCAGAGATAAAAATTGCACAAAAAGACCTTGCGGATTATAAGAGGATAAAAACCTTCCGTATTTTTGAAGATGAATTTCACAAAACCACCAAAAGAACAGTAAAACGATACCTCTATACAGGTGAGATGCTCAAGGTAAATGGGGAGAAAGTGAAATGAAATTATCAGGTAGTAGATACTTGATGATACCCGCAGTTCTGCTACTGACGATGATACATACGCACTTAACTCATGCAGAGGAAATTTATCACCCAAGCCGTCTCGATCCAGTAATCGCAGACAGCATAGCGAAGTTTTCGACTAACCTTTTTGAGGGGGTGGACGCTCTCTCAAATTCCTGGCAACATGAAAAAGCATTACAAAGATTAATGCTATCGTCGAGTATTTCAGCAGAGCTACTCTGGCGTCAATCACGTTCAAAGATTGATCTCGGGGAAAACCTTGAAGGCGATACCGCACTTCATCTTTTTGAACAGGCGATGTCCCATGCCGAACGTGCAGTGGAACTCGATTCAACCAATGCCATGGCGCACCAAATGCTGGCAACTGCAGCCGGAAGGGTTGCTCTTTTCAAAGGTGTCTTCAAAGCATCCGGATTGGTAAAACGTGTGCATCATCACGCTTTACTCGCGGTTGCCCACGGCGATTCAGTTCCCATAGCCCACTATGTTTTGGGACGAACTCACAAAAAACTGATGGCAAAATCTGGTCTCGCTCGCAAACTTGCAGGTCTTTCCTGGGCAAGTAATGATTCAGTGAGATATTACTTCGAACGTGCGATTGATATTAGCAAAGGGAATATGATCCAGTGTTATGTCGAGTATGCTGACTTCCTGATCGAAAAAGAAGAAGAGGTCGACCGATCCAGAGATATGCTCGAAAAAGCTCTCGCGCTTCCACTTCGAGATGAGCACGACCAGGAAGCAAAAGTAAAAGCGCAGGAATTACTCGCAATTCTGGATGAGTGACTGTTTGCAATTAAACCCCTTGAGAATCTCAATAAAAGGAGCACCACTCTTTAGAACGCTATTTTTTTTGCTTGGAACATATCCAGTTTCTGATATGTCCCTGGGGATATGTTGACCTTCGACTAATTCAGTTGATGGTAGTTCACCGCAACATCTACGGATGTTGCGGAACGTTTGTTGCAGTATTCTTTGCCGTTTTCTTCTTTTTAGCTGCTGCTTTTTCTGCTTTCATCCTGCGATGTTCTACCGTTTTCTCAATGTAGCTTTCAGCGTCTGGTGTTTTACAGGAGGTATCGCCATGATCAATTTCTACCACACCAATCGCCCTTGCTGTCTCAATCGCCTTTTCTTTCAAGGACTCATTACGCACACCGATATTGATAACTGCCATGTTCATGGCTTCACGTGCGCGGTTCTTTGCTGAATGGATAGATTTTTCAATGATCTCAAGGAAGCCTTCAAAATAACCATCATCGAGAATCGGATCTGTCTCAGCGAGTGAACCGAGCAGTCTCCACCCCGCCCGTCCAATCCATTCATCATCCGAAGAAGTCCACTCTTCCATTTTCTGGCGAGCCAAACTTGTCTTTGCAGCGATATTGGAAACGAAATAATCCACCAGTACATAGGTGGCACCAACATTAACCCACTCTTCCAGTTTATTGTCGTCAAATTGATCTGGATCAGCGATCATAGTCGCGAGAATCATGGCATCAGTATTATCAGTTTCCCATAATTGTTCGGCGAGGGCGTGATCAGTTTTTATTTTTTTCTTCAATTTACTCAGATTGGCAAAACTGACGCCAAAGAGCTTCTCTCCATAGCCGTGTCGTTTGTAAATCTTAATATTTTGAGCAGTTCCCATCCCCTCGAGGGTTTTCATGGTTTCTTCAAATGTCATCTGTTTTCCTCCTCGTTGGACGACAGGCATATTCGTCCAGGGTTCGGTAAATTCAGTTGCAGTTATTGATTCAACGATAGGGTCGACTTTTCTGGAAGCAACACAATGAAGCTGGGTCTTTGTGGGGAACCTTGCTTTTCGACCAGAAGAAATCTAAATCTGATTCAATACGAAATTCAAATTTATCAGAAAAAAAACAGAAAAAACCCGAGCGTTTAACCCGGGTTCATTCTACTATAAATCCAATAGACTTTTAATGCTGAGATATCTTAGCCTTCGGTAGCCTTAATCCTGGCTTTTTCTGCTTCGAGTTTCGGTACGACCGTCTTGTTGTAAATCAACAAAGCGACTGCTGTCAGAATACCAACGAAACCAAAGACAATCCACATCAATTCAGGTTTGTTAGCTTCACGTGCGAGTTTCTCATATCCCCATCCACTCAAGATTCCGCCGAACAGGTTTCCGAGTGCCACTGAGACAAAATAGTAGCCCATGAACAATGCAACCTTATCACCCGGCGCAATACGTGCGACATATTCCTGGCTTTTCGGAGAAGCGATCATTTCACCAAACGCAAACACGACAATTGATACAATCGCTAAAAGACCACCAAACGCCAGCGAACCAGTCGAAATTGCCCCGAGACCAATACCAAAGGCTGCGACAATCGTCCCGACAACCAGTACCGGGAAGGGTCGCCAACGATCAATAATGGTTGAAACCAACACCTGGAAAATGATAATTGAACCAGCATCCAGATTGATGATATACTCAGGATTCACCTGACGATAGCTATCAGCCCATTGTTCGGCGATACCCATAAGCGTTGCAGTGGATGGTGCACCGGTTGCTGCAAGGTTATTGAAGGTTTGAATGATTACATCTTCCGGCACCCTTACCTTCAAGTGTACAAGCTGGAAGAATATCTGCTTAACCTCCTCAGTTCCTTCCACCATGCCATGTTTTTGAGCCAACTCGCCGATTGTGGAAGCCAGGCTTTCAACATTCACATTGGCGATGAAGTTTACAAATCCCTGTCCGAAGACGGATGATAATTGAACCAGATCACTGGTCTCGACAAAATCTCGGATGTATTCGGGCATTGTGATGAAAATCTGGTTAAAGCTAGCCCAGAAACCGGTTAGAATCAGCAAATATAAAACAAAAGGACCATTTCCGATTTTCGCCTTCTGCTTGAACCAGGGTGCATTGGTATCTGAGGTGGTTCTTGTGTTCCATAGCATATTAATGGCGATCCATGTCAACGCTATTATCAATACCGGAACCCATCCTACCCAGCCACCACCTGCGATCATAAGCAAGATCAGTGAGGGAACAACGATCAGTGCAAATCGTCCATTGCCGAGGACATCCTGGGCATCAGTCAACACTTTCTTCAGGCTGCGTTTAGACCCGGAGGTCGATTCTGTAGTTGGTTCTTTGTAGAAGAAAATCGTAGGGATGAAGTTCAGGGCGATCCAGACAGCCGACATCACAAATACAAGGTCCCAGCTAATCGCACGGACATATCCTGCTACTAATGGACCAACAAATCCACCGATATTTACGATCATATAAAAGATACCGAAGCCGATACCCTTGTTCGTTTCATCAGTCGTACGAGCAACCGTTCCGACAACGACTGGTTTAAAGGTCGCTGCACCTACAGCCACGAACAGGAAGAAGATGAAGAATATCCAGAACAACAGTTGCTGGTCACTGGCACTACCGAGTAGATCAGCAAAAAACGGAGCCTTGCCGAGGAGGAAATATGCCGGCGTCATAATCGCGAAGGCGACCATGAAAGTTCTTCGGTATCCATACCTGTCTGCCAATGCACCCGTAATCACCGGGAACATATAGAGCAGGAAGGGAATGATACCCTGCAGAATACCACGTTGAATACTACTGAATCCCAACCCGCCTTCTTTAACCGGGCTGGTCATATAGAGCGATGAGACAGCGAAGAACCCATACCACGCCATCCGCTCAAAAATCTCCATTATGTTTGCCACAAAAAACGTGGCTGGAAACTTGCTCCTCTTTACCTTCTCCGCCATCGCAATACTCCCTGTTATCTAACGGATCAAAAATCAGAACAGCCCAAAGCAGCATTCTTGGACACAAAATCCATAAAGTACAATGGTACATGCTCAAAGAGTGCAAGGTCAAGAAATTCTCTGGCTCAAAAACAGGAGTTTGTGATACAATAAACTCAGCTCTGTTCATGTCCATAATTACGTTTCGTGCATTTCAATCCTGCTGGAGTATGCATTTGTCCCTGGAGTTTGTTATCTTCTCGTATTGCAGTTGCCTTCTCCAAAACGCTTGGCTCGTTTACTAACCTCTTGGATTCCAGCTAAAAGCGTGCTGGAATCCAAGAGGTTATTTCGATACTCAATCAGTTTCTGAATAGGCACTCGAACCATTTTTTTTATAAGGATTGACTTTTGTTATCAGCGAATCATACTCTGAAATTAATCCTACTGACACTACTTATTCTACTCGCCTCGAATGTCCTCGCATCAGAAAATGGTGATTATGGTATGCCATTTACTCAGGTCTTCACACCTGAAGAGTATGACCTGGGCACCCAGAACTGGGATGTTGTGCAAAATCGTTCCGGATTGATTTTTGTAGCAAATCGATCGGGGCTTCTTGAGTATGACGGGGTTCGTTGGAGAAAACATATCCATCCAGATCAGCTACCAATCATCTCGCTTGCAGTTGATGATAACGATAGAATCTACTACGGATCGAGCGGTGATATCGGTGTTCTTACGGTTGCAGAAAATGGAAAAACAGAGTTCACTTCACTCCTTGATCAACTACCTGACAGTCTTCTTGGATTTGGCGCGGTCTGGACAACACGTTCAACACCTCGGGGAATTTTCTTTCAATCTTATAGAAGACTCATACAATGGCAACCCGAAAACGAGACAGGCACAGAAGGTAAAATATCTGTTTGGAAATTCGAAGGTGGTAACAACCTGACTGGAATTTCTTGGATTGGCAATCGTCTCCTGCTATTTCAATATCGCGTGGGGTTACTAGAGCTGATTGACGATGAGCCAAAGCTTTTACCGGGCGGTGACTCATTCAGTGATTTTCCGTTCTACAGTATTCTTCCTTATGGCGATGATAACCTACTTCTAACCAGCCGTACCCCACATATATACGATGGTGAAAAAGGATATCCTTTCCAGAGCGAAATGGCGAAGTTTGCAGATGAGTATTATGGTCACCGTGCGATTCAACTGACCGACTCTACCTGGGCATTAGCAACACTCAAACAAGGTGTTATCACATTCGATAATCAGGGGAAAATCCTGCGAAACTTTACACGTAAGGATGGGCTGCCTGATAATCAAGCCTTACACTGGTTGTTCCTCGACCGTCAAGGCGGACTCTGGATTCCACTCAATTATGGAATCGCGAGGATTGAGGTCGTTTCACCGTTCAGATATTTTGATGAGCAACATGGTCTAGAGGGTAGCGTTTATACGCTGAAACGTTTTAACGGACACCTCTACGCTGGCACAGCATCGGGGCTTTTTATTCTTGAAACTTCTAAACATTACAGTGAAAAATCCAAATTTATCCCGATTGAAGGTGTTGGAAACCATTGCAAAGACATGCTTGTTGCGGATAACCGTCTACTCATCGCGGGGCATAACGGTATCTTTGAGATACGTGATAATCCTTACAAAGCTAAACAAATATCAGAATCTCCGACCTGGCAACTTGCACTTTCTCCCGATCACAAGTTTCTTTTTTCAGGACACCTGCGCAGCCCTGTGCAGCAGTTTCGTTTGAATCGTTCATCAATCGAACAAGTCAGTGTTTTCGAGGAAACATCTCCTTATGTAGAGAGCCTGCTATTTGGAAGTGAGGGTGATCTTTGGTTGGGCACACGTTTTGGTCATGTCGAACGTGTTCATCTGCGACCAACAGTCGAAAATGGCTATCTAGCGGATAGTGTCAGCGTATACGATTCATCTCGTGGAATACCAGCCAATCTGGCATCCTTTCCCGCTTTATATGAAAATCACAACGATATTTTCGCTGGCACTGAAGCAGGTTTGTTTAAATATCATAGGGAGGAAGACCGTTTTTATCCAGATGATGCCATAAAAAATGCCCTTGCTGAAGATTCACTGTCCATCAGTGTACCTACTACCGATCCTATGGGAAGACTTTGGTTCAACGTTGGGAACTATCGTCAACCACGCGGTCAATATCATCATTCTGGAGAATTTACGATTGAATACCCGCTTGAAAGACTACATGCACAAAGTGTGTTCTCATTCTTTTTTGAGCAAAGTGGGGATGTCGTCTGGACCTGCGAACCTGGGACACGCATTTCTCGTTTCAATGAAAAGGATCGTTTGAGTGAGCCACTTCCAGTGATTCGAATTCGACGTATAACAGCGGGGCGTGACTCTATCATCTCTAATGGTTACCCTGAACAAAATCAACAAATCAGCAAACTGCCTTATGAATTGAATTCGTTACGTTTTGAATTTGCGCTTCTCAACTTTAATGGGAGCGAAGAGAACGACTATCAATACTGTCTTTATAGCGATGGAAAAGCGAAATCGGGCTGGTCTGAATGGTCTGAGGAAACCTACCGAGATATTTCAAACCTTCATGAGGGCGACTACAAATTTGAAGTGCGTGGACGAAGTGGATTCAGTACGATCAGTGACATCGCATCCTATACATTTACAATTCAGCCACCGTGGCAACGTACCATATTCGCCTATATTGGCTATATCGCACTGATGAGTGCGCTTATCTTCCTGATTATCAGGTGGCGACTGGCGGCAGTGACCAAACGCAGGATGGAGCTGGAAGGGATCGTCACTAAACGTACAAATGAACTGCAAGTTGCAATGCAGGAGCTGGAGCAACGAAAAGAAGCGGAGATGGAAGCACATCGTCTTCAGACAGTCAACCGTCTGGCACTCACCCTCGCGCACGAGTTTAACAACCCGTTAGCGATATTAAAGGGGATAGCGGATCTCTCCAAACTAGATGAAGTGCAACAGGAAACCAAACAGCGTCATATTGACAAGATTCCGCACATAGTCGATCGGTTGCACAACCTGGTGCAGAAACTTCTACAGTTAAAAGAATTACGTGAAATTGACTATGCTGCTGGCTTGAAAATACTAGACCTCCATAATATCCCGGATTTTGAAGATTCTGAAAAGAAAAATCCTGAATCAGATGATGAGACTATTACATCGTAATTCAGGATAAATAAATTATACTTCGTGTTCTTTTCAGGGAATTTGTCAAGTCACTCTAGAAACGAATAACCTATCAATCAGCTCCAGAGCATCCGAGCGTCCGGACAGATCAGTATCCAACCACGATTCAGCACGCCAAGTGGTTTTGCATGTAGATTTTTACCGTCAAATGGAGTGTTGCGACCCTTTGTAAAAAATTTGCTGGCATCAACTTTCCAGACAGCTTCGGGATCAATCAATGTAAGATTCGCTACCTCACCCTCTTGAATGCTCGCTGAGGGGAGTCTTAATATTTCACGTGGCGCAATCGCCATTTTCTGAACGATCTCATTCCAGCTCATTTTTTCCGGATTGACCAATTCATTTGCTACTACACCGATCGCTGTTTCCAGACCCACCACACCATTCGGCGCAAAGCTGAACTCAACCAGCTTTTCTTCCACAGTATGCGGTGCGTGATCTGTGGCAATTGCATCGATTGTGCCATCAATCAAGCCCTGAATAACAGCTTCACGATCCTCTTTACTGCCGAGCGGTGGGTTCATCTTAAAGGAACTGTCATAAGTCGCACACGCTTCATCGGTCAATGCGATATGGTGAGGAGTTGCTTCACAGGTAACTTTCACACCGCGACCCTTTGCCCAACGCACCATTTCTATGGATTGCCAGCTCGAGATATGTCCCACATGAAGCCGTCCCCCAGTAAACTCAGCAAGGAGTACATCACGTGCCACCATAACCGATTCCGCAAGACTACTCCATGGTTTCATTCCCAGGCGTGTGCTCATTTCACCTTCACGCATGACGCCACCCGCAGCAAGATCATGTTCTTCAGAATGGGTACTGATCACCAGATCATGCAGTTGAGAATACTCAAGAGCCCTTCTCATCACATCCGCTTTTCCGACAGGGTCGCCGTCATTTGAAATCGCACGTACCCCCGCATGATACAAATCGCTGATATCTGTTAGTTGTGTACCTTTCCGTCCAATTGTAACCGCAGCAATAGGGTGAACATCAACCGGACCTCCTGCCGCCATATCATATACCCAGCGAACTACTCCCACATTGTCCAGGGAGGGATTCGTGTTTGGCATACAGGCTACACCTGTAAACCCTCCTGCGACTGCAGCGGTTGAACCAGTTGTGATCGTTTCTTTTTCTTCCTGACCAGGCTCACGTAGGTGAACGTGCATATCAAAAAAGCCGGGAGCTAGGATTTTCCCTTCCAAATCGAGGGTGTGGTAGTTTTCCAGCTCTTTTTTGTCAATATCACCGATCTTTTTAATTTTGCCACGTTCGATCAGGATATCTGTTACAGTGTCCAAATCCTGGGATGGATCGATGACCCTAGCTTTTGTCAGTAACACTAACGACGCTTTATCGACCAGCCAACCACGCTGGCTCATAATCTCCGGACCTTTTTTAACTTCCCAACTCATCTCTACCTCCTTCACCTCTTGATAGCAGGAACAGAATCGCCATTCTGACTGCCACTCCATTTGTCACCTGCTGCAGGATAACACTCTGCGGACCATCAGCAACCTCTCCATCCAGTTCAACACCACGATTGATCGGTCCCGGGTGCAAGATAACCAGTTCACGTGATGCATTTTTCATTCTCTCCCGCGTGATTCCATACAGGGTATGGTACTCTCGTATAGATGGGAAAAGTCCATCCTCCTGCCGTTCCTTTTGAATACGCAGCACGTTCAAAACATCAGAATTTGCGATTGCTTCATCAACATCATAGTATATTTTAACACCCAGTTTTTCCAAAGCTCTCGGTATCAACGTCGGTGGTCCACAAACTGCAACCTTAGCACCCATTGTCTGCAAGCCATGGATGTTTGACAATGCTACCCTGCTGTGAGAGATATCGCCAACAATCGTAATTCTTAAATCTTCAAAATTACCAAACGTTTCGCGTATGGTCATCATATCCAGTAACGCCTGTGTGGGATGCTCATGTGATCCATCACCAGCGTTGATAACCTTGGACGAACAGTGCTTTGCCAGCAATTGGGGTGCACCGGGCATGGGATGACGCATGACCACCAGGTCGATTTTCATCGCTTCCAGATTGCGTACGGTATCGATCAAGGTTTCACCTTTGCTGACCGATGAACTGGACGCGCTGAAGTTGACAACATCAGCACTCAAACGTTTTTCTGCTAACTCAAAGCTTATACGGGTGCGTGTTGAGTTTTCAAAGAAGAGATTTACAACTGTAACATGACGCAGTGTCGGCACTTTCGGGATTGGACGCTCCAGGATTTCTTTGAAGGAAACAGCGGCGTCCAGAATACTCTGAATATCCACTTTAGGAACATTCTCCAGACCGAGGAGATGTTTAGAATGCAATGCCATGTTTTACTCCCCGCTCTCTACAAGGATGACTTCATCGATTTCATCCTGCTCTTTCAATTTGACTTTGACATTTTCTCTACCAGTGGTGGGAATGTTTTTACCAACAAAATCTGCTTTAATCGGCAATTCACGATGTCCGCGATCCACCAGAATAGCAAGTTGGACACGTGCGGGACGACCATAGTCCATTAAGGCATCCATAGCAGCGCGTGAGGTTCTGCCGGTATAAAGAACATCATCAACGA
This sequence comes from bacterium, assembly GCA_019912845.1. Lineage (GTDB taxonomy): Bacteria > Electryoneota > Electryoneia > Electryoneales > Electryoneaceae > JAIOHU01. The sequence goes on from JAIOHU010000086.1 coordinate 26,142, forward strand.
GAATCACTGTAAAATCATCCGGGTTGAATGGGATATCGGTCACTTGAACCCCAGGGCCGATCCGTTTGATACGGAAATCATCTCGGTAGAGTGTGATATCCAATACCCCTACTGGGATATCCTTTCCTTCGATCTTTTTAATCGCCTCTGCCAGACGGCGTGCAACAAAAACCCCTCGAGTCCTGATTCCACAAAGACCGAGACCGTTAATACCTTTGTTGCGTTCGACAATCTCATGCGCCAAACGGGTGATGGTGCGACGGATATCGTCCTCATCCATGATCTTCGCTTTTACTGTTTCCATGTGTTGTTTCCTTTCCAAGTTGGAAATGTGAGGGTGGAAGCTGCCTGATTGATGATTGGTTGATGGTTTACGGGGAGGAAGTAAATTCTGAATGGCATAAAAAAAGCGCCGAGAGTAGAATGGCGCGGAGGTAAAAAATCAGGAAACGAAAGTGAAGTGAGCAATTGATCAACTCCTCTCCTCATATCCTGAAACTGATGTGGCGGTGTCATTAAATTTTTCATCACTACTCCTTCCCCGACTCACCGGACGGGCTTTAAAGGTCGGGCGCAAGATACTGGCTCTAATTGCTATCTGCAAGAGGAGTGAGGAGCCAGATGAAAATCGTTATGAGGAGTTATCGGCTGAATTGAAACCGCAAAGATAGATATCATGCAGTCGATTAGTGGGCTTTGACTGCTGGCATTGGACTTGTCCAATG
>JAIOHU010000087.1 GCA_019912845.1 bacterium
CCAGAGTGGCATGTTAAGAATTCTGTTTCTACAAATGACCTACTGCCTTTCATTCCACCTGAAAAATTCCTATCTTGTACTATCCCCGCTGTAAAACTGTAGCCACGCTAATCAATCATGATTCCTTTAGGGGGATGGTATGTCCACTCATCATCAACGTTTCCAATCCATCGTTTTTTCAGGGCTGATCGTTCTCTGTCTGCTTGTGATCCTGCCGGGACGCTCATTTTCACGTGACATCCTGTACATCGAAAAAGTCACCAGTTTCCCGCTTTTCTGGGAAAATATCACTGAGTACCAGATTCAAGACAGTATCCTCTACGGTGTGGGTCGAATTACCGGTCTACGGATACGTGATCTTCACAACCCAGCCAATCCAGTCGAAATCGGTAATTGCGCGGATGCACGGTTGAGGAGCGTAATTGTGGATGGGGAGTATGCCTATGGGTTGGCGGATTCAACCTTGAATTCAGCAGGTACAAAAGTGTTAGCGGCATATAGTATAGCTGATCCCGGAAGACCAGCACTGATCGGAGAATTCCCCATTGATTGGCGTGCAAGCAGGATAGAAAAAGAGGGTGATTTTCTTTATGTGGTTCGTACTCAGGATGCGATTTACATTGTTGATATTACACAACCTTCCAATCCCCATCTATTTAACTGGCTTCAAATTGAGCCGCCCGTTGACGATTTTACAATTCAGAACAACCACCTCTTCGTCAGTTCGTCAAATATTCTGCAGGTTTTTAATTTAAGTGATCCAGGTTATCCAGTATTTATCGACTCCGTGACGGTAGAGGGAGGTATTGGAAACCTCAATGCAGATGGTAACACACTTCTTTCCAGCTTTCCCGACCATATCGACACCTACGATATCTCAGATCCTTCAAATGTGACACTTAGAAATTCAATTGATGTGGAGGAATACGGAACAATTCATCTCTCAGGTGATCGTCTAATTCTCTCACGTGGGGATATTACAGTTCTCGATGTCAGCCAACCAGACACAGTGATTCAGGTTGCGATATTCGAGTCAGACTATAACGTTAGAAAGGTCTTTGGTGATCTACTGATTATGGGACTACCGATTCCTCCCTATCAACAACCAGTTCCCTTTGCAATTACAGATATCAGCGAGATTGAGGGACCTGAACTGATTTATGAATCACCACAAGTTGAGGATAGAACTGAAGAGTATGGTGCAATAACCGTTGCAGGAGATGTTTGTTATCTTACGTCCTATCAATACAACCTGGAAAAACCACTGACGATAGATGTTTCCGATCCAAACCATCCCGAAATCATCGGTGAGGTGTTCGGAAACCGATTAATGAACCGCATAAAAGTAGAAGGCGATCTACTTTTTGGCAGCTACCGGGATAGCTTTCTAACCTACGATATTAGCAATCCCACTGAACCTGTATTCCTGGATTCAGTTGTTGCAGATACAATTCTTAATTATGATTATCATGATGGATTTGTCTATATCTGGAGCGGTATCGCTGGTCAAGGTGTTTTTATCGACATCATTGATGCGACCAATCCCGAAATTCTGCACTCCGTTGGACGGCTTGAGGGTCGTGCGGGAATTGCAATTCAGGACAATCTGCTTTATACCTTACACGCCTCAAATCTATATATATACGAGATCAATAACCCTGGTCAACCAGAACTCATAAATATCGTCGATGAAGTAGGGTTGAACGCTGAGGTGTTGCCAACATCAAATGCAGTCAGTAGCCTCGTTGATGTCGGACATTATGTTGCAACTACAATTCGTATAGTAGATACTTCTAATCCTCTGGCTCCTCAAATACTGGAGTCGTTTGGTAGGTATCCCAGCAGTTGGTTCAACCCTTATGTATTTCCATATTCAGTACCAGAATTGGATCTGATCACGGTGGGGTATGGAACCAAGTATGATATCATTAATCTTTCCGAACCCATGAACCCCAGTGAGTTTCCTGAACTTCGATCTATGGGAGCATGTAAAGCGGTGGACTACCAGGATGGTTATCTCTACGCGTTGAACTCGCCGTTTTTGGAAATATACACTATCGAGCGAGAAGAAGTCACTGTAGAGGATCAGACCGTGACTTCACCATCTGAATTCAAGCTGCACCAACCCTTCCCCAACCCATTTAACAGTACCTGCGAAATCAGGTTCGAGATACCACGATCAGAACAAGTCAATCTCAAGCTGTATGATATTCTGGGGAGAGAAGTAATGAACCTTGTTGACCAAAAGCTGGAACACGGGAGTCATACCTATATGATTGATGGAAGCGGATTATCATCCGGGATTTATTTCGTGGCGATAAACGCTCGGAAATTCAAGACGAGTCAAAAAATTCTTTTACTTAAATAGTACCCTAGCTCGAAACTATAGTTGTCATATATTTTGCTCAATTGATAAGTAGAAAAATTAAATCAAACCCTTAGTCCATTGAGGTGAGAATCAGAATGAAGGGTAAAACATTGAAATCCATGGTGAGCGGTTTTCTTGTACTTTTCATCACAATCGTTACGTTTGCAGACTGGTACCCTGAAGGGATCCAGGTTAATCCAACAAATGGTTGGAATATATCAGGTGACTACTTCTGTGTTCCTGATGGGTTGAATGGATTTTATGCAGGTTGGGCGAATAGTGAGAGGGAATTTCCTAGCTCACTGCAACATATTGATTCAGATGGCAATTTGCTGTGGGACTATCATGGAGTACCCATTGTCCATCCAGACACCCTTGATCGGCAAGTGCTTGTAGGGCTTGAAGCGATCTCAGGTATAGGCTGCTACACGATCTATCAGCAACAACATTACAATCAGTCAGCCGACTATTTCGTGCAACGATTTGATTTAAATGGCTACCGTCAATGGGGTGGTCATGGAATTCAGATTACAGAAGGGCTGGAATATAACAATGAGATGCGGCTGGAAGCACATATTTCCATTTTGAGTGATTCAAGTAGTCTAATCTTTGGTTACAAGCTATATTCAGATGATGGCATAGAAGATTATTGTGTCGCTAAAATCGATTCATCAGGTAGGGTAATCTGGTCAGATATTGTTGTCAGGGAGGTATATAATGAGTTCGACTTTCAGTATCCCATCATGGTATCAGACAAAAATGGCGGAGCGATTGTTGGCTGGGTGAGGAATGATCCTGAGCTAAACAATTTAAATGGATTATATCTGCAACGAGTTAGTTCTGAGGGTGAAATACTGTGGGATGCTCGACGTGATATCTTCGCCTGGAGTCAGGAGGGAGGACGAACGTTCGCACCCGCGATCATCGCAACGGAATGGGGGGGATGTAAGGCGATTGTTCCTACCACATTCGAGAATGTTCTACGTGCACATTATGTGTTTATCAATAATGAAGGTGAAGCACTTTTTAATGATCCAGGGAATCACATTCTTCAAGTGTACGAATATGAGAACGATGTTGTCGCTCCTGCAATCTCACTTGATGGGAACGATCTGTACGCTTTCTTTTTGAACCGCATATTCAAGCTGGATCGGAATGGGATTAACCAGTATGAAGCAAATGGTAGAATTATTGATGATTGCATCGAGGACAATCGTTTCAGGTTACTGGACGTATCGATCGATGAATCCACCCATTTTACTTTCACACGTCTTGATAGTGATTCCAGCAGACCTGTTGTGCACAGGTTCAGCAAAGACGGGGATCATCCCTGGAGCAGCTGTTCACTTCCAGTCGTAGTGAATCCTGACAACCAATTCCGGAATTATGAAGTTCCAGAAATTATTGATCTTGGGAATGGTTCCCATGTATTAGTCTATAAAGTAAGAGTAGATCATTATATCAGGCTTTATTCGACGGTAGTCTTTGAAGATGGCTCCACACCTGCCTTCGACAGGAGTACAAAGATTACACAAAATAAAATTCTTGAATTACCAGAAAACCCTGATCTTCAGGTTTATCCGAACCCGACCAATGGCAGGATTACCCTGAGGATGGATTTCAATGTTGCTACCTCTGCTGTCCTAACGGTGTATGATATTCATGGACGTGAAATCTCTCGTAAAAAACTGAAATCTGCAATTCTAGATCAGGTTGGAACAGCTGCAGTTTCGTTGGATGGATTGGCTTCTGGAATATATTTTGCGAAGGTATCAAGCACGAATGCCGGTATAACCAGTCGAATACAAAAATTTGTATTGTTGCCGTAAACAATTGGGTACTTCGTTCCCTGAAGTGTGAACAAGGGTCACCTTTTGCTGAGGATTTAAAATGAAAATCAACCAAATCAGAATATTTGGTTTATTTCTCGCCTTGATTTCAATACTACTACCATTCCACTTTTCCTATGCCCAGGACAGTTTGAATATCTCCAGCATTGGCAATTTGTTTCACATTATGGGGTTCAGCGGAGATATTGATGCTCAGAATGACAGGTTCCTTGTTGCCAGTCCGAACACTGGTGTAATTGAGTTTGAAGTTAATCTGGAAGAAAACACTCCTGTCAGCTACCAAATCCTCGATCGGTTTGAAGCGACACATGCAGGGTATATCGGTGATTCATTGATCTATGCTGTGTCTTGGGATTCACTTATTATATTTGCAGATGAGGATCAAGATCAGATGCGAAGGGTATTTTCAAGTGGGTTGACACATGCTGACCAGCATACCTTTCAATATTATACTGTTGGGGTTTCAGAAAATATTCTCATTCTTTCCGATGGGGTAGTTGGTACATTCTATGAAACATTTTGGACTCAGATTTTTGATCTGTCAAATCTTGAAGATGTGGAATATACAACGAACTTTATTGGGATTCTTGATTTCAGGGTGGCAGGTGATAGAATTTATTACACCCAGGCTGGGCAGATGTACTGGGGTAACGGCTTGCAATCGGTAGAGCTGGATTCATTCCGTTATTCGGGAAATGAAGAGATGGAAACAATCGATTTTGGTGTGGAAGCTGTTAACAATATTCACCTTCAGAATTCAAGGCTTTACGGTTTCAGGAATAATGCTCATGCTGAAGATCAAATCTTACAGTTTGATATTACAAATCCGCTTGAACCAGTTCTGATGACTTCAATCGATATTTCGCTGGACTTTCCTGCTATTTTATCTGCCACCCGGGATACCCTGTTGGCATCAGACAGAACCAAAATACTATTGTTGGAACTGTCTGAAGAAAATGAACCAGTTCTTATTGACAGTGTCGAAACGATATCACCTGAAAATTTTGGAAGAGCCACTCTAAATGATGGGATCATGTGTTCAAAACGATATTATGAAGGGATTTCCTTCTGGGAGAACAATGTAAATGGTCTGTCGGAAATTCCCTATTCCCTTCCGGATAAAGGTTCTATTAAAGATATGTATGTGCTGGAAGATATGGTTTATGTCTCAATGCTGGATGGTGGGTTGCGAATCCTGGATTTAAATGAAGAACCACTCCCCTCTGTCAGGGATACACTGGACATCCGACCTTTCAAATGTACGGTTGCCCGAGAATATCTCTATACAATGAGCAGTGAAGGTGAAGTGAGTAAATTCTCATTGCAAACTCGTTTTCAGCCAGTACCGGCGGGAAGTATAACACTTCAGGGACAGCATTATTATGATATTCAAGCCTGGGATGAAGGTAGAGTGATTGTTACTGGTCAGCATGATGGCTTTAATACACTTTACCTGGTGGATATGAATGATCCGAATTATCCCGATATTGCTACCGGTGAATTAAACTATCCTCTGATTTCATGTACCAACCCACCCTATTTATATGCAAGTGGAAAGATTTTTGAAGTAGATAACAATGCTGATGTCGAATTGGTCGATCAAGGTGGTGCTTTAGTCATTGATCTTCAATATGGAATCGGATTAGGACTCAGTGGAGATGGTGAATACTCCCATAGAATCGTCCGTTATGATTATTCAGATCCCCTACATCCAGTGGTTGTCGGTAGATATCATCAGATTGACGGCGAAATAAATGCTTTGTCTATCTTGAATGCAAACTATATGGGATACGAGTCACAGCGTAGGATTCATCTTTACGATATCTCGAATTCTGATACTCTTATCGAAGTTGGATATTACCCGGTAGATTACAGTATCATCGCAATGTTTATGGATAATGAAAGCAGGCTGTTTGTCAACAGGGGGGATGAAATACTGGTGTTAGATGTTTCGGGAGCAACACCAGTAAGAGAAAAAACGGGAGATTATCCGTCAAAAATTGAAACGATTTCTGCCTACCCGAACCCCTTCAACAGCACCTGCGAAATCAGGTTCGAGCTCACGCAAACAAAACTGATCACGCTCAAGCTGTATGATATTCTGGGGCGAGAGGTTATTAACCTCTTTGATGGAAAGATAACCAGGGGGATTCACACTCATTCGATTGATGGCAGTGAACTAGCGTCCGGTATCTATTTTGTCTCGATGGAAGGTGAAAACTTTGAAGCGAGACAGAAAATTCTGCTGCTCAAATGAGAACGGGAAGACCATGCGAGTTTAAGGAAACAGTTTGACCCAATGGGCAATGTGTATCAGAGGCATTGAATTTTAACCTTTATAGCTCAAACCCGCAAAAACGCGATAGACCGTCAGTTTAATTCCAGGTGACAACGAAAATATCTCTAAAGTATTGAAAATACAAGAATAGTCGATGAGTAGCTATTTTATATTCAGTTCAAAGTAGCCTGAAAATGCCAAAAATCTGAAAGGTCGACTATATTTAATTGACGCGAGACCACTTGATTTCTACTACCAAGTGTAATATCTTATTCATAGCTGGTTAGCAGCCCCAGACATTAATGCAATGTTGGGGGCTTTTTGATCTGCGGGGGACACAGGAGTCATCTTAGAGACCACCCCTTGTTTGTTAGAATCCAGTGAGTTATAATTAGCGCCGTTCAGATGACGAACGCTCGAACCACTGAAACATTTCATGGTTCGTTTTTGTTCTTTGGAAGCTTGAGATGGTTGGGTTATTCTGGAAGTTGTCAGTGGAGAACAAAGTGCTCCTTGTGCATTTTCAGGTGCTTGACCGGATCGATTAATAGCGTTATCATTTGCGCTTCCAAAGTGGATAAGTACAGCAGTAATTGTTCTTTCGTAATCAACGATGTAATGGAGTCATGGAGCAGTCAGCCGGTGTCAGAAATTGCATCTGAGAAATATTAGCCTTATACTATCGGGCTGATACGCCGTCCTTGGTGACGGCTATCTTTTTGATAGTGATTTTAATGGTCTTTGACAAGCGTACATATTGTTCGTGCGGTGCAACTTCAATTCACTTCGGAATTGAATAAGCACTATTTAAGAAGTGTGCAGAAAAAATTATTACAACAACGGAGAGTTTGATCCTGGCTCAGGACGAACGCTAGCGGCGGGCTTAATACATGCAAGTCGAGCGAGAAAGCATTCTTCGGATTGTGACTAGAGCGGCGAACGGGTGAGTAACACGTAGGCAATCTGCCCCTAGGTGGGGAACAACATCTCGAAAGGGGTGCTAATTCCGCATATTATCCTTTTTTCGCCTGAAATGAGGATGAAAGCAGCAATGCGCCAAGGGATGAGCTTGCGTCCCATTAGCTTGTTGGTAAGGTAACGGCTTACCAAGGCTACGATGGGTAGCTGGTCTGAGAGGATGATCAGCCACACTGGGACTGAGATACGGCCCAGACTCCTACGGGAGGCAGCAGTAAGGAATATTGCACAATGGACGAAAGTCTGATGCAGCCACGCCGTGTGTGGGATGAAGCCCTTGCGGGTGTAAACCACTGTTAGTTGGGACGAGTGTCACTGTTTTGCAGTGACTCGACGGTACCTTCAGAGAAAGCTCCGGCTAACTCCGTGCCAGCAGCCGCGGTAATACGGGGGGAGCAAGCGTTGTCCGGAATCACTGGGCGTAAAGAGCGTGTAGGCGGGATCGTAAGTCAGAGGTGAAATGTCGGGGCTCAACTCCGAACCTGCCTTTGAAACTACGGTTCTTGAGTGCGGTAGAGGGAAGCGGAATTCCAGGTGTAGCGGTGGAATGCGTAGATATCTGGAAGAACACCGGTGGCGAAGGCGGCTTCCTGG
>JAIOHU010000088.1 GCA_019912845.1 bacterium
TTTAAATTAATTCAAATATTTACTCTCATTCATACATGTAATGCCTGAGACTCGCTTCATTTCTGAGTTTATCAGGTCTCTCACCATTTTTCCATATCATCTATTAATTATTAACATATACTTGGAATTATATTGATTCATATATAGGAGAATCAGCAATACAGCACTACGCCGACGACCAGAGATATACACGAAATTCACCGCATATTGTTGGTTATACCTGGTTCACAAAACAGTGCCAAACCCAATCTTTTCAAAATCATGAAAGACCGGGTCATAAAATTCAAAACGAAATCTTGAAAGTGGGTCGAAAAATGACGATGTTATCGGTGCTATGGTTCATCCTGAACAAGGAATAATGAATATCCGCAAGCATATTTTACCAGTTGTTTTTCTGTCACTGATCCCTCTGTTTGTGCATTCGGCAGATGATAGCAATGAGCCTGAATTAATTCGAGTGAAGCTCGATCAACCTCAGGTGATTCAGGGGATACCTTGCCAACGGTTTGCCTGGTATTTTAAGGATGGCTCACTACAATCTTCATTCCTTTCAGAGCCGTTCACTTTATCCGGTCATGATCTACCCACGAGCACAAAGTTCCATTTTAACCTTGATGGCACACTCGACTTCTGTTTCCTCGGAAAGGATCACGAATTAGATGGTCATCTCTGTCTGGGACGCGGTCATGGATATATGACCACATTTCACCCAAACGGACAATTGCACTGGATCTGGTTGGCACGTGATGAGGTTATTGATGGCATACCCTGCCGTCACGCTTCATTCTGGGCTGATGCTTTTATGGGAGGTGTGTCTACTCGTTTTCATCCCAACGGCAGACTAAAAACCTGCAAACTGTCTGAAGCGATCACGATACAGGGAAGGGAGTTGAAGAAAGGCGAGCATCCCGTATTTGATGAAACGGGAAAACTGCTGGGTACACAAAAGGAAGTCTGGAAAGAATAATTATACTTGCTGATCGTTTAGATATTCAGTTATATTATTTCCGAAAACTACCATGTGATTAAAGTAAATATAATTAATAAGTTAACACGTTATTCTCTACCCCTATGAGCTTAAACCTCAATTTAACTCCCTCTGGTCAACTGACACTTATTGAAAGTGGAACAGATATTGGTTTTGTTGATAAGTGGACATCACATATTTCAGAAGCATTCTCGTCTTCATCGGAGGAAGGTCTATTCGCCCTTGCAGCTGCAAAAGCTACACAACCACTTTCCCCCACTTTGGCATACTGGAGAGAGTTTTCCAGCAAGTACCTCATAAAATTAATTCGTATCCCAGGTACAGATTCCGCTAAGATTACTGCTATACTACCACCTTCAGAAGCAGAATTGAGCACCACCCTACTCTCTGCGCCCCCTATGCAGGGAGGTGAGTATCTTTCAATCGAGGTTCTCACCCTCCTCTGGCAGAAATTGGATGCATGGGTAGTTACTTCAATCCATGAATCGAAAACAGAACTCAGCGTCTGGCTTGGCACACACGCTCCGATTTGGCAGCAGGTTGGACGTGTCTGTTTTCATCTTGCAGAAAATAAGGGCGACGTTGATCTTCCATTCGCATTTATGGCGACTTATTCTCCCAAGCTGTCAACAAGTGGACAAGTTCAGTACAAACCTCTGGGAAGAGCCCTTCAAGAGTATGCGGGTGATAAAAATAAAGCAGCCCTTTTAAAATTACTCTCGCCAGTTTTTAATGCGTCTGAAAAACTGGAATTTATCAGGGAAATGATCCAATCGGGTGATATTTATCATCCAATCGCGTGGAGTAGCAGAGAAGCCTATCAATTTTTCAAGAATATTCCCGTGTTTGAGGAGTCTGGGCTACTTGTGCGTGTGCCGAATTGGTGGCGCAAACCACCGCGTCCACAGGTTCAGGTCTCGATAGGGGACGAAAATATATCCAGGCTTGGATCAGATGCGCTACTGGATTTCAAGATTGATGTCGTTCTGGAAGGTGAAATGCTCAGTAAAGCTGAGCTTGATGAACTGCTGCAGTCGGATGAGGGACTGGTTCTCATCCGTGGCAAATGGGTTGAGGTTAGCGGTGAGAAACTCAAGGAAGCTTTGCAGCATTGGAGAAAAGTTGAAAAAGATGCTGCGGAGGATGGAATCTCTTTTATTGAAGGGATGAGAATGCTTGCCGGTGCGCCAGTTGATTTGGGTAGCGGTGTCGGTAAAATTGAAACTGACAGGCTGTGGACAGAAATAAAAGCGGGTGCCTGGTTGTCCAACACTCTTGCAAGCCTCAGAAATCCTGAAAACGTCAAATCCTCCATAGATTTGGATCATTTTCAGGGTATCCTCAGACCCTATCAGGAGACAGGATTCCAGTGGCTATACCTCCTGAGCGGTCTCGGACTCGGTGCTTGCCTTGCTGATGATATGGGACTGGGAAAAACTGTGCAGATGCTTGCACTTCTCACCGCTCTTAAGAATGAAGGCAAAACAGACGCATTCCCCTCACTTCTTGTCCTGCCCGCATCGTTACTGGCAAACTGGAAAGCTGAAATAGAACGATTTTCGCCCTCATTGACGACTAGATTTATACATACCTCGGAAACAGAAAAGGAAACCCTCCTCAAGATTGCCAACAACCCTTCAGATGAATTGAGTGGCGTTGATCTGGTTTTAACCACCTACGGTATGTTACATCGTCAACCATGGCTGAAAGAATTAGAATGGCAACTTATTATCCTGGATGAAGCGCAAGCGATAAAAAATCCTGGAACACGCCAGACACGGGCAGTAAAACAGTTAAAATCAAATGCCCGTGTCGCCCTGACCGGAACACCAGTTGAAAACAGAATGGCTGACCTCTGGTCACTGTTCGATTTTCTTTGTCCCGGATTACTGGGCTCCCACAGGAAATTCAAGGGTTTTGTGAAAAATCTTGAATCGAGAATGGAAGATCGATATGCTCCGCTCCGTCGCCTGGTAAGTCCATATATTCTCCGTCGTTTGAAGAGCGATAAGAGTATCGTTCCCGATCTTCCTGATAAAACAGAGGTGAAAACCTTTTGTGGTCTGACGAAAAAACAGGTCGCCCTCTATTCAAAATCGGTTGATGAACTTAAATATGGCTTACAAAACAAAGACGGCATTGACAGGCGCGGATTAGTTTTAAAATACTTGATAAGGTTTAAGCAGATTTGTAATCACCCAAGCCAGCTCCTGGGTGACCGTGATTACAATGGTGTTGATAGTGGAAAATTCGCCAGATTACAATCAATATCTGAGGAGATATTTTCACGACAGGAAAAAATGCTGATCTTCACACAATTCAGAGAGATGACCAACCCAATTGCCGATTTTCTGGAAGAGGAATTTGGTGTGCGGGGATTAATTTTACATGGCGGTACTGCTGTGAAACAGCGAAAGATACTGGTTGATAAATTTCAGAACGATAGTGGTTTTCCATTTTTTGTCCTCTCCCTCAAAGCTGGTGGCACTGGCTTAAATCTTACTGCGGCTGCGCATGTAATTCACTTCGATCGTTGGTGGAATCCAGCCGTGGAAAATCAGGCGACAGATCGTGCCTATCGAATCGGTCAACATAAGAATGTTCTGGTACACAAATTTATGACTCGAGGAACAATCGAAGAGAACATTGACGTGTTGATCGAAGACAAAAAACAGTTGTCAGACGGTATTCTAAATACGGGTGCCGAAACTATATTGACTGAAATGAGTGATGAAGAACTTCTCAACGTGGTTGCTCTTGATATAAACCGTGCTGAGCTATAGGAGATAAAATGGCGCGATATGGCTGGGGGTGGTATCCAAAAGAAACAGTTGCATCACGGCGCGCAAAGGCTTTAAAAGCCGTTGAAAAACTTCGATTAAAAAACAAGAATATTCAACCTGTTACTATTCCCGGTAGAACAATAGCAAAAACCTTCTGGGGCAAAGCCTGGTGTAGTCATCTGGAAAAATTCAGTGATTTTGTGAACCGGCTTCCCCGTGGACGCAGTTACGTCTGCAATCATGCTGTTTGTCATTTGGAGATTGCCGAGGGGAAAGTAAGTGCACTTGTCAGTGGTGGAAAGATGTATAAGGTTAACGTCGAGATCAAGAATTACCCCGAAGAAAAGTGGGAATTATTGAAGAAAAAGTGTGCCGGAAAGATCGGCTCCCTGATCGAATTACTTTCGGGAAATTTCTCAGATAATGTAATGGAAGTAGTGACAGACAAGCGGGGTGGATTGTTCCCGCTACCCGGGGAGATGGAGTTTGAATGCAGTTGTCCAGATTGGGCGACTATGTGCAAGCATGTCGCTGCCGTGATGTACGGCGTTGGCAATCGCCTGGATAGTGAACCGGAATTACTCTTTTTGTTACGGGGAGTTGATAAAGATGAGTTGATTTCCGAAAACCTCGATTTTGTGAAAGCTGAACATTCTGGCGACTCTTCCAAACGAATTGCTGAAGACGCCCTGGAAGATGTCTTTGGCATCGAACTTTCACACGAAACTATTTCAGAGGATATCCCCCGCTCCGGTTTGCCTCTTCCAGTCAAAATAAAAGCCAAAACCAGACAACCCGCAACTGAATCTGGACGTAAAAAAAGACCAGATAGCTCCTCGAACCAACCAAAACAACAATCAAAACAAAAACCAAAACCGAAAGCGAAACCGAAAAAGATAGTTGAGGTAAAAACTGAGGACAGGTCACTGAAAAGCGAAGTTATCCGAACCTTCCGAGAATATCATCAGCTCTCGATCAGCGAATTTGCAGTATTGCTGGGAGTTTCAACAGCCACTGTTAAAAACTGGGAAGAAAGAACGACTGAATTTATACCAAAGAAAAAATCTCTACATTCCTGGAATCAAGTTAAATATCTCGGAAAGAGGACAGTTAAGAATAGAGTTCACAAACTGCTTAACAACCTATGAGTGCAAGCCAAATATCTCTGATTGTCATGTGAAACCTTCTATTTCTCAGGTCTGTTACCCTTGAGGTAAAAGATAAAAGCGATTACAGCTCGCTGTTCCTCATCGGACAATTCCTCATTCTTCAAGGCAGCCTCGAGAAAAGTAGGTTTTACATCTTTGGTCGAGGATTGTGGCATCGTGTAGTCTGCCAGCTCCATGAGACGTTCGTATGATGTATCCAGGACTTCTGCAAGCCTCATAAGCACACGTGGGGATGGATTCTGTACCATAGCTCCCTCCAGTTTTTGTAAATATGCAGTAGAAATTTTTGCAGGTTCAGCAACTGCAGCCAGGCTCAATCCCCTGAGGGTACGTGTTGCCTTCAATTCAGTACCTAACCCGCTCATGTTCGTTTTTTGATTGTTTCCCATAGTATACGCAATATACTATGGTGTATGTCAAAAATCAAGTGAGATAGATTATTGCTGAAATTTTTGAGAGGATGGATGTAATTGGCTGAGCTATCAACATAGTTCTGGGATGCTTATGGTTTTATATTCATTTTTGGGAGAAACTTGAAAAATGTATTGCTTGGATGGAAGATATTATGGGTGAAACGGTAAAGCTGTCGAAAACTACCATTATTGGGGTCGCGTTAGTATTGACAGGCGTCCTGGCGAATCCGTGGATTCTCGCCTTGATGATTCCAGTGGAGGGATTCAACGAATCCAGACTATTTATACTCATCACGCTTCTATTTGATTTAATGTGTGTTGTTCCCGGGGCTCTGATGTTACTCCCGGGTTTTGGTGAAAAGGTCTTACGCTTTACAATTCTGGTCGTTGTAAACGGCGTACTTTTTTTGCTCCTGGTTGAAGGGAGTGCTTTCATTTGGGTGAAGGTATTTAAGGAAGGTCCTTCTCCTGTACGTGGAGCGAAAGGATTGTCGACCACTCCCCTCTGGGTTGATGTCAATCCTGACTGGGGTGTCTGGCACTTGCCGAATACGCACAACCGTCAAATCCGTGCTGAAATTAACGCACCATATTATTACAACGAGATCGGCGCACGTGACTTTGATCATCCCGAATCATCAACGAAAAGCCGTTATCTGTTGCTGGGTGATTCATTCGCTGAAGGGTACGGTGTTGATACAACGAACCGTTTCAGCAACATCCTGGCAGCAAAGTTGGAAACACCCATCCTCAATTTTGGTACTTCTGGAAATTTTGGTACAACACAAGCGCGGTTGTTGTATGAAAATCTCGCCACATCCTACGATCATGAAGTAGTCATCATGACCATACTCCCCGAGAATGATTTTACTGATGATGATTTTAGTTTCGGGCAGGAATTTTTCTCCAATCGATATCGCCCTTATTTGGTGCCTTCAGATGACTCATATTCGGATTTTTCGATTCAGTATTATTTGGCTGACTTGAAGAAATCAGACTGGTATCCCGAGAACATCCAGCAACGCGATAAATTAGTATTCTATCTTGGTGCTTTGTTCAAAACTCACACTTATGCAGGTAGTCTTTACGCCATGCACCAACGTATCGGCAGCTTGAAGGGTTCACAGGAATATTTTATGGCAGGTGATACAACCCATAGCTGGTATAATGGTTTTGAAGATCGCAACTATGCTGTTATGGAGGAAAATATCCTTCAAGTCTGGGATAATTGCCACAAAAATAATCGAAAACTCCTGCTGATGATGATTCCAGGTAAGGCGGATGTTTATGCATTCCGGAACTCTGCAGATAACAGGCTGACAGATAATCTAACAGAGCTAGCAGACTCAACGCAGGGACTTTATGTCATTGATCTACTGCCCTATTTCACGCAACGTGCAGATTACAGTGAGCTGTATTTCACTTATGATGGTCATTGGAACGAAAAAGGGCATAAATATACTGCAGATGTATTGGAAGAGTATATCCGAGCAGAGCTATCTGAACCTGTCGTCAGTTTCCGTATAGCTGGCAAATAGCTTTAAACCCCTCCCCGTTTGGTGCGTCTTATGGATGAACACGGGATAAGAGGATTTGGGAGATGATGGATGGTACTCGGACAGAGTTGCTTCAGCATGGTCGCAACGGCGTGACAGCCTCGGTACAACCCCTCAGCGATTCAAAGGTATCAAAAAAAGATGATATTGATACCTGGAAAGAGTTGCTGAAGGCAGACCGGGAAGCGGCGTTTGAGCAGTTGGTGAAGCTCTATCGTCAAGAGATATTTGATCTCTGTGTACGAATCTCCGGCTCCAGAACCGAAGCGGAAGACCTGGCGCAGGAAACATTTATTCGTGCGTATGAGAATCTTGCCAGCTTTCGTCTGGAAGCCCATCCAAGGACCTGGCTCTACCGAATCGCGATGAACCGTTCGATTACCTTTACGCGAAAGATGAAACGGTGGCGGATGCAACGTGGTGGTGATGACGAGCTTTTCCCTGAACTGCCAGAATTATCAACCCCATCGAGCGACCAGGAGTTAGAGTGGAAAGACCTTGCAGAGCACGCCCATCACGCGCTTCAGAAACTGCCGCAACGTCAGAAAAATGCTGTGGTGCTGGTCGTGATAAAAGGCATGAAGTACAAAGAAGCTGCAGAAGTTATGGGGATCAGTGTTGGTGGAGCTAAAGCCAATGTACACCAGGGAATTAAAAAATTACGTGAGATGTTAGGGGAATAAAATGGACGAACGAGAGCATTTGAATCAACTTGATTCGTACCGATCAATCGATTTCAATACTGAAAATTCGGATGACGATTTCATCCGTAACGTACGTGTCCAGGTACACCGCAGGAAACGTCAAAGGCAGGTGCGGAACAGTGCCCTGACCGGCATGTTCTCTGTTCTTATTGCCGCATTTGTCTTTTACAATGCGGATATGCTGAATACAAAATCTGATGAAAGCGGAACTGACACATTCACTTTTGCCTGGTATGAGACTGACTACATTGATGAAATTATTGATCAGGGAATCTCATCTGATTCGCTCGCGTTTGCTGCTTTGTCTGATGAAATGGTGGTGTATTATTCCTACTTCGATTCTAACAGCAAAAATAATCCGTATGATGAGATCGCCTCGATGGATGAAAAAAAGCAGGAAAAAATTCTGGAAGAACTGAGGCAAATTCATATTTTTTAGGATAAACTATTGACGATTCAAATTCAATCTGATTCTTGTGCATCCCCTGTGTCATTCCAGCATTGCGTAAGCTGGAATCCAGGAGATAAATCATAGAAACTAGCGTTGTAGAACAGGTATCTGGTAAGTAACCACAAAATAATATAGTAGTATTCCCGGTAATGAAGTTTAAGATATTTTGCAGGTCTAGCTTCAATCAAAAGGATATTTTTTAGATAAGGGGTCGTTCCATGAAGAAGATCATTTTACTATTGCTTTGCGGAGCATTGTTCGCGGGGTATGTATTGGCGCAACCACCTCGTCACCACCGTAAACAGGTTCGTGAACGTGTCCAAACTGTTAAAATGCTGAAACTGACGGAGTCGCTTGAGCTGACCGAAGAGCAATCGATACGTTTTTTTCCGCGTTTCAAAAAATATGAAGCGGAGATTGATTCTGCTACTGATCAGGTAGATGATGCGATCGAAACGCTCAGGTTAGCTATTGAAAGCGGTATCAGCGACAAAGAACTGACAGAATCAATGGCAGAAATCGAGACTCTGATACAGCGCCGCGAGAATAAGATAGATCAATTAATCCACGGTTTCGATGACATTCTGTCTGTTCAACAACAAGCGAAACTACTGGTTTTTCAACACGTCTTTCCCATGAAAATGCGAGAGATCATTGACGATATGCGTGGCGGCCCGGAAGATAAGCGTGGCAGAGGGCGAGGTCCTGGCGGTGGGTGGTGATCAGGAAAAATTTGAGAGGTAATTCAAAAGGGTTTTCAGTGAATCTTTGCTGGAACGTGATCCCTCGATCTGAACAGTAAAATCAGAATATGCTTCACGTTTTTCAGACCAGTAAGATGCTTTGATACGTGCCTGAGAAACAATAAACAGATATTCGGTCAGAAGATTATAGGTAGGGTTGAGTAACAAGACCTGATCGAATTTTATTTTGGGTATACGGCTTTCCAACTCACTGATTGGTAAGCCATTTTTTTTCAGCTCTTCATCACGGAAGGAAACGCATTTATCGCAACGTTCCATTTTTTCCTGAAGGTACTCCGACCCCTGGTGAACAAAGATGGTCACCTGATGTGAATGCGATTTCAGCCATGTGTTCAAAGGCGGGATAAGAAGATCATTGCCATCAGGTTGCGGAGGAAACAGTATAAATACCCCCTCACCGGGGATTGATTCCAACTGCCCTTTTTCCACCTTGGAACGTTTTATTGCTCTTTTAATTTTCCAGCCTAGAAACACGTTTATCCGTCCTGAGTAAGAGACTATCAATAAAAATCAAAATACGTGAGCAATTCAATTTTTAGCAATTGGATTTTAAAATATGGAGACTTTAGTGAAATGTTGAATCGTTTTGCTTTCACTCAAGTTCCCATATAGATTATAAATGGGGAAGTCTGGAAAAATTGTTCAAGCGATCTCTTGTTTGCTGATTCAAATTTGTTATAGTGTCAACGTTTCAGTCGCGTCATTCCAGCATGGTTTTAGCTGGAATCCAGGAGTTTTACTTTCAGGTAATCTGTTTATGATTAAGCACAATTTGATCAACGTACAGGTTCTCGATATCCGGTGTGACTTAGTTTTAAGTATAATAAATCAAACACCTATATAATCAATACCATACTGGATCCGGCTCAACTCATAACCGGGATGATGCGACGGTATTCTGGTCAAATCCGGCTCACTTTCTATAGACAAGGAAATCGCTGGATCATTTGAACACTTAGAGCATCTAACAACAACTTAGTTTCCCACAAAATCCAAACCAATGCGCTGGTGAATGGTGTCGTGGGAGAAATATATACATAAATATCCGCGAGGACGGTTACATATAACTGCCTGCAATTATACGGAGTAGAGAGAATGGGTTTAAGGAAAAACATAACGGCGACAATGCTTCTCGCAGTTTTTTCAATTGTTGTCAATGCTGGTGAGATGCCGACTGCATTTTGGCAGGAACAAACAGCAGAATATAATTCGCATCAGATCGTCTCCCTCACAGGTGCAAATGAGTGGCAAGGGATATTTAACGCTATCACCGATGCACCACAACGAGTTGTAGTTACTGCGGATGCTCGACAGGCAATAAGATATAATCGCGGTGATGATGCTCTTTCCATCTTGAATAATAATAGCACTCTTTTCGGAATATCGAGCGATCAACTGGAAATACTGCATCACGGCGATGTTCTGGGAAAAGAATATCTTACCGCTCGTCAACTGATCGACAATCGTCCGGTTCTGAGTACATTGGTACAACTTCGACTCTCTGAGCAAGGTGATCCCATTCTTTGGGGCAGTGATATTGTTGAGTCGGAGGGTGTAGTCTGGGATGGTACCTTGACTGAATCCCAGGCAGCGGACTATCTGGCAGAATTCAGCGGAGTTTCAGACCATCAGACAATAGAAGCAGTGGAGTTCTGGGTACGTCACGCCGGTATCCTGACTCCAGCATATTATTTGAAGTTAGCCGGCGCTTCTGCCGACGAACGTCCCGTGGGACTGGTAAGTGCGTGGGACGGCGAAATCATCGGCTTCTACAATCATGTGTTTTATGCTGACATCGAAGGAATGGTGGATGGACCTTATCTGCCCAGACGTTTTGATGATGAACCCGTTTGGGGTGCTTACCCATTTATTAACGTTGATGCCGGACCGCGTGAAACCTACGCTGAAGATAATGGCGAATACCGCATCAGTGGTTTGAACAATGGACAGCAGTACAACATCAGCACCCGTCTGACTGGACGTTGGATCCAAGTGGTTAACGATGATGGTCTGGATGCTCGTCATACCGACAATGTTACTGCACCGTGGGTATATGATATTTCATGGGAAGAGGACGAAGGTCATATTGATGAGTTCAACCTCTATTACCACGGCACTTTTATCCATGAGTATTACAAAGATTTAGATCCTGATTTCGATGAAATGGACGAATCCATTCTAAGCGTACGTGGTTATGGCACAAACTACGAAAATGCGTTCTGGAATGGTGAGGGTATGTTTTTTGGGACAGGTGGTGGAACTCTCCGTAACCTCGCCCTTTTTAATGATGTAATTCTCCATGAATACACACACGGTGTCACTGGAAGAATGTATCCCCGCGGCACACTTCCTTATAGCGGTCAATCTGGTGCCATGAACGAAGCATGGTCAGATTTCTTCACCTGCAGCATTCATGATGAATCTGCAATGTCTCGCGGTGTTTATGTTGGTTCACCAATGCAAGCCATGCGAGACCTCGACAATAACAAGAGAATGCCGGATCATTGGGTAGGTGAGGTACATGCTGATGGTGAAATCTTTGGTGGTGCCATGTGGGATGTTCGTTCACGAATGGGTGCCGAAGCTGCTGAAGAATTGATGCATTTCGCGAAATATGGCTTTGCGGAAAATTTCCAAAGCTATTTGGTTGAAGTGCTGACGGTTGATGATGATAATGGCGACCTCAGCGATGGTACGCCCAATGCCGACGCGATCTACTATGGCTTTGGCAGACATGGAATCGGGCCTGGCGAAGAACCGAATCTTGTGTTGGAAGCGGTACGTGTGGATGACGAAAATGGTGATAACGAGTTTGCCGGAGGTGAATCTGGTGAAATTCTGCTCGTCATCGAAAATGATGTCGTACTCTTCCCACCGCCAGCGGAGAATGTGACAGTAACCATTTCAGCCGATGCCTATATTGAGTTTGAGAATAATGATGTCGTGCTTGGAAATATTGAGGCTGGTCAACGATTTGCGATGGAAGAACCTATTCGATTTACTGTTGCTGAAGATGTCTGGGCGCAGTTCATGAACCTGCGCATCCAGTTGAGTGCGAATGATGGCGACTATCTGGTTGAATTTACGCAACGAATCACTCTGGGTGATCCCAGGATTCTCGTTGTAGATGATGGCGGACAGCAATCCTTCCAGGATTTCTTTGTTCGACCACTGATCCGTCTTTGGACAGCAGGCAATCTTGTTGACGTATCTGCAGATGGTCTTCCCAGTGAGGAGTATATGGCAGAACACGATATAGTGATCTGGCATACTGGGAATGCTCGTAATCCACTTACACCCAATGATGTCGGCAGGCTCGAAACTTTCATTGAAGATGGCGGTAACCTGATTCTAACCGGTCAGTTTCTCGGGGCACAGATGAATATGTATCCTGCGTTCTTTAACATGCTTGGTGTTGAGGGATCGGTTGATCCTTTACAGGGTCGCGCACTGTTCGGAGTTGAGAACGATCCCTTCAGTGATGGAAAATCTATTCTATTGACAGGTCCCGGCGAGGGAGCAGGAAATCAAACTGATCAGATGGGCGTTTATGCTGCGGATGATGCACGTGAATTGTACCGTTATTATCCAGGAGATGAATCAGCGGTTATATGGAAAGAGCAAGAAAATGGTAACGCGACCGCTTTCTTTGCCTTCGGAATCGAAGGGATTACAGGAAGTTCGATAAGTAGTTCCAGCGATGAGGTGCTTCGTCCTCTGATAGAAGGTATGGGATTGATTCTGGATGTTAAGAATACCATTGACGTTGCACTGCCAGTGGAATTCAGCGTCTTGCAGCCATATCCGAACCCGTTTAACCCGTCTGTACAGCTTGAGTTTTCCCTTCCATCACAACAGGATGTGCTTGTAACTGTCCACAATGTGCTCGGACAGGAAGTGCTGAGGCTTATGGATGGGCAGCAGGGTGCAGGGTTGCACAACATTCAGGCGAATATGGCGGAGATGTCCAGTGGACTGTATCTCTTCAGAGTACAAACTCAAGATGCAGCGATCACACGTAAGGCGATGCTTCTGAAATAGTCAGGCTCCTGATGGTCAGGATATTCTCATAGGGCTATTTTGCTCTTAGGAGTCTTGGTGAATCATCAGTACAGCGATTCTATGGTTAGGTCATTCAACTTTTGGTGTTGAAAAACGTATTTTTCTAGTTGGCGTTTCTAAACCTATGCGTGAATCATTCGCAAGAACATGGTTAACCCTGTTTCTTGGAAATTGATGGTTTTTTTGTACTCTATTGACTTTAACCCTGAAGCTTGGCTACGTTATGATTAAGCTTGATCCGGGAGGATTGAGTTGCGCAGAGAAGTGATTTTTAGAGGAGTTGATCATGTTGCCAAAACCAAACATAAGCATGTTAGGGCGCACCCGGACCGAAGAAGAATGGGCACAAGAGATTTACGAGAAAGTAAAAAACGAAGCTCCCAATAATGATGACTGGTACGAGGAATTTGTTGCTGGTGCCCCCTACCCAGTTCGATCACTCGTACTAAAAATGCTAACAGACGACGCTACAAAAGTTGTAGAAGAAGAACAATGGGAAGATCCATTTTTAACCCCGGTGAAATTTACATCGTAAACTTCAGTGATAAAGAACGCGTGGGTGGGGAATTAAAAGATCCTCACCCATGTATTGTTTTATCTCACCCCGATCCACTTACCAAAACAGTCGTAACGGTTCCAATTACATCCTGGCACCCAAAGTTTGAATCAAATGCTCTAATGAAAAAGCGGTACCTGAAGTTATCTCCCACTATTTCAAATCAGTTGTCGCACGATTCCGCAGTGGCTCTTCCTCGAGTCAGGGAGCTAGATCTGGAAATCCGCAACGAAGATTACCCGATAAAAAAAGTTGGTACGGTGGACCCATTCGACATGGAAAGAATTCTACGGGGATTAGCCATATTCCTGATGATGGGTTTTCCACGAAAATAGATTCCCTAATCTTCTGAAGAGTATTCGATAACAATTACACGAATTTGATCCGCAAGCCTTTCTATGTCTAACAGATAAAAGTCTTTAGGGAAATTTTGTAGTACAATTTTCCAACCCTACTATTGTGAATTTGGATCGTTCATAACAGTTACTTCACTACTGATTCCCTCATTTCCAACTCGAGAGAACTTGATACCATCCCACTTGAAATTCGAAAACCACATCCGTATAATTCCCAAACTTTAGACCTGAATGTTCGATAAGTTTGTTTATATGTTCAGTAGAGAGAATAATGGATATCCGGGATAAACGCAGCGAAATACTCCAGGCAGCACGAGATCAATTTCTGAAATTCGGTTATCGCAAGACAACTCTGGATGATGTTGCAGGACTGGTTCATATACAAAAAAGTACCCTATACCATTACTTCAATGGAAAAGAAGAGCTTTTTCGAGCGGTTACCAGAGATGTACACGAGGAAAGATTTAAAATAATGGAGGAGATATTTAACTCTTCTTCAAATATACGTTCTGCGCTATTTTCAGTTGGAAAAGACATTAGAGAGTGCGAACAGCAGCACTATTCAGAATCTATACTTTTTCATTCGGATTTGGATGCAATTTTGCCGGTAATCAGGGACGATGTTGAAATCTATGCGCTTCGAGTCCGTCAACTTTTGATTGATAACCTAGAAAAAGCCGTTGAACATGGTGAACTATCACCACTCCCGACGATTCAGGTGGCA
Organism: bacterium; assembly: GCA_019912845.1. GTDB lineage: Bacteria > Electryoneota > Electryoneia > Electryoneales > Electryoneaceae > JAIOHU01. The sequence goes on from JAIOHU010000088.1 coordinate 14,527, forward strand.
ACCGGATTAATGTTCACATTTATGCTTTTGAAACAAAGAGAGAATTTTTTCCCAATATTCAGCGATCAGAGTTTGAGTTTTGAAAACATGATTGATCTCGTTCTTGATAATTACTATAGCGCTGAGTTGCGAGCTAAGGTGTCGTATGAGGACTCGAAAGTGTGAAATATTGAACGAACTCTCTTGTTGCATACCTTTATCTGGTAGTATTTTAGCGACTTTGCACTCGTATCCAGAATTTGTATGAAAGATTGACTTTGATTTTATCCGAAGTCTTTTAGAACAAATACACGACAGAAAAATTTTTGAGATAGTGGGAGGATTGATGAAGATAATAGCGCATCGGCTGGGGTTGATCTTTGCAGCCATGTTGCTGGTACTCTCAGGTTCGGTTTGGGCTGAAACCATGCAGCTTGATTGGGACGCTGCCTGGGAATTGGCGTTGGAAAGAAATGAATCTTTAGCGCTTGCGAAGGATGAGGTAGATATTGCAGAGCATCGTGTTGGAGAAGCGTGGGGATCAGCCTTGCCTTCTGTGAATGTAACAGGTGCATATCAGCATTACTTCAAGATTCCACAGACTATTTTTACATTACCTGCCGAGATGAACATTGATCCAAATACCGGTGAAAGTATGGGTCCGCTTCGTATTAAAACACAATTTGGTAGTGAAAATAATATGTTCGCGGATCTCCAGGTAAACCAACCGCTCTATGTTGGGGGTAAAGTCGGGATCGGTCTGGAAATCGCCAAACGCTACCGTGAACTGGTGAAACTTGGAGTTCATCTATCCAGACAGGAACTGAAAGTATCCCTTACTCAGGCATATTACGGCGCAATCCTCGCTGACCAGTTTGTCGAAGTATCCCAGGATGCACTGACACAGGCAAAACGTCACCTTGATCACACTGAGGGGATGTATCAGCAGGGTGTTATCAGTGAATACGATAAAATCCGTGCGGAGGTAGCGGTTGCGAACCTTAAGCCCCAGGTTCATCAAGCGGAAGCAGCACGTGAGCTTGCGTACAAGGGATTGAAGTATGTTCTCGGCTTACAAGTTGAAGATGACATCGAATTGACTGGGAATCTTGACGTCTCAATTGATCCCTTATCAGACTATACGACCGCCAGTACTCTTGCTATCGAAAAACGTATCGAATTTCAGCAACTCGAGCTGCAAAAGCAGTTGTATAAGGGACAATACAAGATTGAGAATCATAGCTGGCTATGGCCAAACCTCTTCCTCAATCTGAAATACGAAACTGCAGCTCAGAAAAACGATTTTGAGCTTTCCAAGTATGAATTTCTCGGTGGTTTTGGTGGAAGTCTGGCATTGCAGGTTCCACTGTTTGACGGTTTCAAATCGCATCACCGTGCTCAGCAGGCAAGAGTCAATATGCGCAAAGTTGATCGTCAGAAAAGTATGCTGGAACGTGGAGTAAAGATAGAAGTTTTCCAGGCAATCAGTGATTTTGAAATATCGAACAAGCAACTTCAGGCATCACAGGAAGCTATGGCACAGGCTGAAAAGGGTGAACGTATTGCGTCGGTACGTTACACAGAAGGAGTTGGGACACAGCTTGAAGTCCTGGATGCGCAGTTGCAGTTAAATACCAGCAAGGTAAACCTATTGCAGGCTAAATATAAGCAGGTTGTGGCTGCCGCAGCGTACGAACGTGCGGTGGGTGGCATAGAGATGATAGAGAGATAGGTGTAATGACATGAAAAAAATAGTTGGGATACTTATTGTAGGTGCTGTCCTCTTTTTCCTCGGGCTAGGTATCGCCAAAAAAGGACAAACAGAAGAGGTCATGAGCATTGCAAAAATACAAAAGCAGCAGGGCATTCCTGTTGTAGCAACTAAAGTGGGTAGTGGTGAGGTGATTTCCGTACGGCGTTATTACGGTAGTGTACGAGCTGGAAAACAGGCAGTTGTCGCATCGAAGGTGATGGATCGTATCAGTGATATTCTTGTTGAAGCGGGCGATCAGGTTGTCAAGGGTGAGACTGTTGTCAAGTTCGACACCTCTGCCACCCAAACTCAGATCGGCAACTTGTCTTTAGCACTGGAAAATGCGGAGAAAGATTATAATCGCATGTTAAATCTCTACGAGTCCGGTGCTATCAGCCAACAGACCCTCGATCAATTGAAACTGAACTATGAGATGACTCTGAGGAATTACGAAACAGCACACCGTTCCGTATCCCTCAAAGCACCCATGAGTGGTGTTGTAGCTCGTATCGATTTTAATGAAGGCTCAATCGCATTTCCGGGTGATGCGATTATGACAATTGTCAACAATGGCAGCTATGAAGTTATTTTTGATGTCACTCAGGAAGACCGCAAAATGTTGACTATTGGTCAAACCATTGAAGTATCGCTGGACAACGGTCGCAAAATTGACGGTAAAATATCAGAAGTGAGTTATGCTACAGGTGAAATGAACCGACTGTTTACCGTCCACGCAAAGATACCTGGTGATGATGAGATTTATCCGGGGATGCTGGCAACAATCGATGTTTTGATCGGCGAGGCTTCTGATGTTCTGGTTGTGCCTGTGGATGCTGTCTTGGAACGCAATTCACGGGATGTGTTGATCCGTGTTAAAAATGGAATTGCAGATGTTCAAAATGTCCAAGTCGGTCTCCGCGGTGAGGAATCAGTTGAAGTTATTGAAGGGGTCCAGGCAGGTGATATTATCGCAACCTACGGGCATGATGACATTCAAGCAGGCGAAAAGATTAAGATCGTAGAACATTAGTATAACTTAGGTTGTAACGAAAACGTTTCCTACGCGTCATTCCAGCATTATGTTAGCTGGATTCGCAGAAAACGTCCGCAGGACGGTCATCCAGGAGACTTATTAACCAAGTACTATAGTTCTACTCGCATTGCACCATCAGATTAAGCAGGAAAATCCAGGAAAAAAATATGTTTCTTGCAGATATATCTATTAAACGTCCGGTATTAATGACCATGGTAATCATGGCGTTCGTGGTTATCGGACTATTCAGTTTCATGAGGTTGGGCATTGACCTGATGCCTGAAATTGATTTTCCATTTGTAACTGTGGTCACGGTTTATCCAGGGGCGGGACCTGAAGAGATTGAGTCGTTGATTAATGAACCTATGGAAGAAGAGGTGGGTTCGATCAGCGGGGTGAAGACGGTCTACAGTATGGCGATGGAAGGAGTCAGCATGATTTTCATCGAGTTGAAACTCGGTGAAAATGTTGATATTCGTGCCATTGATGTTAAGGATAAAATCGACGCCATCCGCTCCAATTTACCTGCAGATATTGAAAATCCGATTGTCCAGAAGTTCGAGGCGGGCTCTGAACCGATTATGAACCTTACGGTAACTGGTCCCTATACGCTTCCTGAACTTTATGACCGGGTGGATCGTCTCATCAAACCCGAACTCGGAAAAATATCCGGTCTTGCAAGTATTGATATCGTTGGTGAACAGGAACGTGAGATCAAGATCGAGCTTTCTGCCAGCAAGATGAAGTCGTATGGCATCAGCCCGCTTCAGGTTGTCATGGCATTGGGTAGCGAAAACTGGAATTTGCCTGCGGGTCGAATCGAGAAGGGAAGGAAGGAGTACACCCTTCGTCTTTCCGGCGAATATGAAAGTATTCCTGATCTCAAAGCCACACGTATTCAGACTCCTTCGGGACCCATCCGTCTCGACAGGGTTGCACGGGTTCGTGACAGCTTTGCAGAAATGCGCGAAATGGCACGGTTTGACGGTCAGCCGACTATCGGTATGGATATTATCAAACGTACCGACGCGAATACCGTTCAAGTTGCCAAAGATGTATTCAATCTGATTGAAAAGCTGGAAAAAAGGCTTCCGGAAGGAATGCACCTCGAGGTCGCACGTGACAATAGCCAGTTTATCGAAAACTCGGTTGCTGACACGCGCAGTAATCTCATTATGGGTATTCTGTTTACCGCCATTATTCTTTTCCTCTTCCTGCATAGTTGGCGGGGGACAGTCATTGCCGCATTGTCGATGCCGATCAGTATCATCGCAACATTTATCCTGGTAGATGCTGCTGGATTTACTCTGAACATGATGACACTGACCGCGCTTGCGATTTCGGTGGGAATTCTGGTGGTAAATGCCATTGTGGTTTTGGAAAATATTGAACGATTACATTCGGAAGGGATGGATATAAAAACCGCAGCGTCGAAAGGTACCGGCGAAATTGCGATTGCGGTTGCAGCAGCGACGCTTACAAATATCGTGGTGTTTACCCCAATGGCGTTTATGCAGGGAATCATCGGTCTTTTCTTCAAACCCTTTGGATTAACAGTTGCATTCGCGACAATCTTCAGCCTTCTAATCAGTTTTACGCTAACACCAATGATGGCATCACGACCCCTCAGGGGAATAGTCTATGTGATGGTCGGTTTGATAACGTTTTTCGCGACCTGGTTGTATATCGGCACGATCACAGCCATCATCCTGGTAGCCATAGTTTTATTTTTAGTGATCGCGGAACGTCTGGGACTGGTCGCTCGTTTTGGACGATTCTGGGACAAATGGTATGAAGAGCTGGCGAATGATTACCGGGTTGGACTCAACTGGGCGATAAAGCACAGGTTTATTCTGATGGGTTCAGTGACCTTGTTATTCATGGTAGGAGTTTTTCTCTTCAGTTTCGTTGGCGCAGAGTTCTTCACAAAGTATGACGAACGAATGATGTCGGTTAATGTGGAGATGCCTGCAGGTTCGAGAATCGAGGAGACAAACCGGGTACTGTATAACGTTGAAGAAGTGCTTGCGGAGTATAAAGAAGTTGAAACGGTTTATACCTCTGTAGGTAAGGGTAGCTCAGGCGATATGGGTGGCAGTCAGGGTGTGCAGTATGGCAGCATCATCGTAAAACTGCGTCCTCGTGCCGAAGGAAATTTCCCTCCAACCGCAGATGTTGTGAAAGAAGTGCGTACAAAACTAGCTGATATTCCAGCAGCAGAAATTGTTGTTGCAGAGGCAACTCAGTTTGGTGGTGGAGGAGCCCAGGCTGATATCCAGCTTGAGCTTCAGGGACAGAACTTTGATTCGCTGCTGGTTGCTGCTGATAGAGCGGTGGAACTAATCCAGGCAACTGGGAAAGCGGTTGATGTCAGCAGTGACTGGGAAGTTGGCAAACCTGAAGTTGTGATTCGACCTGATCGCATACGTCTGTCTGATGTTGGCGCCTCTGTTCAGGATATCGCGCTTATCCTACGTACTCTTTTCGAGGGTACTGTCGCTACGCAATATCGTGAAGAGGGTGAAGAGTATGATGTTCGAGTGCGTCTGGTGGAAGAGGATCGCAACAAGGTTGATCAGGTAGGTGATCTGATTTTACCCCTCCCATCCGGGTATGTGCCATTGAAAGATGTTGCACAGGTCGAATTTGGTTCAGGTCCGACGCAAGTCTCACGTAAAAACAAACAGCGTATCATCACTATCAGTGCTAATGTGGCTACCGGGACGATGGGCGAACTTCAGACAACCATTGCCAATGCGCTTGAATTGCCACCAACTCCACCATCACAGATGATGAAGGATGTTTTGAGCGGAACAAGCAGTGCGACACCGCTTCCAAGCCCGAAGCTGCCACGTGGAGTGACCGCTTACTTCGGCGGTATGGCTGAAATGATGGCAGATTCCTTTTCCAGTCTCTTCCAGGCATTGGTGCTGGCGATTATTCTGACCTATATGCTGCTTGCAGCGATCATGGAAAGTTACCGTTTCCCGCTTATCATCATGATGACTTTACCGCTTGCGCTGGTTGGTGTTTCCATGGCGTTGGTGATTACAGGAAAATCAATTTCGATGTTCTCGTTGATGTCCATGGTCATGCTGGTTGGAATTGTGGTGAACAATGGTATTCTCCTGATTGACTATACAGAGCATTTAAGACGTGAGGAGAAAAAGAGCCTCTTTGATGCGGTGCTTACTGCCTGCCCGATTCGTCTACGTCCGATTATCATGAGTTCATTGGCTACGGCACTGGGTATGCTGCCACTGGCAATGGGGTTGGGTGAAGGTGGTGAATTCCGCGCCCCGATGGCGATTGTTGCGATTGGTGGTTTGCTGGTTTCGACATCCCTCGCTGTCTTTGTTGTTCCGGTGATGTACGTCATGATGGAAACACGACGTGAGAAAAAAGAAGCAAAACTTCTGGCAAAAGGCAAAGCATAAAATTCAATAAAAAGATCAGAATTAGAGTACTATTGATAATAGCTCCCACTGCGGAGCTATTATCATTCAGGCTTATAATATCTCATGATCGGTCTGGTTTCGCTTCGTCTTGCAACCTCCTCAAAGCCAACTGTACGGAAGGTTGAAGCGATGCCAGTATACACAAATGGAGCTGGACGGTTTTCCGTGATATCATAAGGATAGGCTTCAAGTACCTCACAACCATTTGCAAACGCATAGTCGATTGCTGAACGGATAAGGAACTGGTTTACTCCCTGACGTCGTACTTCCTTTGCGACGAAAAAACAGACAATCGACCATAAATTATCAGCATCATCAACTGGTTTAAGGATACGTGATGTTTTGAAGCGAACAAATTCTTCACGTGGTGCCAGAGATATCCAGCCGACAGGACGTTCTCCCGCGTAAGCCAACAGACCTGGTACTCTTCCGGTATCAACGAGCGATTTCATTTCATCATGAAGTCCATCGCCCTTGTCTTGCTTGAACTCCTGATTCGTCACCCGCCAGAACATGCACCAGCAACCACCACAGGCACCATTTTTTCCGAAGAGCTGTTCAAAATCTGACCATCGTTCGGTTGTCAGGGGATGTGATGTGAGATTTGTTTTATTCACGATTACTCCACTTGTTTTCTCTCTCATAGTTATTCCAATTTCGGTTGTTGCTGAAGATTCCTCCGCGTCATTCCAGCAGGGTGTTAGCTTGAATCCAAGAGCTATCTTAACAATACGAACGGTTTAGCAAAACTGCCAGAAGAACTTAAATGCAATGCTGAATTGCGTGGTATCTGTCCCAGTTGTAACAACTCCGTCTTGTTAAATGTAATTTGTTAGACCCTGGATAAATCAAGAGCCAGAAAAAGTATATCAAAATCCAATATCGAATAAATGCCTTAATACTTCTAGGTTCGGGAAAATGTTTATGTATATTATGAAACGGTAACGGTAAGGACTGATTCTATGTATCGTGAATACATCATCGGTGCAATTTGTGTCTATATGATTCTCACTGGAAGTCTCCCGGGTATTTCACGTGTACTGCCATATTCAAACCCTCTCTCCATTGAAGGTATTTATGGCAGGGCAGCGGGGTTGTTTGTTTTCATTGGTTACTTGAGCTTGAAATCTACCGGATTCTATTTTTTCCCGCTTTTTCTGATGGGTGCTGGATTAATATTGTTCATTCTTGGACTGCTCAAAGGAGTAGATCGGATTAGAAACATACGGTAGATAATTTTCTTACAGCTATTGGAGTTTTGCAGCATGGTCGGATTTATAATAATTGGTACTGTTTGTGTCAGCCTGATTCTAACGGGCAGCCTTCCGGGTATAGCATACCTGATGCCTTATTCAGCTCCATTATCCACTGACGGTATTTATGGCAGGGCTGCAGGGGTTTCCTTTCTCCTTGGGTTTTTAGGTGTTGGTGGCACCATAATTTCTATACTTTTAATGATGGGTGGTCTGGTACTGTTGATAATCGGCTTGCTTAAAGGAGTTGATCAGCTCAGAACATTTAAATAGATGAAAGGTATGAGTGTAAGTAGCAGGTGCAATAGTGGGTTGATTCATACGTTTTGACGGTTGGCATTGGACTTGTCCAATGTCTAATATCTCTGGTAATGGACCCGTTAGACCCTGGATAAATCCAGAGCCAACCTGCCATTTCAGGTGAATCAACCCACTCAGGTCAAATAAATTTTGAGGAATATTGCAATGATAGTCTCCCTAATTGTCGGTTTTGTTTGTGTCAGCCTGATTATAACAGGCAGCGTTCCAGGATTATCCTATGTTGTCCCCTATTCCAAGCCCTTATCTACTGACGGTGTTTTTGGCAGGGCGGCAGGTGTGTTATTTTTGTTGGGATATTCGGGACTGACTTTTGGTGATAGTCAACTTATTCCGATCGTTCTGATGGGAATTGGATTGATACTTCTGATCATTGGATTGCTTAAAGGAGTAGATCAGTTACGCACCTTCAAATGAGTCAACTCTTACCCTCGTTGATTCTATTTAACACATTTTAATTCTTCGGTTGCGGATTTGAAGTTGACTCGCTAAATTCCTGTAATACTCTGAGACCACAATTGGTGATCGGCAGAAAAAATGAGTCTAGTCTTCTACATTGTATGCATCTCATTGATCTTGACCGGAGGTGTGCCCTCCACTCGGATTATCAAGCGACCAGCTGTGCCTGTATTCTCGAATGATTTATTTTATGGAAGATTGGCTGGGTTATTTTTACTCGCAGGATATATTGGAATTCCAGTCATTCTCATCGGTTTTGGACTTATCTTCCTCATCATTGGAATCGTAAAAGCAATTGATGGGGTACGCACAATCCGTTAAAAGAGAATTGCTTTACCTTTTATAATAGACCTATATTTCAAAAAAAACACACCACAAACCTTGGAGGGGTAACATTCATCCTTGTGCTAAGTTAGTTTTCTTACGATTTTCCTGAGTCAACAGTATAAGAGGATGCCATGAAACCCCGAATTTTCAATCAAATTTTATTGATACTTGCCGGACTGTTTCTCTCCAGCTCGTTCGCCTATTCCCAATGGCGGACAGTAACTGCGGGACGTAAACCTACTCAACTTGCTGTAACCACAGATGCAGTATGGGCTTCCAGTGAAGGAGGATTACTGAAGTTCGACCCCGTGACTGAAAAGCTTGAATTCTGGAACATTGACCAGGGGCTATTTTCCAATGAGCTGAGTTGCATCGCCATCGAACCCGGGACAGAAATTCTCTGGATCGGTTATGAGAATGGCGGACTCGACCGTTTTGATTCTCGCTCGGGACACTTGGTGCAACGGGTCATGGATTTTTACAATGAGCCAAACATTTTCACCGTTAATAGCATTTCTTTTGGTGATGGTGCAGCGTTGGTTTGTACTGACCTCGGTGTTTCACGTATGGAACCAGTCACCAATGATGATATATGGGTTGTTGAGGATACTTATCGTCGCTTCGGAACCTGGGAAACTGCGGCATTTGCAGCGGGAATCGGACAGAATGCAATTTTTGTTGGCACCAACCGAGGATTGGCGAAAGCATCGCTGGATAGCAACCTCGCTGAGGTCAGCAGTTGGGAGCTTTTTGCGTTTGGTGACACCTTTCAGGACACTCTGCAAAACCAGGAAAACAAGATTCAATTGATCAAGATGATTGATGGCGAAGTATATGCGGCGGTTCGCAATATCGCCATGTACAAATATGAGAATAATGATTTTGTGCGTGTCGGCAACGCCAACCAACCGAACGGTATCTCATCCGATGATCAGGGAAATCTCTACCTCGCTTCGTTTTTGGGGATATTTCAACTTGACGAGACTCAAAACCGCTGGGTTCTGATTGATGATGCTGATCCTCTCAACCAGAAAACCTGGGATGTCATCTATGCATTCGGCGACATTTTCGCCGCCATGGATACTGGAGGGGATATTACAGGTGGTATTGGTCGGTTTGTTGACAATCAGTGGGCGATTTACAGCACAAATACCCCGGGCGGCAATGTGATCAACCATATTGAAGTCAGTCCTGCCGGTGATATCTGGATTGCTGCTGGTCTGAATTTCGAAGGAGCAATACGTGCGCGCGGTGTTTACGGCTTGATTGATGGAAACTGGCTCAGCTATTCAGCGCAGACAATCCCGCAACCAGTCTTCACCTATGCAGTGCAGGGAGTTGGGTTTGATTCGAAGGGCGGAGTCTGGGTGGGCAGTCGTGGCAGTGGGATGTTGTACATCGAACCCTCTGGCGACTATTCCTATTTTGATTCCATGGATTCAACTGGTGCACATCTTTACCCGTACCGTTCCAATGATAATTTTGTACTCGTGGGCGATTTTGTTGAGGATCCCCAGGGTGGAATGTGGATCACAAACCCTGAGAATTATCAGGAGAAACCATTAGCGTATATCCCACTCGAATGGCACGATGACCACTCCGTGGATTGGATTTATTATGGTGCACCGCAGGGTATCGACAATCCTTTCATCAGCAAGATGATCATGGATAAACAAAACCGTCTCTGGCTCTCGCCCCTCAGTGCAGCGGGTAGTTTCCGTCCCCTGACCCTGCTCGATCCAAAAGGGACACCTTCTGATCCCAGCGACGATGAGGTTTCCTATTTTAACTTTCCCACTAACAACGTCGGCTTCGGGAGTGTTACTGCACTTGAACAGACTGCCGATGGCTTGCTCTGGTTTGGCGGAAGTGATAGCCTCTACTACACCAACCCATCAGATTCAGTTCATCAGATTCAATTTACTGCTGTAAGTCTACCACAGGGTACACGTGTGCATGCGTTGGAAGCAGACCCTTTGGACAATCTCTGGGTGGGAACTGATTTTGGTGTCTATGCGCTTGGTGCAGATCGTTTTGGCTGGATTCACGGCTACACCACTGAAAGCGGGCAATACCCAAGTCCGCTTGTGGATGATGTTATCAATGCTCTCTATCTCGAACCAGTGTCAGGTGATCTCTATATCGGTACCAGCAAAGGACTGTCAATTCTAACAACTTCCTACCGTGATCTACGCGGTGAATACAGCAAGCTGACAGTCAAACCGCAACCTTTCCTTGTCGGAGATGGTCAGCTCCATTCGCTTCAATTCTTTGGTGATATCTTGCAGAGTGAGTCCGGTGGGGGACGTGTACGTGAGATACGGATTTTTACTGTTTCCGGCAGGCTGGTACGCACTCTCAACCGTTCCGAGGCATCCTTCGGCTGGGATGGACGGAATGACGATGGTGAGTTTGTTGCGACGGGTGTCTATATGATCCTCGCTATAGACGATTCGGGCAGCACTGAAGTGGGAAAGGCTGCGGTGGTACGAAGTGACAGGTAGGTGAAGCTGTCATTGCGAGGAACGAAGTGACGCGGCAATCTCCTACTGTTTAATAAGGGATTGCTTCACGTTCGTTCGCAATGACTGCGAGATGCCGCATTGGAGTGTGATGCTCTAATTCATTCAACCGCAGCGCGGTTGTATTTAAGTAGCCCCGGCGTGAAACGAAGTGGAACCCGGGGATTACGTAAACTACCCCACACCAACCAGCCCTGTAAGGGCGAAACATATTAATCGTCATCACGATGGAACAGCACATCTCTTAATCCAATGGCGGAACAAAGTTACGAAGTGATCTCTGTTAAATTGCTAAAACCAAGATAGCTTAGAGCTACGCTCGCAATGACTACAATATGCTACACTGGAGCGTAGCGCTCCACATGTATGAAAAATCCTCAGCATACGAAGCTATTTCAGGTGAATTGCAAAATGCTAAATTGATAATATGTCACTTTATTTATTTGGCTCCGGAGACACATCTAATTTGATCACATAATATTACAAATTCACTTGATTTTACATTAGGGGGGGGGTAATTTAATCATTGAGTAGCGCAGTTGACGGGCTACAACAATATGATTAAAGGAGATCGGAAATGGGAAAGGTGAAAGTTTTCACTATGGTAGGTTGGTTTCTACTAGTAGGAACTCAATCTGGTTTAACCTGGGATTTTAATGTTCAACAGAGTCCGGGAGATTTGGACGATACTTACTATGTCGCTAGTGAGACGGACTTGGTCACAAAATCCTACATCAATTCGAATGGTCTTACTGGAGATGGTATAATTTGTACAACACAGATTGAGATAAGCGGGGTTCAAGACACATACCAAAACCAGATTATTGGGCAAAACACTATCAGTATCATTGAATGGGAAAACGGTCTTCCATATAGTACAGTAGGTACTATGGATAATTATATTTTTCATCATACTGATGTAGGTGACGGTCTCGAAGGTTCAGCAGTATATGAACTTGAGATTGATGATGATTAATTTGTTTATCGCAATACTTAGTCGGTTTCGAATTCGTTTACCCTCACGTAACCGACTAAGTATTCTATCACTACTAATACTTTCTTTCATACAACAACCAGCTCGTTCTGAAATCAGGTTTGTACCGCGGGATTATGATACAATCCAAGCTGCAATAGATTCATGTAATTCAAGCGATACTGTGATTGTAGGTCGAGGAATCTGGTTTGAACATATAGAGATCAACAGTATCGGTTTAACCCTTGGAGGGAATTATATATTTACCAATGATCCTCTTGACATAGAAGAGACAGTTCTGGATGGAGGTTTGACAGATCGTTGTATAAGTGTACTGAATACATTCCCTGATACAGTAAAGATCATAGGATTTACAATTCAAAACGGTCGTGGTGAGGGGCAAAGACAACCTGGAGGGTTACTAGTTTCTAGAAGTAGTACTATTATTACGAACAACAGATTTTTTCAGAATCAAGCTACTCAATTTGGTGCGGTGCTGTTGTTAGAATCAATTTCCACGGTACTTGAGAACGAATTTGTCGAGAATCATGCTGCAAGTTTTGCTGGTGCATTAGGTGGTATTAGAGGAGTTGTATATTTAGAAAGAAACAAATTTATTTCAAATTCTGACAATTGGTCTTCGGGTGGCATTGGAATTGAATTCTCCTCTAAAGTTGTTGTGAAGGAAAACCTTTTCCAGGAGAATTCGGGATGGCTAGCAGCAGGAGGAGCAAGAGTCACCAATGTAGAAAAAGCAATCATTGCCCAGAATAGATTTATTGGAAATGAAGCGGGAATGGGTGGAGGTATCTTTTTACAAGCTGATACTCTGACAGTGGTATCAAATCTTTTTCAGGAGAATTTTGTCACACGTGATGATGGAAGACGTGGAAGTGGTGGAGGATTGCTCATCAATCCAGAGTGTGAAGTCAGCAGGATCTCCCATAATTATTTTTATAAAAATGCTTCGCAACGAGATGGTGCAGGAGTTTCAATCGGTACTGATACAGAATTTTCTCACAACATACTTAGAAACAATATTGGCGCTAAAGTTGCCGCACTTTATGGCATTACTGTGAACAATATCACCAATACAGTAGAGTGTGAATTTAATCTCTTTGAAGGCAACCAACTCCCACCAGATAGTAATATAACTCTCTATTTCGGTGGTGTTTCAGCTGAATTGGTTTCCACACTCAGCATGTCAAACAATGATTTCATTGGTAACGAGAGATCTGCTGCCGGGGTATTGGGACAGGGAACTCTGGAACTTCAGAACAATTATTGGGGACATGAAACAGGACCGTACCATGAAGAACAGAATCCGATGGGTCTTGGAGATACGGTGACTGCAGACGTTCCAGTCTTTCCATACTCAAGTGATCCTTTCACTGACTTTCGACCTCCGCAATTGTTCAGCCTTCTTTCTCCAATTCAAGGTGATACAAACAGCACAATTCCCTGTCTATTTTCATGGGAAGCAGCGCAAGATCCGAATTTTGAAGATACTGTAAGGTATTTAATAGAATTCAGCCAGGATTCCACTTTTGCAGAATATTTTGTTGAATACGTCGGACAAAGCACAGAGTATCAATTATATCGAATGAATTTTGAACAACTATACTATTGGAGAGTTAAGGCGATTGATCGACAATGGCAACAAACCTATAGCAATACCTCGGAAAGTTTTTATTTTTCCAATGCTTTACTACCTCCTGAGCCTTTTCAATTGGTGCTTCCTGAGGATGGATCAGATTTTTCCGATTCGAGTACGAGGTTTGTTTGGGAGAATTCGGTTGATCCATCATTGAGGGACTCTGTTACTTATGAATTACAGTTGTCAAATGCCGAGGAGTTCTTTAATCCAACCGTTTTCAACACTGGTTTAGAGACTTCAACAATTCTCGATTCACTTCCTGTGAATATCGGTATTATTTACTGGAGGGTGAAAGCAGAAGATTCATTTGGTAATGAAGTCTACTGTGAAAGACCTTTCTCAATTGCAGAAAATCCTGTGCATGAAAGATTTAATATTGATCATCCAACTGATTGGCGGATTCAATCAATTTATCCGAATCCATTTAATGACTTCACTCAAATAAAAATCCAAGTCCCGCAAAAAGATTATATTCAAATTAGAATTTACGATGTTGCCGGTGGGTTGGTTGATATTCTTTTTTCAGGAGAAGTTATCTCTGGTTACAATACATTTTACTGGAAAGCTGATGTAGCATCGGGAATTTATTTTGTAATTCTTAAATCAAGTTCCTCAAGTCTAACAAAAAAGATAGCTTTAATTAGATAGTTTGTTGAACGAATAATATCATAGATAAAAACAATTAGTACAACTCCCAAGCCAGGAAAAATGACACTTTGCCGCGTTGTGTTCTAACAGCGATTGCTTCTTCACTTCGTTCATCGCAATGACTATGAGACACCACACTGGAGAGTAGTACTCCATATCAGATTGCTTCACGTTCGTTCGCAATGACTGCGAGTTGCCACATCGGAGTGTGGCGCTCCAATTCATTCAATCGCAGCGCGGTTGTATTCGGGTAGCCCCCAGTGGAACGAAGAGGAACTGGGGGAGAACGATCTCACCCTCTCCCAACCAGCCCTGTAAGGGCGGAACTAAAAGTCTGGGAGTTTAATGGCGGTGCTTGCTCCCCGGGTTCCGCTTCGCTACACCACGGGGCAAAGTAAATCTCACCACGCTGTGGTGAACTTCTGGCAGGGGACGAATAAGCATTTCGGATTTATTAGACTTGGGACAAGTGCCAAGCCAGAGAAGATAGTCATTCTGTTGCTTTGTGTCCCAACAGAGACTGCTTCACGTTCGTTCGCAATGACTGCAAGATGCCACATCGGAGTGTGGCGATCCACTAAAATGTGGATAGTGTCGGCTCGTTGAACCGCAGCGCGGTTGTATTCGGGTAGCCCCCAGTGGAACGAAGAGGAACTGGGGGAGAACGATCTCACCCTCTCCCAACCAGCCCTGTGAGGGCGGAACTAAAAGTCTGGAGGTTCTATGGCGGTGCTTGCTCCCCCGGGTTCCGCTTCGCTACACCACGGGGCTAAGTAAATCTCACCACGCTGTGGTGAACTTCTGGTAGGGGACGAATAAGCATCTCGGATTTATTAGACTTGGGACAAGTCCCAAGCCAGAGAAGATAGCCATTCTGTTGCTTTGTGTCCCAATAGAGACTGCTTCACGTTTGTTCGCATTGACTGCGAGATGACACATCGAAGTGTGTTCCTTCACTCAAAAAAATTCCGCGATATCTACGGATATCGCGGAACGGAATAATCTTCATAATCACAGTAATATCTTCGCGAAATCCAGATACTACGTGAATTTCCATGTTTTACTTCAGCAGCATGACCTTTTCAGACTGCACACCATGCGGTGTTTGCAATTGGATCAGGTAGATACCACTGGACATATCAGCAGCATTCCACTGCACCTGGTGCTGACCAGCCTGCATTGGGCCTGAGATCAACGTAGCGATGTTCTGACCGATAAGGTTTAGGACATTCACACTGATATCCATGTTCTGTGGAAGTCTGTAATCGACAGTTACCACCGGGTTGAATGGGTTTGGGAATGCACCGAGACCAATTTCGGATGGTAGTGCCAGTGATGTGTTGCCATCTTCGACAGATACGAATTCACCATTGATCAATTGTACCAGGTCAAGGTAAACTTGTGCGGATGAACGAGTACCCTGACGTCCCGAAACCGATTCGATTGGGAAGCCTACATAGATGCTGCGGAAATCATCGTTAAAGTATGCAGCACCTGCAACATCAGGAACATTCATATAGCTGTAAATTGCGAATGCCTCTTCAGCCTCAAGAGTCATTGTACTCGGGGACTGGTTGATGGGTGCGCCACCACCTGCGAGTAACAATGTTTGTCCTTCAAATGGGCCGCCGGTAAAGCCGAAGCAACCTGAGCTGTTTGGCGGAGGAATCATATCCATATCATGACTCACACCGAAATACTGCATCAGCCAGTCATTGTTTTCTTCGACATCACCGAAATACTGGCTGGAAAGAATGACCTGACCGCCACCATTCAGATATTGTTCAATCGACATTCTTTCGAGATCGTTAATAATTTCTGCATCACGATCATCAGCACCAGTCGCCCAGATGACGGTTTCGTAACTTCTAAGATCTTCAGTGAAGACTGCGCCACCCATCATGAAATCTGCCAGCAGGTTTGCATCAATGAATACCGCTTCCCAAATTTCGGTGAAAGCATCCTCTTCAACACCATAGTCATTTACAAAGAGAATTGTGGGAACACCGACCATCGCGACAAATTCTACAGTCGCTGTATAGTCACCGTCCGCCATGATATCAAGTGTAAATGTGACATAAGAAGGGTTGTAGCCTTCAGGGACACTCATGGTGAAGGGGTCAGCACTATTACTACCAATCTGTCCAGGACCAATTGCATCCCATGATCCCTGTGCATCCTCAATCGTCAGGGATTCATCATCAACGGAAAGGGTTGCCGTAATTCCTGTGGCTTCCAGGAAGTCAGGGTGATCCATCAGTTCAACAACCACATCAACGGTTTCGCCAGCATCAGGACGGTTATTCTCTTTATCCTGACCAATATCTACAAAACTGTGGTCGGAATACTGCAGACTGGGACGGTCTGCTGGAACATTCGCAACCGCTGCCTGGATAATGCCACGATTGGCATTGTTCTGAACAAATGCGATTACGCAAAGATTGTTGATCTGAAATTGCTCATCGTAAGTAAGTTCAATTTCAAAAGTCTCAGTTTCACCGGTGAAAATTTCAATCATCTCACCAGCACCAGTTCCCAGCTCAAGCATCGGGTAAGCAAAATCGGTCATTCCATTGGGTGCGGGAGCATCCCAGTGAACATGACGTTCGGCTAATGCAACATGAAGTTCATGGTTGCCAACAATATCTCCCTCAGCTTCAACAGTCACGGTAGCCATGATGGAATTACCTTGAAACTCAGGCTCGATAGAGATCATCAAGGGGCTGTCATCAGGACGATTATCAATAGTACTTGCAATTAGATTCACATTGCTGGGATTTGCAACTTGTGCTCCATCACAGAAAAGGTAGGGAATCGCATTAACGCCATAATAGGTACGACGTGAATTATTATCCGCCGGATTGTAATGATACCAGGGATCATTCCCGGGAGCAGGCCAGTTCATATGATACGCAATCATTACCACTTCACTGCGATCATACATACCCAGAATAGTTTCAAGTGCATCCCCTGCCGGACGACAGGGCGGGCAAGTTGAGGAAGTAAACTCTTCCAATAATACTGCACGTGGAAAACTCCACGCAGATGCTGCCATACTAACGAGCAACCCTATCAGCAAAGTTCTCGAAATAACTTTCATGTTTCCTCCGAATAGTTGGAAGTAAAGCTCGTGGTCATCTGCAAAATCCGGCTCTAAAGTTTTGCATAAGCTATTGTATTCCTTATCAAGACCGCAAGGAACAAATTAAAAAAGATTAATCAGTGCTCTCGCATCATCTCAATAAGGATTAAAGAGTTTACGGATAGAATAGTTGATTTCCAAGATTGTTTTATCGCTTTTGAGTTCAATGAAGATCTTTGGCCCTGAAGCTAACCATCTACCTTTAAAAGGACTAACGATCTAAACATTAGCCATAGTATTTACCTTAAATAAAACACCCACCAGTTATCCCGGTGGGTGGGTTTGAATTCTATAAGTGTGGAGACTTAAGGTTTGAACAGGCCCAGCTCAATGCTGATTTCCTTCTGAAAACGTTGCTTCTTGCGTAACTGAGTTAATTCTCTCTCTTTCTCAGCACGTAAACGTTTCATTTCTTCTTTTGATAGATGAGTCGTTCCATTGGAATGATTGAATCCATGAGCATCCATAGCCGCACCCTTGAGGGTGACATTTTTCTCTGAGCCTGAACTGCTCCTCGACGATTTACTCATATCCGTCTCCGCGGTTTAGGGTTCAATCCGGTCATTTTCGGTATGGCCGGGGAAACACAAAAACTAGTCGAACAGAGTCATCGGAGTAACAACTTAGCCGATATCTCCTTCAAAGAACATTAAAAACAAAAAGTAATTCAGAAACGATGTAATCTGTTTGAGTGTATATGGGTTACTCAAGAAAAACTTCACGTGTTCCTAAGAATAATCTCCAAGTGGGAGGCATGCAAACAAAATGGCAACAAAAATAAAATAATCCTCTCAATATGGACAACGATAAATTTTGCGTAAAAGAAGAATTTCACTTGATTTAAGTATCAAAATAGACTATTCAATAGATGACTATCCATCATGCAGAGAGGGGAATCGGTGAGTTTAAATCAAGCGAATTTACAGAACAGGCTGATAAGCTCGATTGTATTAGCCTCTGGTCCTGTTATTTTTCTGGTGTTGCTCACGCTGTTGAATCCTGTTGATATGCCCCCCACCGCAGCTAAAACCGCTGCAATCGCAGCGTGGATGGGGATATGGTGGTTGACTGAAGCAGTCCCGCTGGCTGTAACCTCCCTGTTGCCCATTATTATGTTCCCCCTAACTGGTGTTTTGGAAGCATCGACAGTCGCTCAACAATTTACCAACGATGTCGTATTCCTGTTTATCGGTGGATTTCTGGTTGCGTTAGCAATGGAACGTTGGAATCTGCACCGCAGGATTGCCCTGCATATTCTCAAAATGCTCCGTGGAGGATTAACCATGACTCTGCTCGGTTTCATGGTGTCCACTGCATTTTTGTCCATGTGGATTTCCAATACCGCAACTGCAATGATGATGGTACCGATTGCTATGGCTGTTCTGGTGAAATTCGAAGAGCTATTGGACACCGAGCATTCACGTAAGTTTACTGTAGCACTTTTACTGGGTATCGCTTACTCAGCGTCTATTGGGGGGTTTGGCACCCTGGTGGGAACACCGCCGAACCTGGTATTTGCGCAGGTTTACCACATCACCTTTTCCTCTGCGCCAGAAATCAGCTTTGCCAACTGGATACTCTTTGCTGGTCCACTGGCTGTTCTTTTCCTGTTGCTCGCTTGGGGAGTGCTGAGCTGGCTGCTGGTTCCCAGAACAAAGCTGTCGATAGAGTCTAACTTCATCCAGAACGAATTGCGCGATATGGGAAAGATGAAGAGCGAGGAAAAATATATCACCATCATCTTTGTCAGCCTTGCAGTTCTTTGGATTACACGAAACCCGATTGATCTGGGAAGTATTTCCTTTTCGGGTTGGTCAATACTATTCCCTGAACCTGACTTCATCGGTGATGGTACGGTCGCGATCACTCTCTCACTACTATTGTTTATTATTCCTTCGAAGGCAAAAGGTAAGGTGCTGGATATCGGGATATTGCAGAAACTCCCCTGGGGAATTGTATTACTTTTCGGGGGTGGTTTTGCCCTCGCTAAAGCTTTCATGCTTTCCGGGTTGTCTGCATGGATTGGAAACCAACTAGCTGGCTTATCGACATTCTCTGATGTAAGTTTGATCGCCTCTGTCTGTACGATGATGACCTTCCTCACCGAGCTGACCTCCAACACAGCTACAACTCAGATGGCACTACCACTACTTGCTGCACTGGCGGAATCGATAGGACGCGACCCACTTCTATTGATGATACCTGCAACTCTCTCCGCATCATGCGCTTTTATGATGCCGGTTGCGACACCGCCTAACGCGATCATTTTTGGCACAGGAAAAATACGTGTGATTGAAATGGCAAGGGTGGGAGTTATTCTCAATTTCTGCGGGATAATGCTTTTAACTTTTTGGATGATCGTTGTGGCACCGCTCTTTCTTTCATCATGGTAGTTCAGGCTGTCAGAAAACGCAGGCTTGGTCGCGTCATCCCGGTGATGAGTTATGCGGGGATCCCAGGAAGAAATTGATATTATTCGTGCTGGAAATTTACGGAATACGATTGTTTTCCAGTTGACCCAATGTGTTCTTGTTTTCGTAAATGATAAGGCAAATGATTGTCGCGTTACTTATGAAGGTGTGTGCATTCCTGACACTCTACCTGGAAAGTGCAGTGAATAATATCATGCTCCTCGCGGCTGAAACGTTCGGCTTTCGTCAAGATGGAATATGGGTCGGTTTCACTCGATACCGTAATGTGTGCCGTAAGCATCGGTTCTCTGCTGCCGATCAACCAGGCGTGGAGATCATGACAACCACATACGCCTTCGATATTCTCCAGACCTTTGCGAATTTCATTCAGGTTAACTCCGGGAGGGGTTCCTTCGAGGAGAATGTGCAATGCTTCTTTGATCAAACCCCAGGAGCTGTAAAGTATCAATGCGGCAATAATCAGTGAAGCGATTGGGTCTGCAAGTGCCCAACCCTTCCACATGATAAGAAGACCAGCGATAATTGCACCAACAGATCCGAGAGCGTCCGCAACAAGATGGAGAAATGCACCACGGATGTTCAAATCGTCCTTATGATGTACTGCAAGAACAGCAGCACTCGCCAGGTTCGCTAAGAGTCCGGCAACCGAAACCCATAGCATCATTGTCGAATCAATTTCTACTGGATTTGTGATACGGTCAAACGACTCGATCACGAGCACCCCGACAATAAAACAGAGCAGGAGAGCATTTACAAAGCCTGCCAGAACCTCCGCTCTGCCATATCCATAGCTACGTTTTGAGCTTGCCGGTTTCGCGAGAATATGAATGATGACAAGTGCAAAACCAAGGGAGGCAACATCCGAGAACATGTGACCTGCATCAGCGAGAAGTGCCATGGAGTTGCTTAGTATACCACCGATCAACTCCACTAAAAGAAAAGCAAGGTTTATCCCGAACGCCCATTTCAGAGCGACTATACGTTTCTCTGACACTGGAGAATTTGTTTCTGTATGGTGATGAGAATGGTAGTGTTGCATAAAATAATTCTATATATTGCGCTGCTCTGGTGAGTTGAATATTAACGTATAATATATAATTTACTGGTACGAATACAACCTGCTCAGGGGGAATGGTTTGAGGTCGAAACCGGATAATTTGAGCTGGTACTCGAGGTGAAGATCATTTCACTTTTTTGTGATGGTGGCTTGACTCCGTTTTTTCCAGAGCAGTACCTTACGGCAATATTGTAATAAAGTTTGAATGTGACACGTTGTAGTTTAATGATGATGAATATCTTCAACGTTTTGAGAACGTGAATGAGGAGTGTAATAGGATGAAACGTATTTTTATTGGTTTGATTTTGACGTTGTTCGTAATCGCATTTATCCCTTTGGATGATTTGCAAGCCGAACAATTTAATGGTGGCTACAGCTACCAATATGTTACCGAAGCCCGTACTATACCGAAAAAGACCTGGCGATTTACTTCTCACTCACGTATCGGGTATGCCTCTACTGATGATGGTTCCTTTACGACTATGGGTGCAGCTTCCAGTATGAATTATGGACTGATGAACCGTTTGGAGCTCGAACTGACTTCGATGCTGTATCAGACCCTTAAATATCCGGTGACCACAACTTCCGATGTTAACAATGTACCCGATGGTGCTTGGTTACGTTGGAAATATGGAAACTTTCGTTTCACAGACCGTCTCTTCTTCGGTGTACAAGGATCATTGAGAAATACCGTGGCAGATACAGGGAATGTCTGGCTGGAACCCTATTACAGCACTGGTTATGCAATAGGAATCAACTATCTGTTCAGTTACTATTTCAACCCAGCCTATCCTGAAGATGGTCTCCAGATTCACGTGAACGATGGCTTCGTTATTCATGATGATGCTGAAGAAGTAGGTTCTTCTACTGTTGCTTTCCAGGCGGCGACTGCAGTTTACTACCCCTTCAAGAAAAAGTGGACCTATATCCTTGAATCTCATGGGATGTTCTACTTGCAGACACGAGAGGATTTTGACAGGATGTATTCGATGGAATCATTCTGGTACGCAACATCATCAATTCGTTATGCATTCAATGATAACTGGTCAATTATGTCTGGTATTGATCTGCGGATTTATTCTGCTGAGAATGAAACTCTTCCCAGTTTGCAGCCTGGAGATTTTCCTGACTATCCATCCTTCCGTGGCACAACAAAATTGATGTGGACTCCGCGATGGGGATATGACCGGGTAAAAGAGAGACGCCTGGTTGGTGGACGTCATCTTCCGATTACCGATGGGTACAGTGTTTACGATCGTATGACGGTCTATGATTGGGGTGGCTATGTAGAGAAAGATATCGAGCAGGTAGAAATCGAACTCGATAAAATCCGCCGTGATCGTCAGAAAGCTGAAAAGGATCTTCAGAAAATCAAGAACAATATCCGCAAGAAACAACGTGCGTCCGGGGTCGATATGATGGCAGAACCCATGATGGATGATGAGCCAATGGAGGAGTTGGAAGCGGATACTGAAGAGATGGCGGCTCCTGCAGATGAGATGATGATGGAAGAAGAACCTGTGATGGAAGAGGAACCCGTCATAGAGGATACACCCATGATGGAAGAGGATTCACCAGCGGAAGAGATGCCGGTAATGGAACCTGCAACCACCGAACCGGATACGACAAACGCCGAGAATCCCAACAGCGGCAATTAAAACCAAGATCGAAATATATTTTTAATAGATATCCCAATCCTGAAATCAATCAGGGTTGGGATTTTTTTTTAATTTGATGGAAAGATCAACTTGCTTAACGATCTTCTCCTGGCTTCTCGGCTGGGTGGCCCGGGGATGAGAGGTA
>JAIOHU010000089.1 GCA_019912845.1 bacterium
CGCCCGAGTCGAGATAAGTGAAATTGACGACATGGGATCAGCGTCTGAATATCAATCAATCGGCAAAACCCCAATCGACAAGTTGCCCTATCCTCCGGGTGTCTACTCGCTTAAATTTGCGCACGACAACTACGAATCCCTCGAAAAAACCATTCCCGTTGTTGAGGGTGAAAGTCCCGAAGTTCAAGTAAAATTGACACGAAAAGCCGGGCATATCCGTGTCACCTCCCAACCCCGCAACGCCAGCATTTATCTCGATGGCAAACGATTAGATCACACCACACCCTACGTTATTCAAAATATCCCTACCGGCACTCATAAAATCCGCATCGAGAGGGACGATTACGATATCCACCTTCAATCTGTGAATGTCGTGTACAATCAGACTCACGACATCCATGTCACTCTGAGTATTGCCGGCACTGAAGCCAGGAAGGCGAAACGAACTCGTGCTCGTCTGTTTTCAATTATCCCTGGTGGTGGTCAATTCGCAACAGAGGGACAGTGGTGGTGTGGTGTGCTGTACACTGGTGGCATTGCCGCAGCGGGTCTGCTTGCCTGGAACGCTGACCAGGACTACAACAGCGCCGAGACACGTTACCTCGACGCCCAGAACCTCTACCACGCATCAGTCACCCAGACTCAAATTGACAGTGCCTATACTGCATCAATCACCACCCGCAATGAAATGATCGATGCCAATAATCAGTTCAATCAGTATTTATTTCTGGCAGGTGGTATCTATGTTGTCCAGATGCTTGACGCCTGGTTTTTCGGTGGCGGTGCCAAACCCGTCAGTTCTGAAATAACCGCCTTCCCTCAACAGCCATACCTTTCGGTGACACAAAACCAGAGTAGCATTTCAATCGGTTTCTCTCTTCACTTTAGGTTTTATGGTTTCTAATCAGCCCAAAAATGTTGCCGGCGTTCTATTCCTCCAGTGCAGGATGTATGCAAACAGGAAGATAAGCTCCGTCATCCCGGTGATGAGTTGGACCGGGATCCAGGAAGATATTCCAACGAGTCGTCCCAGAATGCTGTTAGCCACCATCCAGGAAATCTAACAATTCACTTCACCACAGCATGGTGAGCTTCGCGTAGCCTATGGTGCAGCGAATCGGAACCCGGGGAACAGGCAATTTCAGGAAGACACATTAATTCTTAAGTCTTAACTCTTAATTCTTAATTCAACAAACTCCCTTCTTGAGTTTTTCTTCACACTTTGTTACCTTATTCTCAAGGATTGGAAGATGAAATATTTTTCTGTCGCGAACCGAACCTGATCAGTTCGGTATTTATTTGAAAAACATAAAGTTACATATATATTGTCAGCAATACCGTGCGATACGCCTTCACGGCATACTCACGGTATTTCGCTGTTTGGCTTGTGAATGTTTCCACAAATTGAAAGGGCACTTGACGTGGCATACGATCAAGAGGCATTGAAGTACCATAGCTTACCGACCCCGGGAAAAATCGAAGTACGTGCAACCAAACCCTGCATCACCCAACGTGACCTCTCGTTGGCATACACCCCCGGCGTGGCAGTACCCTGTAAGCTGATCGAAGCAAATCCAGAGGATGCTTATAAGTACACCTCAAAAGGCAACCTCGTCGGCGTAATCTCAAATGGCACCGCTGTCCTCGGACTCGGGAACATCGGTCCGTTGGCTGGAAAGCCGGTCATGGAAGGCAAAGGCGTACTCTTCAAACGTTTCGCTTCTGTCGACGTTTTCGATATCGAACTCGACACCCTCGATCCCGATGAATACATCCGCACCTGCGAAATCCTCGCCCCCACTTTCGGCGGTATCAACCTCGAGGATGTCAAAGCACCCGAGTGTTTCTACATCGAAGAAGAGCTGAAAAAGAAACTCGATATCCCTGTCTTTCATGACGACCAGCATGGCACCGCCATCATCTCCGGCGCAGCGTTGATCAACGCCGTCGAGATCATCGGCAAAGATATCGCCAAGCTGAAAGTCGTCTTCAATGGCGCCGGTGCTGCAGGCATCGCGTGTGCGAAGTTCTACGAACAACTCGGTGTCAGTCACGAAAATGTCCTCATGTGCGACTCGAAGGGCGTGCTTTACAAGGGACGCGAAGACCTCGAACCCGACCACCCGCGCTACAACCCGTACAAAGCCTATTTCGCTGTCGAAACTGACCGTCGCTCCCTGGCAGATGCCATGGTCGATGCGGACGCTTTCGCTGGTGTATCGGTTGCCGATGTTGTCACCCAGGATATGGTAAAATCCATGGCGCCGGACCCGATCATCTTTGCCATGGCGAATCCCGATCCCGAGATCACTTACGAAGCCGCTACCGAAGCTCGTCCCGATGTCATCATGGCAACTGGACGTTCTGATTATCCCAACCAGGTCAACAATGTTCTCGGTTTCCCGTTCATCTTCCGCGGTGCACTGGATGTTCGCGCACGTGCCATCAACGAAGAGATGAAAGTCGCCGCCGCGTATTCTCTGGCAGGCTTGGCGAAAGAGGATGTCCCGGATGTCGTCCTGCGTGCTTATGGATTGGAAAAATTGCATTTCGGACGTGAATACCTGATCCCGAAACCATTCGACCCTCGTGTGCTCACACGTGAAGCCGTCGCCGTAGCCAAAGCTGCCTGTGATAGTGGCGTTGCACGGAAAGTCATCACTGACTGGGATGCCTACCGTGACCATCTCGAGGAATTCCTGGGCGCGGAACGTGAGACCATCCGTCGTCTGATCCACCAGGCGCAACGGAAGCCCAAGAAAATCGTGTTCGCTGAGGGTGGCGATGAAAAAATCCTCCGTGCCGCACATATCATTGTCGATGAGAAAATCGGTACCCCGGTTCTGCTTGGAAATCCCAAAGAGATTAAAAACAAGCTGGAAGAGCTCGGCATTTCTTCGGAAAACATGGAAATCGTCCGTCCACGGCAATCTAAACATTTCAAACAGATCGTCGACACCTATTATAAACTCCGTCAACGGAAGGGTGTCAACCGTGAAGAGGCACGGATGGATGCTGCCAGCCCTGAGTATTTTGGTCCGTTGCTGGTACGTGAAGGGCTTGCGGATGTGTATATCGCGGGACGTTCCCGTTATTACCCCAATGCGATCCGTCCCATGCTCAAGGTCATGTCCGACCGTCTCAAAGGTCATAGCATTGCCGCGATTTACATGCTGATTATCGACAACAAGCAGTATTTCCTGGCGGACACCGCGGTCAATCCCAGTCCGACAAAAGAGCAGATTGTCGATATCACTGAAAATGTTCATGACCTGGTTGTGAGCCTGGGCATTACCCCACGTATGGCGTTGTTGTCTTTCAGTAATTTCGGAAGTGCGACCCATCCATCAGCCAAAATGATGCGTGATGCCACCCGTAAACTTTGGGAACTCCACCCCGACTGGCAGGTGGATGGCGAAGTGCAGGCGGATATTGCGGTTGTGCCGGAAGTTCTGAAACAGGACTATCCCTTCGCGAAAATACAGGGCGGTGCGAACTGTCTCATTTTCCCGAACCTGAACTCAGCGAATATAGCGTACAAACTGCTGCATCGTCTCGGTGGCGCAACAGCGATTGGTCCCATCCTCGCTGGCTTGGAACTGCCGTTACACGTCCTGCAACGCGGTTCCGATGTTGAAGATATTGTCAACATCGCGTCAATCGGAGCGGTACAAGCACAGAAGCTGGAAAAATAATTAATTTGCTTAACAATGCGTCATCCCAGTGATGAGTTGGGCTGGGATCCATATTCATTTGTTTGGCCCGGGATTGTCGGTATCTATCCCGGGTTTAATACCGTCATTGCGATGGTTGGCCCGGGATTATCAGTATCAATCCGGGGTTTAATATGTCATTGCGATGGTTGGCCCGGGATTATCAGTATCTATCCCGGGTTTAATATGTCGTTGGAAGTGCATACTCCAGTTCGGCATTTCTTTAGCCCGGGGATGGTTTTATATCCCCGGGTTTACTCTCTCCATTTAGCAGAAAAATTTTCCGACATGATTGTTCCACTGATAATAGTTAAAAGATATATGGGTTGTATTTTTTTTTTATGACGACGACTACATTAACAATGCAAAATGTGACATTGGACTGCTTACAAACAGTGGCCAGTTTGAACGTATTTGAAACGTCCTGCAGGAGTAGCATATGAATAGCGCTTTGCATAAACCAAGTGATTATTGCAAATTCCTGAAAAATACCCTGAAAAGGCGACACGTCGTACAATGGAAAAGAGAATACTATTAGCACTATTTTTTTATGATCCGCGATATTTAAATTATTGCTTGACGTGCTGTCTTTCTCAATAGTCTTACTGGAATTTTGTGCTTTACGCGCCATATTATGCTCATCGGGCGACTTCCTTCGTGCGAGACATACTCCGCTGGACCAAGGAATTGGTATGGAATACTCAATCCTGAACCTGACCTTTTCTTCTCCCTAACAAAGAGAATAGGTGTGTAATTCTTGGTATGATGATGAATATACCTTTGTCCAGTCGGTGATTCAGCTGAAGTGGTGCTTTGTGACTGCCAATGAAACAATTCATCGCTTATTGCATAGTCCTCATACATAGTTGTTGGAGAATATGCTGCTTCAGTTTTGTGTAGTGTAATGAAGAAAACATCAAATCGTTGATTTGGTAAGTGAAGGACTCCTTCCCTGAATTCAGGACGATTTCCCATTGTCCAGTGACCAAGGCCAACAAGTATTTCATCTCGAGTATAAGATGCATGAAGTGCGAGTGGTTCAGTCGATGGAAGCGGTGACTCACCAGACGATGCCTTCATTGTGCTTAAATGATATTGTAAAACAGAGATAACATCATTTACTATGGTTGGAGTATTTTTTAGAATCTTAATTCCCTCATCAGTGGAAATTTCTTGTCCTTCTTTTCCAAAGAGTGAAATAAAAAATAGAGTTAACCTACGTTGATGAATAGGGCTTTTAGGGAAGGTTAGCTTGTTAAACCATTCTAGGAGAAATCGAATCTGCCTAATGTCATCTATGTGAGCTAATCGCCTAATACCTTTAGCAAATCGTTTTTCACCTTCAATTTTAAAGTTTTCAACTAGTTCAGCTTCGTGAAGTAACCTTGACCATAGACCTCGTTTTAATAATTCGTCTAATTCAACTTGAAGATATTGGATTGCATCTTTTATTGAAGGATTCCTTCCCAAATGGCGTCCAAGCTGTTTTAGTTCAGCTATAAGAGTAGGTCTCCGAAAAGTCAGAGTTTGTCTAATGTTTTCAAGTATACGTTCTTTGGCAATCCTCTCTAGTTTTATCACACAACCAGATGGCAAGTGAGGAAAGCCTTGCTCTATTTCTTGATCAATACGGGAAGTTGGATCGTACAGCAGTGCCCGGAATTGATTTGCAAAACGAAAATGTTTATTCTGGTTTCCAACAAAATCGAGTACTGTGAGACAGTCTTTGTCATCAATAAGACGTAATCCCCTCCCAAATTGCTGCAAGAACACTGTAAGACTTTCGGTTGGGCGCAAGAATAAAACAGTGTCGATTTCAGGGATATCTATGCCCTCATTGTATAAATCGACCACAAATAAAATATTAATCTTTTTATGAACTAACCGGTTTTGTGCAGTTTGCCGTTCTGATGCGTTACTTTCACTAGATAGTGAAGATGCATTAATACCATTTTCATTAAAAAAACGAGCCATGAAATTAGCATGTTTTACACTAACACAAAATCCAAGTGCTCTCATTTTAGACGTGTCGAGGACTATTTCTCTCACCTTTTCAAATATTAGTCCTGCGCGAAGGTCATTGCCCGTGTATACTCCCTCCAGCTCCTTCAAGTCATACTTTCCTCTTTTCCAAGTAATTTTGCTTAGATCCACTGAATCTGAGACACCGAAGTAATGAAACGGGCAGAGAAGTCTTCTATTAATTGCATCGGGTAAACGAATTTCTGTGCTTGCTTCATCATCAAACCAATGGAATACATCAAGGCCATCTGCTCGTTCTGGTGTAGCTGTCATCCCCAAAACTATCTTCGGTTTAATATGATTTAAGAGTTTCTTATAACTATTAGCTTCCGCGTGATGAAATTCATCAACAACGACATAATCAAAATGATCCGGGGGAAGATTCCATAGACCCTTACTATTGTAAGATTGGATCGAACAGAATAGATGAACTTGTTGATCTGGGAATAATCCGCCAACTAATAGATCGCCAAAGTTCTGATCTCGTAAAACTGCACGAAAGGTTCCTAATGCTTGTTTAAGTATCTCTTCACGATGAGCAATGTAAAGGAGAGATGGATATGTTACCGCTTTAGTAAAGCTAGTACTCCATCTTTTAAAATCGAACGCCGAAACCATTGTTTTTCCAGTACCAGTTGCTGCGATGATAAGCTGCCAACATTTGTTTCGAATTTCCCGTTCTGCAGTTAATACATCGAGAATTTCTTCCTGATACGGATATGGCAACAAGTTGAAATGAACTTGAGGGTAGTCATCTCTTTCTAGTTTTCTATTTTCTCTGTTTACCGCTCCACGAAATTTTGAACTAGATCCTGTATCGAAGAGCTCAAATTCATCATCGTTCCAGTAAGTCTCAAATGTACTTGTTAACTTTGACCAGAGATATGGAAGTTCATACTGGCTTACTTTTTGAGTCCATTCTAACCCTTCACTTAGTGCTGTATGTGATAAATTTGCTGATCCAATGTAAGCACTACCGAAGCCAGTTTTGCGGTGTATTATGTATGCCTTTGCGTGCAATCTGGTTCGTTTCGTGTCGTAGCTAACCCTGATTTCAGTGTTTGGCATATCAGCTAGGGTTTCAATGGCACGTGGGTCTGTCGCCCCCATGTAACTAGTGGTAATTAGACGCAATCTAGGTTTATTGTGTTGACTATTATTTTTAGTCAAATTTTCTAAAGCGTCGATCACCAACCGTACGCCACTCCACTTAATGAAAGAAACTAAAATATCAACATAATCTGCAGTCGCAATCTCTTTCTGAAGTTGAAGTCCGAGTGATGGATCCAATCTTGTCCCCGTTAGCAATGCACTACGACTTAATGGAGTATCTGGACGTGTCGGAGAAAATGTACCTTTGGCACCAACGTATAGAAGACGTTGAAGTGGTTCAGTTAAATTGATGTTATTAAGTTCACTATCATTCAGTTCCTCTGCAAGAATTGCAGAAATACGTCTAACTAATCTTTGTTGCCTTTCGGGTGCATCTTTACCTCGGTATTTTTCCAAAGACGAATCGATGATTTTTCCCAGGTACTGTGCGAGAATGGCATGCCTATCCTCTGGGTCTATTTCGCTTGATAGAGAGTATATGGAATCACTGAACTCAGCCAATTCTTCCTTCTCAGCAACCGATAATAATTTCTCAAAAAGACCTGATTTTGGTTTGCCTGAATCAATCATCTAGCGATCCATATTATTAATTACATAATTGGAATCATACTGAACAATGAATTTATTGTCTCAGTACAAAACTTATGATTTTTTGTATTGTCTAGATTCTCACCTTCGCTGGAATGACGCAATCGATTGAGACTTTTGAGAATCGCTATAAAATATATTAATAACCAACTGGTTAGTCCTAGCACATTTATGCTCAGGTTGAATTTTAACAAAATATTTGATCACGTCAAAGAGTATAAAAGCAAATCAAATTAATTGAAGTGTTGGCAATTACGCACTCTCCAGCACCCATACTTAATTCGTTTCCCGCACAATCCTCAATACATTGACTTCTCTGTTTCAATCTTCTACCGATTTGCACTTGACAAACAAAATCAAACTCCTTATACTACTAAACACTCGTTCACACTCACGAACGGGTAATCTATTTAACTTCATAGTTCACAGTGTAAGCGGGTTCAATCCCTCGCCATCCAAAATATTATTCATCTTTCTTATCTTTTTCATCTTTATCATCTTGTTTCAATGCTTCAGGTTTAGCTGTTCAATTCTTAATTTTTAACTCTTAATTCTTAATTGAGAAAAAGATGACCCCTCGAGTAGAAGGCATAAATCCCTACGATGCACACCATTACCATCCCCGAAAGTCCAAGATCGCCAAGGCGGTTGCACGGACTCGTCGACGGTTTGAAGTGCTCGAGATGATGGCTGATCCCTACTACGCTGTGGATAAAGACCCTCATACGGGTAAATACTATGTCGTCGATCCGGCAATTGTCAAACGGGATCAGGAAGAAAAGAAACAGCTTGAAGCGGAAAGGCAACGTTTGCTGGAAGAGCAGAAACGTCAAGCTGAAGAAAGAGCCGAAGCCAGACGGCTGCAAATCGAGCAATGGAACCGTCAGTATGGATGGGCGTGGTTCGCCGAAGAGAAAAATCGCGAAACCGGCTTATATGAACGGGTTGACCCTGAGATCGTCAAGGCAGATCACCTGGGGCAACAACTCCATAAGATTCAGGTTGAGGATTACCGTCGCAAAAATCCGATGACCCCTGAACGGCTCGCGTGGCATCTTCCAGTTGGTGTTGAGGGTGAACCTCCTATACGCAAGCATCCACCCATTCGGGACGATTCAGGTGAGCTTGTCCCAACAGAGCTCCTCGATGAGTACGGTCGCCTCAAACGCCCCAAACGCAAAAAATCATGTCGTTATCATGGCAAAAATCATAGAGATCATGTAAATTTGCCTTTTCCAAAGCCAGAAGCCAAAAGCCCGAAGCCCAAAAAAAACAAACGTCACAAGCAACTGATCTTCCCCGAAAT
>JAIOHU010000002.1 GCA_019912845.1 bacterium
ACGTAAATATATGGATAACCATAGATCTTCAATGATATTATTATATTTGTCAGCGAAAACACTTTCATCGAATTTTAATGCGGCCATTCCCAGGTGATACGCAAGCTCTTCATCTTCCCCAAGAACATTATAAATTCGCAATCCGAGACTAAGGCTAACCAGATTGAGGTTCTTTCGATCAAGAAGCATCTGCCGAAACGATTCAACGAGACGAGAATCACGTTCGATTTCTCTAAATCCAAGATGATAAAACTCCCACACCCAATCGTCCATTTCACGTTGAGTGATCAAGGTCTGAACACTGTTCTCAACAAACTCACGTAGACGACTGGTTTTCTTGTTCGCAGGGGTCATTGCACCAAGAATGACTCGAATTCCTTGCTGCAGTACACTTTCACGATTGAACTCGCTAATTGTTATTTTGCCAGTAGAAACTGGTAACCATTT
The DNA here is from genome assembly GCA_019912845.1 of bacterium. Lineage (GTDB taxonomy): Bacteria > Electryoneota > Electryoneia > Electryoneales > Electryoneaceae > JAIOHU01. Next base: position 448 of record JAIOHU010000002.1, read on the forward strand.
CTTTCGCCATCGGTATGTGCTGAGTACATCGGGGATGAGGAATCCAAGAAGTATTCCAATGACCAAAGGAACATATACAACAACCAGAGTCAAGCTGGAATTCGAGGTGGTTCCAGAAAGAAAAACCTGAGTTGTGAGCATGAATAGCAGAATACCAAACAGTCCACCCATAAAGAAACGTAGTGCCCATGATGTAAAATGGCTCATGGAGTATCTCCTTCTGGATCATCCTCTGATGAAAACCCTGGCTCCTCCGACAATGAGTCTGGATCAGTAAAGATTTTTGTCAGCGAATCTGCTAATGTGGAGTCAATCTCTATCCCCTGAATGATATATCCTTGCGGGACAGCAACCGATAATACTCTTCCTCCAGTTTCTTCAGTCTCTTTACCAGTGCGAATTTCAACATTTCGAAACTCGATGTTTGGTGGCACAATGAAATCACGTACAGGTTCACCCTCAGTGGCTTTTGCCATATAATTTGCCCAAACAGGGAGACCGCCCGAAGCTCCAGTGATTCTGCCTCCGGCTTCTGGTGTCATCGGGCGATTATCATCGAATCCCACCCAGGCTGCTGCGGCAATTCTCGGAGTAGCTCCAATGAACCAACTATCACGATAATCATTTGTCGTACCAGTTTTGCCAATCGCTGGCAAAGTGAAGCCATATCGTCGAACACCAGCTCCAGTTCCCTGATCAATAACTGCCTTCATCATATCGATCAACTGGTATACATCCTCAGGACTAAACATCCGTCTCCGCTCCACAAGACGCTCTTCCAACACCCTTCCACGATGATCTTCCACTCGATAAACCATGAATGGTTGAACAACTTCGCCCATATTCGCAATTGAGGATATCATTCCAGCCATCTCAACAGTAGAAAAGGAGTTTGCCCCCAAAGCAATAGCGTAGTTAGGTGTAATTTTTGACTGCATACCAAATCGACGGAGCGTTTCCGCCATTGACTCCGGGTGTACCGTTTCCACAAGTCTCGCTGCAACAGTATTTATTGATTTCATCAAGGCATATTTCAGGACGATGTGTCCTTCATAATTTGGAGTGAAATTGGAGGGACGCCAGGGACGTGTCCCCGGGATTTCAATGACAATTTGACTGTCAAGTACCACAGTGGCAGGAGTATAATCGAGTTTTTCTATAGCGGTCAGATAAAGAGCGGGTTTCAGTGAGGATCCCATATTTCGATTGGCTTTTGTCGCACGATTGAACTGGCTTGCCTGCCAGTCTCTTCCACCAACAAGAGCGAGAACCGCACCGGTCGCATTTTCAACGGAAACCATGGATGCTTGTGGATAATTAACACGTTGCTCAGGTTCAGCATCCTGGAATGGATCAAGTTCAAACCGTATGTCAAGATCACGTAGTGAACTTTGTACCGCCTCGATTGCATATCCTTGAAGAAGGGGATCGAGAGTGGTGTAGATTTTTAATCCGCCATGCTGAACGATATTCTCATCATAACGTTCTTCCAGTTCATCGATAACCGCTTCAATAAAATAGCTACCCTCATCAATAGAGGCATAAAGCGGTTTGAAGACCAATGATTCAGCTACCGCCTGCTGGTATTCAGTCTCATCAATCCAGTCAAGCGATTTCATCCGTCCCAAGATCCATTTTTGTCTTGATATCGCACGATCTGGATAACGATAAGGATTGTAGCGCCCGGGAGCATTAGGTATTCCTGCAAGCAAAGCGGATTGAGCCAGGGTTAGATCTGCAGCATGCGTACTGAAATAGACCATCGCAGCCTCTTCGATGCCATAAGCTCGTTTACCAAAAGGGATGCCATTGCAATAGGCTTCGAGAATTTCATCTTTGTTGAAACGATAGTCTATCTCTAACGCTGCAAGAATTTCTCTGAATTTTCTAACAGTCGATTTCTTGAAGGTGAAGAATAGATTTTTTGCCAGTTGTTGAGTGATGGTTGATCCACCGCGCGATCGTTTCCCCATCAGAATTCCAACAACCGCCTTGGTTAAAGCAGGTTTGTCTATCCCCGGATGCTGATAAAACTGATCATCTTCTGCAGCTAGAACAGCGAGCTTGTATTTCTCCGGGATACGTTCATCGGGGATAACTGTTCTACCCCCTATTTGTGCCAGCAAACTGCCATCTGATGCAAAAATTGACGTTGGGGGTATTTCTATCAGTCTATCAAGTT
>JAIOHU010000090.1 GCA_019912845.1 bacterium
ATTCATCGGGGTCGCAGCGTGCGGCTTCGATGACTTTTTTATTGTAACAAGTCAAAAACTCATCTCGCTGTTCAAATTCTATGCATGATTCAGAAGAAAATTGGAGTGAATTTCTCCAATTCTTTTTTTATGTGTTTACAAGATCAGCGAGTTCTATAAAAACAAACCTGAGAGAAGTTTGGGAGTAGTTATGCAAGATCGTTTGGATGCAGTTCGTCAGAAGTTGGAAAAAGAGATCGGTGAAGTTCAGCATGAGTTGGAAGTAGAATTACCCATACGGATTGAGGAAGCACGTAAAAAAGGTGATCTCTCTGAAAATGCAGAGTATGAAGCTGCTAAGGAACACCAGGGCTACCTGCACGTTCGTCTCGCTCAGCTATCTGACCGACACCGTAAACTCGCAAATATAGACCTTTCACAAATTGACCCGAATACAGTCGGACTGTACTCCATCGTCGACCTCGAAGAAAAGGAAAACGGGAAGAAGTATTCCTATGAGCTTGTTCTGCCTGAAGAGATGAATCTAAAAGAAAATAAAATTTCAATACTCTCCCCGATTGGTCAACAGTTACGTGGCAAAAAAGCGGGAAAAACCGCTGCAATCAAAACCCCTGCTCGCACTTTTGATGTCAGAGTAACTGGATTTACAAACATCCTCGGTGACCGTCTGGATGCATAAAAGTTTGGAGGTGGGAGGAGGTGTGAAAACACCTTCTTCCACCTCGCTTACAGCCCGCAATCCTGCTCTCACCCTAAGTACGTTTCATTGAACAGCATGACAACTTCCACTACCTTCTCGCGATTCGGGAGTTCACAATTCACAAATCGCATACAGGATCATTTAATCTCTGTATACAGTACAACTCTAATAATATCAAGAACTTTGCTGAAATGTCCAGGAACACTGAAAGTACGCGTGCCCAAGACCAATCCCGTCCCTCTCTCCTGACACGGATACGTGGATCGAAGTTCCTCAAAGATTTCTCAGCTAGTGAATATAGACTCAATCTTCTGGTTGCAATTCTGATAGGAGTTGCTGGAGGCTATGGAGCGGTAGGTTTTCGATACGCTATTGGTGGAGTAGAAAAACTGGCGTTCGGAGTGATTAACCCCACAGTAGAGGCCCTTTCGGTAACTCCATGGTACATCCGTTTCTTTTTACCAATACTTGGTGGATTATTGGTCGGACCTCTGGTATCGTTTTTCGCTTCAGAAGCAAAGGGTCATGGAGTGCCTGAAGTAATGGCTGCTGTTGCCACACGTGGCGGGATAATTCGTGGTCGAGTTGCTGCTGTAAAAGTTGCTGCGAGTGCGATAACAATTGGTACCGGTGGTTCAGCGGGATCGGAAGGTCCGATTGTACAAATCGGTAGCGGTATCGCATCCTGGATGGGACAGTTTCTCCATGTGAGTGCCAGACGGCTGAAAACCTATGTTGGCTGTGGGGCTGCTGCCGGAATCGCTGCTACTTTCAACGCACCGGTTGCGGGAATGCTGTTTTCATTGGAAATCATTCTTGGTGATTTCGGTGTTACCCAACTCAGTTCAATCATTATATCTTCGGTTGTCGCAACGGCTGTAAGTCGTGCATATCTCGGTGACGCTCCGGCATTTTCCCTCCCTGAATATGTATTCGAGGGACCGTCTGAACTAATTCATTATGCCATTCTGGGGGTATTTGCAGGAATGGTTGCCTGGTTGTTCATCAGAACCCTGCATAGTAGCGAAAAGTTTTTCGATGGACTTAAAATTATTCCCGACTGGCTAAAACCCGCAATCGGTGGTCTGATCATCGGCTGTTTTGGTGTGTTGGGTATGACACATGTTTACGGTGTCGGGTACGAGTTTATTGAAGAAGCGTTATTGGGGCACCTGCCATTCAAGATATTGATCTTTCTAGTATTCGCAAAAATAGTAGCAACATCAGCAACACTTGGCTCAGGTGGTTCGGGTGGCATTTTCGCACCTTCTCTCTTCCTGGGAGCCATGCTTGGTGGAGTTGTCTGGTATGGAGCTGATTGGTTGACACCAGAGCTGGTTACCGACAACTACGGCGCGTATGCCCTTGTAGGAATGGCGGCGGTTGTAGCGGCAACCACGCACGCCCCCATGCAGGCGATCTTGATCCTCTTTGAATTGACTGGCAGCTATGAAGTCATTCTCCCACTAATGCTTTCCTCTATTCTGGCAGTTATTGTCGCCCAGAAGCTATTACCAGAGAGCATTTACACGATCAAGTTGAAGGAGAAAGGGATTCAACTCTGGCGTGGCAAAGAGGTGAATGTGTTAAAGAGCATAATTGTCGGGGATGTGATGCGATCCGATGCTCATACAATTTCCCACAGTATGCGACTCAAACCACTTCTGGATGAAGTGTCACGCGCCACCTTACATTCCACAATGTTCGTTGTGGACGACAAGGGGCAATTGGAGGGTTATATCTCATTCCATGAGATTCGGGCGGTTCTATTCGACATAGAGGCACTCGAACCGATTCTGGTAGTTGATGACATTGCGAACAAGGAAGTACCACGCGTGATTCCAACTGACAATCTTGACTATGTTTTCCGGTTGTTCGGCGAGAAAAACCTTGATGAGTTACCGGTGGTAGACCCGCATGATGCGAATCATCTGCTCGGTGCAATCCATCGTACTGATGTTGTCGAAGCGTATAACAATGAAATCATGATGCGTGATCTTTCAGGCGGTGTACACTCATCCATTGATGCCGCAAAACGGTTGGGAAGCACGCTGATTGCTCCCGGTTTTGTCATGGCTGAGATTGAGGCACCTGCACATTATGTTGGAAAAAACCTCCGTCAATTAGACCTGCGCAGTAGCGAAGGCATCGAAGTTTTTATTGTCAGGCGACACAATCCAGCAGTGCCAGGCAAGGGGGAAAGTATGGTGCCTACTGCGGACATGAAAATCGAACATGGTGATGTTTTACTGGTCAGTGGACCAAAGGAAATTGTTGAAAAGCTGGCAATCCGCTAAATATCGCTAAAAATTGGTTTCTGAAACCAGAGTGATGTCGAAACTAAGAAGTGATGTTGGAAAACAGCGTTCCGCAACATCCGAACTGTTGCGGATACGAATTTTTAAAATAGCGCTAAGAATCTCGATCAGAGGTCTAATCTCTTAAAAGACCAGAAATCATTATTCTGAAAGGGCAATAAATGACAGTATCAGAAGCGATTAAACTGCGTCGCAGTGTTCATTCATACGATCCAACCAAAAAAGTGTCAGACGAACAAATTCGTCAATTAATCGAACTATCGACCCTGGCACCCTCCTCATTTAACCTGAACCATTGGCGATTTATTGTTGTCACCAGTGATGAAGGCAAGAAAAAACTTCACGAAAATTCCTTGAACCAGCGGCATCTTCTGGATGCTGGTGCGGTTTTAATCGTACTTGGAAAGATTGACGCTCACCTGGATGTAGGTCTATTCGTGGATGACTGGATCGAGAAAGGATACTATCCGGATGACAACCATCTTAACATTGTCTCATCAAAGTTTTATGGTTTACGTCCTTCGGTGCAACGTGATGAGGCGATCCGCAGTACATCAATCATGACTGGAATCATGCTGCTGGCAGCGGTTGAGATGGGACTGAGCACCGCACCAGTTATTGGCTTCCATTTTGATAAAGTTATGGAAGCATTTGATATACCTGAAAATTATGTACCAGTGATGTTGATGACTGTTGGCTATGAAAAAACACCGATGCCGCCGCGAGTCAAACGGCTGGGATTCGAGGATATTTGTTACAAAGAGAATTTCGGCAAACCGATCGAATAAGATGGATGAACATCTTGAATATCCAATTGATGGCGTGCTTGACCTCCATACCTTTTCACCGCGAGATGTAAAATCGCTTGTCCCTGACTATCTGACCGAATGCCGTGGACGAGGGATTTATGAGGTGCGAATTATTCATGGCAAAGGTACTGGAACTTTGCGTACCATTGTTCATGCGATATTGGATAAGTTATCGTACGTTGATAGTTACAAACTTGCCGGGGGTGATAGAGGAAGCTGGGGAGCGACATTGGTAAGGTTGAGCGATTATTATCCATAATAATGGGATAGGCTCGTATCACCTGGAGTCACTGCTTGGCCCTGGATTTATCCAGGGTTTAATCGGACAACATTTTATTACTTAGTTATTGGGGTATGAAGAACAATAAAAACATCTCACGTGCAATCATGCAATGCTAACTTTCTCAGGAATCTGATTTTCATGCGTGTTCACACAACAAATTACATCACTCTATTCTTTCTGATATGCTTTCTCCTCCTTGCATCCGCACCAGCCATAAAAGCTGCTGATGCGATAAACTTTGATGAAATCGGACGTGAAACCGCGCGTATTCTGGCTGATCTTATCCGTATCGACACCACCAATCCCCCGGGCAATGAATCACTGGTGGCAGACTATCTGGCGAAAGTGTTGGACCGTGAAGGGATACATTATCTCCGTGTGGCGAGGGATGAGGGACGTGATAATTTTATTGCCCGATATCACGGTTCTGGCAAGTATGACCCCATTCTACTTTACAGCCACAGTGATGTCGTTCCCGCTGATGCTGGATGGGGTGTATGGACTATTGATCCATTCGCAGGGATTGTGCAGGATGAGGCGATCTATGGACGAGGTGCAATAGACGCGAAAGGTTTGCTCGCCTGCCACCTCGCGACCATGCTCATTCTCAAACGTAACAACATCCCTCTGGACAGAGATGTCATCTTCCTTGCTGCAGCCGCTGAAGAGACTGGAGGCGGACCTGGAGTCTCGTGGTTACTGGAAGAAAAACGTGATCTGATTAATGCTGGGGTCGCAATCGGTGAGGGGGGCAGAGTTTGGGAACGTGCGGATTCTGTCTGGTCAGTCTGGATTCAGGCGGGAGAAAAATCGGCGCACAACCTGACAGTTACCGCACTGGGAGAATCGGGTCATGCCTCTGTCCCCAGCGATCAAAATGCGATTTACCGTCTCTCAAAAGCTCTGGTTGCAATAAAATCCTACCAGTTTCCAACCCGACAACTTGATTTAACTGATGAGTTTTTCAAGAGACTTGCACCCTATGACGAACGTATCAAGCAGGGACACCCTCGCTTTGATGCTCTTCGACAGAATACAATCAGTATCACTCTGATTGAAGGCGGGGTAAAGACAAATGTGATCCCTGATTTTGCTCAGGCAAACCTCAACCTGCGTATCCTGCCCGAAGAAAACTTGGAAGAGGTCACTATGGCATTGGAATACGCTGCAAATGACACATTGGTTCGCGTCCGTCATAAACCGGGTGTGCAGAATGGAGCTGCAATGGTGCCTTTCGACACGCCATTCTTCACGACAATCGAAGATGCTGCACACAAACTTTGGCCCCAGGCTGTGACCGCACCCTACCTCACACCCGCAACTTCAGATGCCTCAAAGTTGCGTCGTGCAGGAATCCTAACCTACGGTCTGCTTCCATTCCCCCTCACTGAAGAGGAATCTGGGGGTGTTCATGGGATTGATGAACGTGTTCGCCTGAAAAACCTGACACTTGGCGTTCGTTTCACTTATGAGATTGTCATCTCCTGGGCTGGAAAAAGCGTTGAACCTTAGAGGTAAAAATGGAGCGCCAAACTCCAGTTTGGCAATAAATCTGTTCTGAAAATTCCAGGATATCACGCAGTTGGAGAGAACACTCAATAAAGACAAGGATATGTCTGATAAACAAGATGCAGATCATCGTGCCATCTAGAGGAGCGCTAATCTCCAGTTTGGCAAAAAATCTGTGTGTAAAAGCGTGGTATTATGGTAGAGCCAGATATTGATCCACACGTCTCCACCGCTCAACATCATCCAGCTTTTTATTCAAGTGATAGGTTAGGGCTAATGCAATACATTTTCTAAGTTTGTTAATGTCAACCTCATCGAAAAGATTAAAAACAATTGCCCTGTTGTCTTCATAATGAAATTCAGCAGGGAATTTAACTCTGAATGAACTCACTAGATTTGCAGTGCACTTGAAGTAAATTGCTACCTGGTTTTCTGCAGATTTTTTCTTGTTAATCCTTATTGTGCTACCGCTTTTGCTTTTCGGTGTCAGGTAACTTGGTTCTCCCCATTTAAGGGTTTCTTCTATTTCACCAACCTCATCTATCATTGAAGCTGTTTCTAGAATCAACTGTCTGAAGAACATCAACTTCTCTCTTACCTCTTGAGAATATGAATTGAAGACCGCGGCAACTTCTGGATTTTCTATCTCTCGCATACAATCTCTTCTCAATGTGGACGGATACAAGGAGCTTACTTCGAATTTTAACTTTGAGGAGTACACCTCTAACTTACTTCACTTCCGGCAATACTGAAAAAACATTTCTGGTATATGAACCGATACCTGAGTCAAGCTATAGGTTAATCAACGATTTTTATCATTATCAAGTGCTAGTCTTTACGGTCTCTTATGCAGTAATCGACAATAGCCTTCACTTCGGTTCTGGATAGGTCACCAACTTCTGACGTACTCGTTTCCGCGACTCCCTGGACAGTGATATCAAAGATAACATTGAAAATGCTTTTCCTGTTCCAACGGCTGACTAACGGAGACGAAATGATTTCGCTATACTTGGTAGCGATCCACTTCCAGACTCCCAGCTCATGAGAAGGGTCGCTGTCGCGCTGGAAATTCAATAGAAACTCATCCAGTGACATGTCGAAAACATCCTTCACAATATCGTGCACCGCCTGTGCTTCTATTAAGAACCATTCTGGCATCTCAGGGTGACGGATCGGACCGGGATGGATTTGATCAACAGGAATGTTGATTACACCTCTCTGCTTCGTTTTGTCAATGTGTCTATTGCCGTCAACTGTCATAAATCCTCCATTACCCGCAACTGAGGAAGTGCTTCTCGGTTTGTTTCAGCGTCTCCACATGTTTCGAGCTTTTCTTCAATTGTATTTTCCGTTGACTTTGAATCTTGAAACTTATCGCCTACGAATATGAAAGGTAAAACGGATATTTATGCCATGGCTTGACTGTCTGATCTGTCAGCGTAATTTAAGCGTACCGATGGACGAAGCCAAGTGTCATACCATCGTGTTGTAAACAGGCATCCAAGAGGTGATTGTACCAAGGGAACAGAGGAAGGATGTATTTTCCTGGGGATCACTATTACGTGCAATAGATTCCTTTGCACGCAAGCAAAGTTATTTTGAGGAAGTACTCCTATTTTCTTGAGTGAAAGAGTGGTTGCCCCGAACCTTTCGATCCCTCCAATATGAATGCTATTAAATATTGGGAGCATAGCAGTTCGTGAAGCACGTTTCTTGTAACAGCACTTGAAACCCGTAGCGAGCTATGGGGCGCCAACTATGTCATGCTGTTGTAAGATTGTACGGGAGGGTTCCAACTATCCATTCTTCATCACAATATTATGAATCGAGCCCAATATATTAGATTACTTTTTCATTGATTTTGCTTAGAATCTCCATGACTCGTTCAGAGAGCTCTTTTTTAAAACTTCCTAAATCGTAAGGATCGTAGATACTGTGTTTATATGGGATCAAATCAAAGTCAAAATCCACCCTGTCGTTTTTCTTGATGTCCTCTTCTCTAATTGTGAATATCACCTTTTTCCCTAATCCATGTGCATAGCCTGCCTCATAATAACAATTCGGACGCTTTCCGCTAAGGTCACAAATACTGAATAGTGTATTTTTTATATAGTCATATATATCATTGTGTATTGATATATTTGGTTCCTCCCGCTCTTGAATTATAAGCTTGAAACCATTTTCTTTTTCAATTACCTCTTTGTATACTTCTTTAATTACTTCATCTAATTCTTTATTACACCAAATAATTAAAAAGGCTGAGTTACCATAAATAAGGTACTGATTCTCTCTATGATTTATACCCTCAGCTGTTAATTTAACAAAATATCCTACATTTCTACTTTCTTCATACTGAACATATCCAAGTGTATGGAGATAATCAATTGCTAGAGTAGTATCGTTATTATCTGTCTTTGCTAAATTTATTAGATCATTTCGGGAGTACCTGGCGTGGAGATGAGAATTATCATACATGGTCTCTAAAATTTTTGAGCGTACAAATCTATTATATCCAATTCTTAGATTAATAGGTGCAACATATTCATGATAGCTTCCATTATACTCTAATTTACCTGTTATTTCCTTACAAAGATTTGGGATATGAGCAATAAGAGTTCTAGAAGTATGTAATTCGTCTAGATTGAAAGCAAAGTATTTTAATATTTCTTTATATGGTCTTATCACTTCGTTTATTGCGGCATTATTTTCTTTATTGTCAGCAACAAAATCATGCATAGCGCAGTACGATCCTGTATAATGAATTTCGATATTTATACTATTTTCTTCCTTGGACAGAACTAGCCTTCGTGCGATATAATCACCACCATCACTAAAGAGAGAAGACACCTCATACTGAAAAAGCTCATTACTTCGATTCCATAATGAACCGCTATCTATTATTTTCTTATCCATTTATAAACCCTTGTTGTTTCTTTTTAAATATCCAATTAGTCTGAATTTGTTCCGTGAATACTGAAGTTAAGTCATTTTCAGTAAGTACGTCATGGCTACTCTATAACAGAGAACACAAGATTCCGTGCAACGCTTGCTACTTGAACATCAGTTTCTCATCCCCAAACAAAATCACTCCGACCACTGATATTTCAGACGCAGATCATTGCAGTGAGAATGCAGCAGGAGTCCCTCGTGTTGAAGTCGTCCAACAATGATCCCAGGATGGACACAAATGTTGTTAGCAAAACGAAACAGGGCATCCTTACTGAACTTACCTCTGTTAATAAATTGTTGGTACTTTACTGGTGGTATCAGGATGTCGCTTGCAAACCGATCAGCTTCTTCTTCTTTTTTCAGAGTATCGGTGTCGACAGTATGTGATTGTTCTGAATCCGTCTTTGCCTTTCGCATGGCGATTTGTTCTACAAAGACCTCTTTTTTTCCGTGTAGCAGAATATGTCCTGCCTCATGAAGGAAGCTGAACCAGAAGATATCTGCCCACTTGTTATATAAGCTGAGTTGTATCAGGGGGTTGTTTCCATGCCAGTGTGCCAGACCGTTAGCGCGTGCTTTAGGCAACTCCGGCACAAGTGCCAGAACCACACCATTTTCGTTGCACAACTGGTAGAGCTTCGGCAGGAATTCATCAGGAGCCAATCGTGTCAGTCCCCGAATTTCTTTCAATGCCCTCTGGAATCCTGTCTTATAAAAGGGCACAGGTTTTGTATCATAAACCATCAACTCGCCTTGACGAATCCATGCAGCCAGTGCTCCCTGGTCACTTTCAAAGCTTTTGGATATCCTGAACTGAGGTTGTGTATCTGCGTACATAATACGCCAGGAACGCAAGGAATTAACGCCGAAGTACCGAAGCACCAGTTTCAGTTGTTCAATCTCATCCTCTGCTTTATCTATCCAGCCAAGGCTGATCATTTTCCTCAATGGAATCATCTTCAACAAGGGTAGCGATTTCTGCAGACTTTCCTCTTCAGTTAACCGGGCAAGGGTATCACGATAATTCTTTTCCAGGTTGTTCCAAAATTGTGCTGGTATTCCGAAAACTCGTTCTAATTGAATCGCCGTATCTGGAGTCAGGGCATTTTTACCTTTGACAATTTCGTTGATGGTCTTCGTTGCCATACCTGTTCTTTTCGCCAGTTCGGCTTGTGTCATCCCGTGTTCTTCCAATGATTCCAGAAGTGTTTCTCCCGGCGGGATAGCATAGTCAGGTCTAAATTTTGTATTTTTATTCATGTGTATCAACCCTCACGTCCAAGATTCGCACCGTCCTTACCAGATTCCAGTCCAAACCACCTTCCGGCAATTTGGGTATCGGATCGTCCGCCGCCTCAAAAATCAGCCGGAATTGTTTACGAAGATCGAGGGAGAGTGTATCCTGTCGATCGCCTGTAAGCTCATGGCATCTTCCTGGCGTATTTCGCAGATCAGCAAGGCAGTTTGCTGCATCAAGCTGAAATAACCGTCTCTGAATGACATGTGCCTGTTCAGTTCCGAATTTTTTAACCAACTTGCTCTGGTTGTTGAGTATTTTTTCAAGTTTGCTGGATTGATAAAATATAAGCATTTTATACCTTAAAACAAAATTATTCTTTACCCATAAGGTTAATAATTATTAGAAAACTCTGCCTTTGGGTGATCGTTGGTTGGAAGCTTGGTTCAGGTTTTTTATGCTCAGCCTAGTTGGTTGAAGATTACTAGAAGATACAACATCCAGCCACTAAATGCTGTAAGTAATTACTGACAAGTGTAGCTTATTTGAGAAAATGATCTATTTGAGAGCCCCAAGATATGCCTCTCGTAAACATGCGATCTTCTCATAAGTTAGCGATCGGTAAACAAAAAACATGAAACTCAGGGACAGACATTCAGTTTCTAGCACTACAAACCATTGAGTGTCTACCCAGTCTGCATTCAGGTCGCAAGAGTATTATTTTTCTGGGAATAATTTCGAGCTTCCAGGGCTGGTGATGGGAGGAGGATCATGTTATCCAGGGCTTACGCCGCCGCACTATGCACATACCGCTCCTGCCTGAGCTTTTAACCACTTGCATATCAAAATTAGTTATGAGAAGCACCATTTGTTTATCCTGCAGTTATCCCTTGGTGTTATCATGATTGTTCTTATCCTGTGTTTTCAAAAAAAATGGTGCGGAGGAATCCCCCGCACCATAAAAATACAGCGTACTATCTTTTCCGGTTTACATATCTTTGAAGATATATTTTACCGGGCGTTTTTTCATTTCCCATTCCTCAGTGTCAGGATGGTAGATTGCATTTGCGAATGCATCCCATTCACCTTCGACCATGGTCGGGGTGTCAGCGCGGAAGTAGTATCCCGGCCAACGTGTTTCTTCACGGAACAACATCGTGCGTACGTGAATTTCAGCCTGCCACATACGATGGACATTTTCCCAGACACGCATCAGTTCATGCAAGTCTTCGGCTGCCAGCTTCAGTGAATCCTCTTTCAAGAAGTTGAGCAATTCGAGGGCTCTTTCGAGCTGATACTTGTTTGTGCTGAATTGTGCACTTACACCACCTGCGTACTCGTCCATGATCTTCTGGAGACGGAACATGAACATTTTCGGGCGGATGTAATCCGGGCTGATATCGGGATCGCTGGTTTTCGGAGAGTGCTCTGCGAAAACTTCCAATGGTTTGAGGATCATTTCACGGAGTGCTTCGATCTGTGCATCATCGACACCTGGATAATCCGGGTTTTCGACGATGTATTTAATCGCAGACTTACCAACGATACGACCTTCTGTGACTGAGCCGGAAGAGAACTTATGGGAGCTTGCACCAGATGCATCACCTGCGCAGAAGAGCGCGGGGGTGGTGGACATATTGGCATAACCCCAGAAGTATTCGTCCCTGGTCTCGTCGGTCTGAATATCTTCAGGACCGGAAACCCATGAGCCGGATGCACCAGAGTGTGAACCGATGAAGTAGGGTTCCGCGGCGGCAATTTCAGAGGATCTTTCTTCAGGCGCAGTATTGGTACTCGCCCAGAGGATCGCCTGGGAAATTGTCATGTCGAGGAAATCTTCCCATGCTTCATTCTCAAGTTCTTTCATTTTCTTTTTGTAGCCCTTGGGATCATCTTTGTAGACATCCGCGAGCTTCTGAATGGCTTCTTCAGTCCGCATATAGATCGGACCCTTGCCTTCAGCGATATCAAGCATACCGAGCCAGTTACGGAGGTTTGCTGGAATCGGTTTTACCTTACCGTAGGGACCCCACTTCTGGAGTTCATCGGTACGTTCGACCATGTAGTTGCCACCAAAAGCATTGGTTGCACGTGATTTGAACAGCAGGAACCACGCGCCGACAGGACCGTAACCGTCTTTGAAACGAATCGGAATGAACCGAACTTCATGACAGGTCTGTTCTGCACCGGCTTTGAGGCAGAAATAGGTTGAGGAACCGGTGTTCCATGGTGGATACCATGCACGACCGAGACCTTCACCTGTGCTACGCGGTTTGAATACGTGAACCGCACCACCCATTGCTGCGAGGGTAGCTTTTGCTTTGAAGATGTAGAATTTTTCTTCGCGTGTGCTGAAACCAACTGCACCAACGCACTTGCCGTCCTTCATCAATGGATCAACAATGAAGATACGTTCATAAATGTTGTCCAGACCGATGGCGTTCTTTGCTGCTTCAGCGACGATAACCTTGTAGGATTCGCCGTTGATCATGAGCTGCCAACGACCTTCATGTACATAATTTCCTTCTTCATCTGTCCAGATGGGGAGACCCCATTTTTCGAAAAGATGAACTGTTGCGTCAACGTGGCGCGCGATGTTGGCGACCAGGTCTTCACGTGTAATGCCCATCAAGTCGTTGCGGACATAGTCCACATAGTCTTTGATGGTGTTGTTACCGCTTTTGAGGTCCACATACTGGTTGATAGCCGAAAGACCCATAGCGACAGCGCCAGAACGATCAACAGCGGCTTTGTCAATCAGGGTAACTTTCAGATTGTTTTTCTTTGCCCAATATGCGGCTTCGACAGCTGCACCACAGGCAGCCATACCACCACCGATAAGCAGTAGATCGGTTTCGACTGTTACAGTTTCAAATGCCACGATAATTTCCTCCTTCGCCGGGATTACTTCAATGTGAAGAAATCGGCTCTAACTGACTCAGGCTCAGTGAACAGCATATGACTGTTCAGGTCGCCATCTCCCTCATCAAAGCCGCCTGCCGGTACCGCACTACCTTCTTCAGTGGTACGGATCGGGAACTTGAACCGTTTCAACATTCCATTACGGAACTTTACGGTCCACATAATGCTGTCTGATCCGCGCATCGGGGTGACGCTTGCACCTAATGGCACAAAGTCAGCATAACCACGGACTTCAACTGCCTGCACTGGGCAAATCTTTACACAGTTGTAGCACTCCCAGCACAGTTCCGGTTCCCGGTTGTAGGCCTTCATCAGGTCTTTGTTCAAGACCATCAGATCGTTAGGGCAAATGTACTGGCACGCTGTTTTGTCCAGTGCTTTACACCCATCACATTTGTCGGGAAGCACATAACTTGGCATGGAACCCTCCTTCTCGTTCTCCACAGATTCCTGTGGTTGTTCTTAATGACTCAGGTTTTACTTCAGTCATACGAATTAGTTTGTGAATCTTTTCTTTTACTTATTTCAGAAGCACCCTGAAACGCTTCTGATTTTCTATTGTTTACTTGTTTAGCTTCTAGTAAAACGTCTGGCTCTTTCAGATACTTCCTGGATTCCAGCTAAAAAAGTGCTGGAATGACGCGAGGAAATTATAACACTCAAACTTATTCTGATTAGCCACTAATGCTTTTTACTACTTATTGACCCTTGGAAGCGCGATGTTCCTTGATCTCAACTTTGTCCTCATCTTCAATGCTGGCATAGTACTTAACCAGGATTTCGAGCACTTCCTTACGACTGAATTCTTTTGGAATCTCATCAGTTTTTCCTTCGGACAGCAGCTTACGCAGCTTGGTGCCGGAGAGGAAGAGACGATCTTCTTTGTCGTGAGGGCAAGTCTTCATTGAAGCCATGCCTTCACACTTGTAGCAGAAGAATGTCCAGTCAATTTTCAATGGTTGGGTGATTAAGGCACCTTCCCAGAGATTGTCAAAAATATCCTGGGCATCGAATGCACCATAATAATCGCCAACACCAGCGTGGTCACGTCCAATAATCATGTGGCTGCAACCAAAGTTTTGACGGAAGACTGCATGAAGCAGGGCTTCACGTGGTCCTGCATAACGCATATCCAATGGATAACCACCTGTCAGTACGCGATCTTTGACGAAATAGTAGTCAACCAGGGTGTTAATGCAATCGACACGTACATCTGCTGGAATATCGCCAGGTTTTAATTTTCCAACGAGCTGGTGAATATAGATACCATCGCTGACTTCCTGTGCGATTTTGGCGAGGTATTCATGGCTGCGGTGCATGGGATTACGAAGTTGTAATGCTGCAACGGATTTCCAGCCACGTTTGTCAAATTCTGCACGACTTTCAGCGGGACGTTGGTAGATACCCTTGAACTCGGTCGGATACGTTCCTTCGGAGAGGACTTTCACCGGACCAGCAAGGTTCACTTCTTTTTGCTCCATCACCATCTTGACACCGGGATGCTCCAGGTCGGTGGTGGTGTAAACATGTTTGCATTCAAATTCTTTGTCGATGATGTATTTTTCTTTCACAACCATCGTTGCCATGATCTCATCATATTCATCTGAATAGAGAGCAACTTCATCACCGAGTTTGATGTCGTCTGCTGTCGCTTTATCAGCAGAAAGGGTCACTGGAATCGGCCAGAACAATCCATTCATGGACGGCATTTTCATCTCAGCACAAACACCCTTCCAATCATCATGTCCCATGAAACCATCCAGCGGTGTAAATCCACCGATGCCCATCATGATCAAGTCGCCGGTTTCACGTGAGGAAAGAGTAACTTTTTTCAATCCTGCTGCTTTTTTCAGCTCTTCCTTACACGCCGCACCTTCGAGGAGCAGCAGTTTTAGTTCATCGCTGCCATGAGGCGGTACAAGTTTCGACGCCATTCGTAATTCTCCTGTTTTTCTTGTATAACAGTTACCTTGTCTTCATCAATACGAAGTGTTCTAAAAATTAACGCTTGTTAAATAAGGCACAAATACTATGAATTCAACTCTATTCTTTCAAGCTGTTCCATAAAAACCAGTTTAAAAGTCCTTAAATGGATTTGCACCAATTTCTTCAATTACTTCACTATAGTCTTCGATCACTTTAATTGCTTTTTCCCACTCATCAATTGCTATTGAATCCACAATCACACGTTCCTCTTCCAACGCCATCTGCTGCAATTTCTCCTGCGCATTTCCCATACGATATTGCGCCAACTCACTACCTTTGACAAAGTGGCACTGGTAATCATCGCCATGCTTGCAACCGAGCATCATGATGCCATCCATGCCGTTGTCCAGGCAGTTAGTTATCCAGACCAGGTTGACCGAACCCAGACAGCGCACCGGAATAATTCTTACCCAGGGATTGAACTTCAATCGTTTGGCAGCAGCGGCTTCAAGTGCTGGTAACGCATCATTTTCACACATGAAGGCGATAATTCTCGGTTTCTCTTCCAGTTCTTCTGGAACCTCAATCGCCTTGATCATAGCATTACCCATGGGCACACTGAAATTATCAAAGTTTATGATACGTTCCGGGCAGGCACCCATACAGGTTCCGCAGCGACGACAGCGTGTGGTATTTGGCTTCGGTGTACCTTTTTCATCCTCATCCAACGCACCAAAGGGACAATCTTCTGTACAACGTTTACACTGCGTGCATCGTTGCAGGAAAAAGTCTGGGAAGCTAAGGTCGCGTGAACGTGGATGCAGTCCCATACCCTTATCCAGCATATTAATCGCTTGAACAGCTTTTAAGGCTGCACCATTAGCATCGGTAGTCGCTTGAGCTATATCCATTGGGGCACGAACAGTTCCAGCCGCGAATATTGCAGTTCGTCTCGTTTCATAAGGGAAGCAGATAAAATGACTATCCGGGAAACCGTATTTCAGAGTCGGAAGATCTGAGCCTTGACGGTAAGTCAGGTTCAGAATCCTTGCACCCACTTCAGCACTCGAGGAGGCTTTTTTGCCGTCATTGAGATCTTCTTCCTCTTCAACCGGCGCATCAGCAGGAGTTTCTTCACCGACATCCATCACCGTGTCTTCTACGAGGGTCGTTGGAACCATCCCTGTAGCGAGTACGAGCATATCCGCTTCGATGGAAATCGCCTCACCCAGCAGTGTTTCATCAACATCAATGATCAGACCACCATTTGCGAGTTCTTTCACCTCAGCAACTTCACCTTTGGTGAAGAAAAATGCGGGGTCATTCTGTGCGTTCTGGTAGAATAATTCATACTGACCGGGTGAACGGATATCTTTGTAAATGACGAATATCTTTGTGTCTGGGTATTTCTCACGAACCAACATCGCATGCTTCAGGGAGACACGACAACAAACCGCACTGCAATAGGGAAGATGCTCTTTGTCTCGGCTGCCAGCACATTGAATGAATGCAATCGATTCGGGTGCTTTGTTATCCGAAGGTCGAACAATCGCATCCTTCGCGATCATATCCTCCATTTGGATATTGGTGATGACATTTTTTACACCATATCCAAGATGACCAAGTTTTTTTGCGTTGTAGGGTTTCCAACCTGTTGCCTGAACAATTGATCCAATCTGGATTGGTTCGGCAACAGTGCCATTCTTCAAAGTGGCTTGAAAAAAGCCTGGCGCACCACTGATTCTTTTAACCTTCGTTGAAAGATGAACATTGATCTTATCGTGAGCGTCAACTTCGCCGATGAGTTCATCGATATTATTATCAACAATCTTTGTATAGGGTTCTTTTGTCGGGAATGTTGTTTTCCAACGGGCGGCATGCCCACCCAAATGATCTTCCTTCTCTACCAATTCAACTTCAAAACCGCATTTCGCTGATTGCAGTGCTGTCCGTAACCCTGAAACACCTCCACCAATCACCAAAATCTTGCGTGACATATCCCCTTCATATTCTGCGGCTTCCGCGGGCTTCACTGAGCCCATCTTTGCAGCAAACATTCGGAGATAATCTTCGGCGAGCATTTGGGTATCTTCATCGTTTGGCTCATGAGTCCAGACGACTAATTCACGGAATGGCACCTGTTCAACAAATATATTATCACCGAAATTGAACATATCAGGATTCGCACGTTGCGAACGATCAAGAACAACAATTCTATCCAGCCCATGTTCTTCAATATCTTTTTTAATCAGTGCTTCACCTTCGGGACTGGTAATCTTTTTATGCGTTTTCCAGACGATTGCTTTGGATTCGCCTAAAGCGACTTTTTCGAGTGCTTCCATATCGAGGGCGGAAGTGATCTCTTCGTCTGCCGAGCAGTAGATACCAAGTTTAATCTCATGCTTTGCCATTTTATGCCCTCCTCGCCATCTGCAATGCCTTCACCGCTGCTCCAGTAGCATCCTGCAAGGTTGCCGCGACATCATAGGGACGGACACAAGTGCCCACTCCATAAATACCCTCAGCATCTGCTTTCTGTTCAATGAACCCATTTTCATCCATTGAGATATCTATGGGAGGCGGGGTATCCATTGTTGAGGGTTGCATACCTGTCGCCAGCACAACCAGATCAACTTTTACCTTTTCGAGAGTAGCAGTCAGTGTGTTTTCTGCGGTAACTATCAGACCATCTTCTTCAATATCTACTCGAGCTACTTTGCCACGGTGCATGTTGATTTTGGGGTTTTCCTCACGTTCCTGGTAGAAATCTTCGAGACGACCAGGAGTACGAACATCGATGTAAAACATATGAACATCTGCCTCGGGATATTGCTCAAGCACATAGGATGCTTGCTTCAAGGATGCCAGACAACAAACACCACTACAGAATGGCAAGTGATTTTCATCACGACTTCCTGCACACTGAACGAATGCTACCGAACCAACCTTATCTTTTCCAGAAGGAAGAGTAATCTTGCCTGCGGTAGGACCATTTTCTGCTGCTAAACGCTCCATCATCACATTGGTGATGATATCGGGGTGTTTTCCGTAGCTCAATATATCCAGTTTGTTGGCATCATAGGGTTGCCAGCCTGTTGCCCAGGCGATGGAAGCCGTCTTGACTTTAATCGTTAACGGTTTCATCTCCAAGTCAATCCCTCCATCAGGACAGGATTTAACCCATTCGCGAAAGTCGGGGTTATCTACAACACTTTCGTCCACGACAAATGTTTGCGGGAAAGCGTTTTCGTAGTTACGGTATACTGCTTTTTTGTTATTCAGCCCGTAATTGAAATCATCCTCAATCTCAACAGGACAGCTTTTTGCCCACTCAGTATAATCCATTGCCCAGGGATGCACATAACGAGGTTTTACGGTAATAGTGACTGTATAGTCACCCTCTTTGCCCTCAATAGATTGGACTTCACTTAAAGTATATATCTTGACAGATGGGTTGCCACGAAGCCGTTTGTAATTGATTTCCAACCCACAAGCGGGTGGACAAAGTTTCGGGAAATAGTGGTGAAAACGAGAAACCCTGCCCCCGAGGTAAGGCTCCTTTTCAATCAAAACGACATCGAGACCGGCTTCCGATGATTCTACCGCAGTTGTGATGCCAGCAATGCCGCCACCAACAACGAGTAGATCGGTATTCAGACTCACTTCGCTCTCAGGCATGTCAACTCCATGCGTAAACGTTTATTTCGTGAAAGGTTTCACAGACTCAAGGGCAAAAAAAGAACCAGACTAAATCCTTTATAACCAGTAGTAGGGATTTCAAGAACAGCAGGGGGGATAAATCGCCCCAGTTACTTTGTCCGTAAATCTAAATCGGCCCCATGATTCAACAGCAATGTATCTCTTTAACTCTGTAAAGTCAAAAAGATAGGATTATCTAACTGAGGGATAAGTGCCTCTCTTCACATCACTTGTCTGAAAGGCGATAACATTTATAATTGTACTATTCGTCACAAACTCAATGACTATCAGAACGATGGCCGACGACTTATTAAGTGTAGAATTTCACAGGTTGGTAAAATGCGACTCTCAGAGCTTGAATAAAATAGCACTCGTTCTATTGAGTCTTGTGTCTCTCAAACCTTCATTTTTTCCTCTTTATGATTCTTGGCTGCAACCTTATTGCGAATGAATTTTCTTTCGATTGTTGACAGAATCATCAGAACGAGGAAAATCATGATCGTAATTATTAAGCCAAAGAATATATATCCCATCCCGATTAGCAGACCAATTGCAGACATCACCCAGATCATTGCGGCGGTAGTGAGTCCTTTAACACGATTACGTGAGGTAATAATCGTCCCGGCACCAATAAATCCCACACCAGTAACTACCTGCGCTGCAATTCTGCCAGGATCACCTATTCGTCCAATGCCCAGGGCAACATGCTCTGAAAGTATCATAAAGAGGCACGACCCAAAGGTGATCATGACTAGTGTGCGAAGACCTGCATCCTTACCACGAAATTCTCGCTCTGTTCCAATTATGGTTCCTGCGAGAATTGCCATCCCCAATCGTTGCAAAAACGGTATATACAATGGATCCCAGTCTATCATTTGGTTACTCCTTCAAATTACAAGTCAGGATTGAATACTCATACTTACGGATTTTGGCAGAGAATCACGGTATGTTTTCAGGGCAGTACGCAATGGTTCAAATTCATCAGGATTAACAGCGTAGAATTTTACTGTGCGATCACCGCATACGATGTTTTTCTCGATGGTCCAACTTCCTGCAAACCGCCAGCTTTTTGGCACACCACCATAGGGTTCCAGCATACTGTCATATATTACAGCTAACGAAACCCCTGCTTCACGACAGAGTTGATCGATAGATTGCTCTGAATATCCACCGCTTTGTATGGCTTTGGCAACATCAAGATTCGCCAAACCCACAAGATCAATGCAGTCAATATCTGCAAGATAGTTTATCGCACCGATATCATTCGCGGCGATGGTTTCCCCGGTGTAATATGTACTGAGAAAATCGCCCATCTGAACCTGCTGCTGGTAGATATTTGCTGTAGCACGAGGTACTTGCGCATTGGAAATGACACGCATGCCCAGTTTGGAAAATCCCGGAAACAAAAAGAGAGTCATGAGTAACAAACCAACAAATATACGAGGGCTTAACCACTTCCAAAGCAAGTGTGGATTCTCACGATGTACGAGGGGAAAGTAGAGTGCGATCCCTGCGAGCAAAAAGGTATATGCTTCATAACGATAAAAGCTGAATGTTTCACCAAACAAAATGTGTGCGAATAAGGTAAATGAAGCAAAAAAATAGATCAACACATGCCTGTCCCAGAAACGCCCGGGTACCCTTGCCTCATTGAGCCAGAATCCAGTTGTCAAAACTCCCAATATGACCATATGAGGATTATGCATCATCTGTTCGAAAAGCCGCACCTCGATTAGATTGGTTAGCGAAAAACCTGAAATAAAAGCACTCTTCAGAATCACCGAGTTCGGTGCCCAGAACCATCCATGGGAAATCGACACAGCAGCATAAATGATCATTGGCGCAAAACCAGCCAGGAGAACAGTCACTCCCAGTAAAAATCTTCCACGCACAATAAATAAAAGCACAGCAAGCAATAGGATAGCATAACTTTCATACCGTAACCCACAAATGACGATTGCACTGACCACCAGGAGAAGCAGTTCTTTCCGTGAGAAATAATTTGCATCTAGTATTACAATCGTATATCGGAGGAAAAACAGCATCGCTGCTACATGCCAGACATGCTCCATGCCAGTGAAAACCAGTGAAAACAGAGGAAGAAAAAGAACGATTTGAAAGAGGTAAATGCTATCAATCATCTGAACCGGAACCCGTTGTCGAATTTCACGAATGATATCAGACGCAAAAAATATCGCGACAGCACCCCCGATAAAATTGAGCAACAATGGAAAAATAACACTATTCCCGAACAGTTTGATCAGTCCAGCGAGCAACAGTGTCCAGAGGGGGGAGGAAGAGGATGAGCTGAATTCAAATGGCGTTACTCCCCAAACACCGTTGAGAGCAAAATGTTTCGCGATGGCAAGATGGATGTAAGCATCATCAACAGCATAAACCAGATGCCATTCATTAAGAAAAAGCGAGATGATTAACAGTAGCAGAAAGAGCAGGATATACAACCCGACCACAACATGCACTTCGATTCTATTTTTTATCCAGTCAATAAGCATTTGTGCGGATTCTCCAATTATTACACTTCAAAATATAACAAAAAAACAGGGAGTCCGCATATTGAATATATAATCGGGATAGGGGTGAAATTTGGAATATTTGATGTATAAGTTTTAAACCACAAAAAAACGTATCCACAAGTACTCCCCAGCACTTGTGGATACGTCAATAATAGAACCAACAATGTATTCGTGTTACGCCTTCGGTCCAACCATTTTTTCTGGACGAACCTTCTGATCAAATTCTTCTGCGGTCAGTAGTCCGAGTTCAACGACAGCTTCTTTCAATGTTGTATTCTCTGCAAATGCTTTCTTAGCGACTTTCGCGGCATTATCATACCCGATATGCGGGTTGAGTGCGGTCACCAACATGAGGCTGTTTCGCATGATCGATTCGATACGATCTCTGTTCGGTTCAATTCCGACAACGCAGTTATCCGTGAAGCTCTGGCAAGAATCTCCGAGAAGACGGATGGAATGCAGTAAATTATGAATCATCATCGGTTTGAATACATTCAGCTCAAAATGACCTGTAGCTCCACCGAAGTTGATGGCAACATCATTACCCATCACCTGGCAGGCGACCATAGTCATCGCCTCTGCTTGAGTTGGATTCACCTTTCCAGGCATGATGGATGAACCCGGTTCGTTTGCTGGAAGTTGAAGTTCACCAATACCACACCTTGGACCGGAACCCAGCATGCGGACATCATTGGCTATTTTCATCAAACTGGCAGCGATGGTTTTCAACATGCCGCTCGCTTCAACAATTGCGTCATGCGCTGCAAGTGCTTCAAATTTATTGGGTGCAGTTACAAATGGTAGATCTGTCAAATCGGCGATCCGTGCCGCAGATTTCACCGCAAAATCCGGGTGAGTATTCAAACCAGTACCTACTGCGGTGCCACCCAGTGCCAATTCATAAAGATTCGGCAGACACTTATCCAGACGGTCAAGACCCTGAGTTAACTGATGGGCATAACCGCTGAATTCTTGACCTAGTGTTAATGGAACCGCATCCATTAAATGAGTTCTGCCGATTTTTATAATATCGTTGAACTCTTCGCTTTTGTTTTTTAATGCATTGCGTAATTTGGTCAACGCCGGAATCAAATGGTGCGCGATGGACTCAGCAGCCGCAATGTGCATCGCTGTGGGAAAAGTATCATTGGAGGATTGCGCCTTGTTGACATCATCATTTGGATGAACAGGATCTTTTGATCCCATTTCACCACCTGCGATTTCGATGGCACGGTTTGCGATAACCTCATTGGTATTCATGTTGGTCTGTGTGCCAGAGCCAGTTTGCCAGACTACGAGGGGGAAATGATTATCCAACGCCCCGGAAATAACTTCATCCGCTGCCTGAACGATCAAATCTGCCTTATCCTGTGACAAAATTCCCAGCTCAGCATTGGTCATGGCTGCCGCTTTTTTCAATATACCGAGAGCGCGGATCATTTCGCGTGTCATACGATCCTGCCCAATCTTGAAATTCTTGAGACTGCGTGCGGTCTGGGCTCCATAATAACGATCTGCGGGAACCTTTATTTCGCCCATTGTATCACGTTCAATACGATAATCCATATTTCTATCCTCCCCTGGTATAAATGAAGATCGCAACAAAATTTCTGACTCAGCAACTATAATATATTAAGAAATTTTGTAGACCTGCATATCAATTAAAAGATTTGTAATCTTGAGTGAATTTCAACAAATTTAACTCAAAACGATTGCTATCTAACCAATCGTAAAATCACATATTTGGCTTTTCGCAACCGCTATCTCAGTCACCCATGCTTATTTTGTGAAATCCTACGCAATGTACTCAAGCTAAAATATACATACAACTTTAAGAATCTTCCACTCCTCTCAAATAGAGAATTATTCCATCTACTTCCCAGAAAAAATCTGATATTTTCCATTCTCAATCAGTCTGTAATGCCTGCAAGCTGCTTGCGTCACAAAGACTGATACCGTAAACTAAGCACTCAAAATATGAGTACCTATGATTTATAAATCGTCCTTTCAATCGAAAACAAAAGCAGCTTACTGTGCAAAAAATTGCTTCTATTATATGTTCCAATGGGCTGGGACATTATAAACGAAGCCTCACAATACTCATGAGGCTTCAGCACAAATTACCGGATGTAAAATTCGATATCGCCTGTGAAAAATGGCAGATCGAAGCGATGCAGGATCATCATGGATTTCTCAGTTTCTGGAATAGTCCAACTGTCACTTTACACACAGGAATTACTTCCCCGGGAGTTGGATGGAGCGATGATCCAACCAGTTATCAGGATGGTAGATTGTCCCGCTGGAAAATAAATCTAAAAAACACAGATTGGCTGCAGGAAGCCGACCTGGTTCTTAGCGACAATCTGGTTGCTGTTCTTGCCTATCGCTCCGACACAATACTTTTGGGTTCATTCCTCTGGCATGAAATTTTGATCAATGCCTACCCTGAAAATGAGGCGATTAAAAAATTTGTTGCGGATGAACTGGAATTGCTGCATAAATATTCCCCCCCAATGTTATGCGTGGATAGCATTGCCATGCCCGCTGTCCTGGAGTTAACCAGCCCAATCAAATTGCCATGGTTTGGTGAAGAGCGTTGGAAGAAAAGACCCATTAAAACTGCAACCACTTTAGATGACCTGAAAATTGCTGTGGCTGGGGGAGCGATCCCTTCGGTGGACCGTATGCTGGTTGGTATAGCCCAGTTGCTGACCACTAAGACAAACGCAACGGTTCATGTCAATGAGAGAATCATGCGTCAGGTCACACCTGAGCTGCAACGAAAGTGTATATCCTTCGATTACAGTGAAGAGGCTTACAGTAATCTTGACCTGTTGATCTGCCGTCCAGGAACAGGTTCATTGACCGACTGTGTTTGCAGAGGAATACCGCTGGTGGCAGTGTCCGAACCTGGTAACATTGAGATGGCGTTCAATGGGCAGCGGATTCAAGCATTGGGGTATGGACTGGATGCAGGAACCTGCAACTCTGCCGAAGAATTATACTCAAAAATTCAAAATTGGGTAGTCGAAAATGACATACAAAATGCCGGAGAGAACCTCAAAGGGGTAAATTGCGAGGGCTATGCGGAGGCAGTATCTTGGTTACTCAATTATTTAGACGAAAAATGAACCACTCAGCGATGTGTATCGCTGCTTAAAATTCAAGGGATCAGGAAATGAATGGAATCGATTGGCTGTGTGTCGAAGAAACGACACCGCTGATTGAGGTACTCAGACGTCAGGCAGGAGCTGTTGATCATGGATTGTCAGCAGGGATCGCCTTGGTCGTTGATGAAAAGGGAACCCTGGTTGGCGCCATCACAGATGGTGATATACGTCGTACACTTCTTGCAAATAATAGTCTTGAACTGAACGCTTCAAATGCAATGACGAAAAATCCTATTGTATTTCCCGAAGCAACAAGTTACAGGATGATTCTCAAACAATTGCCACTGGAACTTGAAAAACGAGGCAGACGAGCCTATAAATTCCTCGGAAAAATTATCCTGGTCGATGAAAATGGTAGACCAAAACGAATCGTTGATTATCATCAGCTTTGGGAACAACGTGTAGCAACCCACCGTCACGTAATCGTTCTAGGACTTGGCTATGTTGGTTTAACCCTCGCCCTTGAACTGGCAGAAGAGGGGATTAATGTTACTGGTGTTGATGTAGAAGCGGACAAAGTTAAAATGTTGTCCGAAGGTAAATCGTATGTCGTTGAGCCAGGCATAGAAGAGCTGCTGAAGGAGCAGTTGCAACGTGGTTTCCGGGTAAGTACAGATGTTCCTGCTGATGGTGATGTGTTTATCCTCGCGGTGGGTACTCCAGTTCATTGTAAAGCTGGGGAAGTTCATCCAATGCCGGACTTATCCTACATCCGTTCTGCTGCGAAAATGGTAGGTGAGGTTATCACACCCGGCGCACTGGTTGTATTACGGTCTACTGTTCCAGTTGGGTGTACACGTGAAATTGTCCTGCCAGTATTGGAAGAAGCCTCAGGCTTAAAAGTTGGAAATGATATCCATCTGACCTTTGCACCCGAACGTACAGTAGAAGGCAATGCGCTTGCGGAGTTACGTACACTTCCTCAAATCATTGGTGGAGTAAATGATGACAGTGTAGAGGCAACAGTTGCACTTTTCCGTGAATTAACGCCGACCATTGTACGAATGGAATCATTGGAAGCTGCTGAGATGGCGAAGCTGATCAATAATTCGTTCAGAGATTATAAATTCGCGTTTGCCAATGAAATCGCTCAGATTTGCAGTCAGTTCAACCTCGATGTCAACAAGCTCATTCGAGCAGCAAATCATGGTTATCCTCGTGACCCAGTTCCGCTTCCCAGCCCGGGGGTTGGTGGTCCCTGCCTGACAAAAGACCCTTACATCCTGGCTTCAGCAGATCAACAGGGGATAGATAAAAGTCTTTCCTATCACGCCAGACGTGTCAATGAGTCGATGCATGAGTTTGTCGCGGATTCGGTTATTGAAGAGCTCCAAAAATCTGGCAAAAATCCGTTCGAATGTTCGATACTTATCTGTGGACTTGCATTCAAAGGTTTTCCTGAGACAGGAGATCTGCGTAACTCCTCCCCGATGGAAATCGCACATCTACTGGAGAAGAAAGTCGCCAAGGTTTATGGGTATGATCCAGTTGCGTCAGCTCAGGAGATCGAAGAATTTGGTCTTACTGCAGTCGGGCTAAAAACTGGATTCGATAATATGGATGCTGTTCTCTTTTTGAACAATCATGTTTCATTCAAACGGTTGAATATGTACGAGACCATACGGAAGATGAACGCTCCTGCTCTGATTTATGATGCCTGGGATATTTTCCGTGAAGAAGAAGTTTTGCAGAATGATACAGTTGTCTATATGGGCTTAGGCTTCACACGCTCGGCAGAACACCATATTTCTGGGGAAAATTGATGAAGGTACTCGGCATTATACCAGCAAGAGGTGGGTCAAAAGGAGTACCTCGCAAAAATATTAAACTCCTTCTCGGTAAGCCACTTATCGGATGGACCATCGAAGCATCCGCAGCATCAAATCTGACCCGAACCATCCTCACCACAGATGATGAAGAGATTGCTCAGATAGGGAAAGAACTGGGTGCAGATGTGCCCTTTATCCGTCCGGCGAATCTTGCCACTGACAGCTCAGGGGCGATTCCGGTTATCCAGCATGCCCTCGAACTTGTTGAAAAAGAGGATGGTATCATTTATGATGCAATCATGATGTTGCAGCCTACAACTCCTTTCAGAACTGTGGAGGACATCAACGGTTCTCTTGACCTACTCGAAAGAACCGGAGCGGATAGTGTCATCAGTGTGATTGATGTCGGCGGACATCACCCGGCGCGGATGAAGTACCTCGACGGCGACAAACTGATTGATCCTCCATTTTGTGAAGCGTACGAAAATCAACCACGCCAGGAATTAGAGCCTATGTATCTGCGAACCGGGGCGATTTATTTGACCAAGCGTGAGATACTTCTGCAAAATTCTCTCAAAGGTAATGATTGCCGTGCCTGGATTATGCCGGAAGAACGTTCGGTGAACATTGACACACCCATTGATTTTGAAATGGCAGAGTATTTTGGGAAACGATTATAGGATGAAAATTCTTCATGTAGAACCCAAACGATATGAACAGGATATCCGTGATCTGCTGGAAAAGGTTGCGGAAGTTGACTATTTCGAGCTGGATACACAACAGGATCTCGTTCAGCATGCCAGTAAAAAAGCCTATGAGGCGGTTTTTTGCCGTATCGGACTGGCGATCAACGAGGAGTTTTTCGACGCTTGTCCAACGATCCGCTGGGTAGTTACCCCCACCACCGGACTGGATCACATTGATCTTAAGGTAGCTGAACGCCGAGGGATCACAATAGTAACCCTCAAAGGCGAAACGGAATTTTTGAACAGCATCCAATCAACTGGAGAACACACCTGGATGCTGCTGCTTAGCTTGATACGCAATCTGCAGGAGGCTCACAAAGATATTCTCCAGGGTAATTGGAGACGTGAACCTTTTCTCGCTAACGAGCTGAATAGTTCAACTCTCGGAATTCTGGGATGTGGAAGGCTGGGCAGGATGCTCTGCCGTTACGGACTTGCTTTTGATATGAATGTCATCGCCAACGATATAGACCCAGGTGCATTTGAGCTGGCTCCTCAAGAGGTAAGAGCGGTTGATCTTGATACATTGCTTTCGGAATCAGATTATTTGAGCATTCATCTTCCCCTCAATGATGAGACAAAAGGTTTTTTTGATCAGCAGTGTTTCGATAAAATGAAGCCTGGCGCATTTCTGGTAAACACAGCTCGTGGCGAGTTGATTGATGAAGTAGCTTTGCTGGAAAACCTCGCATCCGAAAAAATTGCAGGGGCAGCATTGGATGTACTGGTTGGCGATGGAAGATGGGATCAGGGAATTCCCGAAAATCACCCGCTGGTAAACTATGCACAGACCAACTCAAACCTTATCCTCACTCCACATATGGGTGGGTACGGACGAACTTCCATACGCAGAACACGATTGTTCATCACCGAAAAATTCCTGAAGCTCTCCAAAATTGAATCTTCCTGAGAATACCACTTCGTTCCAAACCGGTAATGGTTTGATTCCATACCTCAGGACTCCTACCTTAGCAGATTCATTGGCGCAAATTAGAATTTTGAAAAGAAACCTATAGGATTAAATGATGAAACCAATACTAATTGCAGAAGTCTGCCAGAACCACATGGGAGATCGAACCCAGTTGCAGGAGATGATCCACGCCGCCGCTGAAAATGGTGCTGACTATGTGAAGACTCAAACCATCCGATCCAGCGAACTCACACACCGTCCCCGTTTTGACCTTGGCGTTACTGATGGCGATGGTACTGTTCAAACAATCAAACGTCCCTTCGATGCAGAATATGAACGTCTTTCAAAACTCGACCTGGATCCCGAAGATGAACGTTGGTTTGTTGAAGAGTGCCAACGTCTTGGTGTCGCTTCCATGACAACCACTTTCACTCGTGCCGGGGCACGCGAAGTGGAAGATTTTGGTTATGAGGCGGTAAAAGTAGCGAGTTATGATTGTTCTTCATATCCCCTGTTGAGAGATCTGAAGGAACGTTGGTCAACTATTGTTGTTTCAACAGGTTCTACGTACGACCATGAAATCGAAAAAGCTGCAGAAATCCTTCAAGGTACAGATCTGACATTTCTGCACTGTGTAACCATCTACCCGACTCCCATTTCCGAATGCCACCTTAGGAGAATGCAGTATCTTCGTCGTTTTACACCAAAAGTAGGCTGGAGCGACCATACTTTAGTCGAACGTGATGGTGTTAAAGCTGCAAAAATCGCGCTGGCTTTGGGAGCATCCTGCATCGAACGTCACTTTACTGTTCTTGAGAAAGATCAAACCAAGGATGGTCCTGTGTCTATTCGACCCGAGCATTTGAAAGAGCTTCGTGAATTTGCTGATATGAGCAGACGTGATCAAATGAGTTGGGTGAATGAAACTATCCCCAACTGGCAGGATGCGCTGGGCGAATCAAAACGTCCTCTCTCGCATGTTGAATTGTTAAACCGCGATTATTATCGTGGCAGGTTTGCCTCAAAGATTGATGGACAAGATGTTTACAACTGGGAAGAAGTAACAATTGACTAATGTTCACAATATCAATCGTTGCGAACAATCCTTGATTTGCTTAGCCAATCATGGAAGCTGACAACATTCTCTACATACACACCCGTCCCTCCGGAGGGGCGGGTGAAAGTTTACGTCAATTGGTAAAGAGCAGGATTGGACAGGGAAAATCAATCGTTGTATTCGCAGATTCCGGGTTTCTCAGGGAAGAATTTGAGAACCTGGGACTAAACCCTCCACCAATTTATCTGCATCTGCGTGACTGGATTCACTATAAGCCAACTTCCTATTCTCCATTTCGGTTATTACGATATTGCGCTGGTGTAGGAGTACATCTGATTTCAATCCTTCGATTAATGGTGCTGGTAAAAAAACATAAGATTCAGATCATTCATACCAATGCGATCAGTTTGATCGAAGGTGCTATTTTATCGAAAATCTTTAAAATCCCACATGTCTGGCAGATAAGAGAACTGATCGACCTCGATTACTACCTGCCCAAGGTCAATAAACGTCGTCTGGTTCGTATTCTGGAAAAATATTCCGATGTGATTCTCTGCAACTCCTATCGTACCAAAGAGAGTGTCCTCCACTTTGGCGCAAGGGATGAATCACTGCACGTTATCCACAATATGGTCAACCCGGTTGAAAACCCCGAAGATATACGTGAACTGATCACTGTTCCTGAGAATACATTGCTTGTTGGCATTCTCGGTTGGATTACTCCGAACAAAAAGGTAGAGGACTTTATTGAGGTTGCAAGCCGTTTTTACGATGATCCGCTTGACATCAAATTTGTCATCATCGGTGGTTGGGGATGGAGTGAAAGTTATAACCAGAAAATTAAGGAACAGATGGAAAAATCACCCAACCATAAAAACATCATACTTACAGGAATTGTCCCGGATGCGCCACGTTACCTGGGTTCACTGGATATTCTCCTCAACCCCTGTTTTACCGAATCCTTCGGGAGAACAACTGCCGAGGCACTCATCGCCGGCACACCTGCCATCTCCATTCGTGGAACTGCAACCCAGGAGATCATTGACCATGGCGAAACCGGCTTCCTTGTTGAGGATGGCGATATCGACAGCATGGTTAAGTTTACCAGGTTGCTCCTCGATGACGAAGCAAAACGTATCACTTTTGGCAAACTGGGTCAGCAACGTTGTATCGAACGTTTCAGCGACAAAAAGCTGCTAGCTGAATTTCATGATCTGTACAGAAAATTGATAGAGAGTTCAACGGCACATAGGTAAATTTGTGGTCTGCTGTAAGATCACCATTTCCTCTACACAAACTTGCTTCCCTTCTTCCAGCCGAATACCTGCAGTCTGTAAAAGAAATTCGGATTGAGAGCAAAAAGCCATTTAAATAGTTTGAAGGAAAATGGTTCATCAAATGTCCCCACCCATTTTCCACTTGCGATCCATTCAGCAACCACTCGTGCAACATGGTCAGCTTCAGGGGCACCATTTACACGTTTTGCTCGGATTCTATAACCCTGCGCGTTCAGGCGATTTACTGGCGCCCAGGCAAGCGGACCCTTTATCGCTCCAGGACGATATAAACGCATTCTTATATTACGGTTTGCGTGATTAACAATCGGACCTACTCCGCTGAAGAAATAGTGCAGCGCAATTTTTGAGGCGTGATAGACCGGACCAAAAGCAGATGGGCTACCATCAGCAATTGAACCTATCGCAATAATATCCAGAGGGCGGTTTCGTGAAATTTGTGATGCTTGTAATGCGACAGTTGCTGGGAAAGTATAATTTACACTTGTGATTGAATCAAATTGATCTTGAAGAGGAACTCCTCTTTCACCAATTTCAGTCTCAATCTGACCAGCATTGAGCACGATGATATCTGGGTTGTACGATAAAAACCTATGCACATCCTCAACTGATTCCTGTTTACTGGTCAAAAGTTCGGTAAAGGCACCATTATCTAGATCGTTTCGACGACTGACACCTATCACCCTCCAACCCTTCCGCAAATAATATTTTCCAAGTGCTTCACCCAGTACACCTGAAATACCAGTAATAATGATTGTTTTCATAATGCTTCCCTGATTAAATGGTCACCGACTCGCAGTGCATTTGCGATTATTGTTAGTGCAGGACCAACACCCAGTGACGTTGGCATGAAACACCCATCGACCACAGAGAGATTATCGTACCCATGAACCCTGCAGTTTCGATCAAGAACTGATTTCGCAGGATCATCACCAAATCTGGCTGTTCCCACCTGGTGTGCGGTATGAAGATCATCCCTTTTCCCCGTCCCCCCAATTGCAATCAAAGCACCACAACCTTTTACAAGTGATTTTAACCGCTTCAGAGCGAAGTCGGCACGATAGTTATCGTA
>JAIOHU010000091.1 GCA_019912845.1 bacterium
TAAGAACGGTTACTGGTCTGCTCATTCAGGATTCGTTCGCCATAGCCACACCCCTATCGAATATGATTTTCAACCCGAGATACCGAAAAAGTCCCAGAAAGCAGCTTCTACAACGAAATCCAAAACAAAGAAAATAGCGAACACTCAGACAGCCAGAATCAAACCCAAAAAACCGCTTCCCGAGGCGACACCTGCTTTCCTCATATTGGACGGGAAAATGAGAACCAGGTTGCACACTGGAAAAGAGTTACCGCCAACGAGACCTGAGTCTACCTTCCGCCCATCCCCGTCCTTGGAACAGAACCAGCACATATTGAAATTTCAGATCAGAATTTTTATCTCAATACTTCTACTCCACCACCACCTGAAACACCTCGCAACTACAAGGCTGCTGACATAAATATTTATGCGATGCAGAGTGGATCAGTTCATATTCTTTGAATTTTGGCATTGGACTTGTCCAATGTCTAATAACTCCTGCTTTTGACTTATTAGACCCTGGATAAATCCAGGGCCAATCTGTCATTCCAGGTGAATCGATCCACCACGAATCTGGATACTGTATCCCGTTTCTATACGGTATGTGTTTGTTCTTTCACAACTTATAAAACTTGTCTTGCGATATTAAACTCGTGGATATAAACCTATCCTCAGGCCAAAAGATATGCCGAACTGGAGATCGGGGCTCCCACGGATATTAAACCCGGGGATATAAAACCATCCCCGGGCCAGCCAGACGATCTGTCAGGGTGACTCCTTTTCTATTAATTTCTGTCTGTATGGGGATGACTTCCACGCCATTTTCCACCGCCCATTTCAGGGTGTCGCAGTAGGTTGGATCGTAGGCGTAGGCGGGTGAGAAACATTTGCCATCGGCGCGTTGGATGACATAGACCATGACCGTTCTGTCGCCCTGTTCCGCACGATTGACCAGTTCACGGAGGTGTTTCGCGCCACGTGCGGTTACGGCATCCGGGAAGGCGGCGATATCGCCATCATTCAACGACTGCTTCGAGTAGACATCCTTCTGCACAAGGGTAACATTTTTCACCTCCACCCAGCAGGTGGGCAGTGCCTCATGATCGAGACGGAAATCGATCCTGCTGCCATCCGCAATTTTCGCCTCCGGTTTGATCTGGGAATAAATCTCAAGCCCTGGAAGCCGTTTTTCGAGCAGGGCTTCATGGACGATCTTGTTCGGCAGCATGGTATTCACCCCGACCCAGACAGTTTCGCCATCATTTCTGGTGACTTCGATCTGTTCCAGGGTATACTTCAGCTTCCTAGTGCCACCGTAGGGACCGCTGATGCGTACACGGTTGCCGTCATCCAGCAGACCCGCCATGGAGCCGGAATTCGGGGTATGGACAGTGATTTCCTCGCCGTTGATGAGAACATCCGCCAGGAAACGTTTGTAGCGTTTGATGAGCTTTCCCTCGAGGAGGGGAGTGGTGTATTTCATGAAAATTCCTTTGAATCCTCTCGTGTTCGCTTCTATTTTGCGATCCGAAACATGATGCGGTGATGGAGAGTATGGTATTCAGATGAAAGATGCCAGTTTTACTGTCGTTCTTAGAATGAATGATTTCAGATATCTCTGTAGTATTGAATTTGTTCTATTCTTTCTGACATTTATAAGATCAATACTTTCCTGGATTCCGGCTCAACTCATCACCGGAATGACGCGTTCGGAGATCACATTCTGGGACGTTCTATCTCTAAAGGATTTGGGCGGAAAGGGTTTGAAATACTGGAGCTATTAGACTTCGGATAAATCCAAAGCCAGGTTATGATAATAGAAAATATTCCCCGGATGCAAGATCCCGGGCTACTAAAAATGAATGATACTATGAAACGTTATCTTCTGCTGTTGCTGATAATACTGACTTTTGCGCTTCCTGTGCATGCTGCCGGATTGCTGATTCCGATGGATCTGGGGCAGGCGGATCACCTCAAAGCGTACGGTGTCGCTTACCATTCCATCAAGGCAGGCGCTGAGGTTGAATGGCTGCTGAATTACCGTGGCGGCAGTTTCCTGATTGAATATTATCCCGAAATCGAACGTATGGCGCGGATAAAAGGGGTTACCATCGAACGTATCTCTGATGGTACCGCCGGAAATATCTTCGCTGAGATCGAAGAGGGGAATATGGAACGTGTGAAGTTGGAAAAAGCTCCTGAAGTCGGGGTTTATTCACCGCCGGATACTGAGCCCTGGGATGATGCAGTGACCATGGTGCTGGAGTATTCCGAAATTCCATACGAGACGATCTATGATCCTGAAGTTCTTTCCGGGAAACTGTATGAACTCGATTGGCTGCACCTTCACCATGAAGATTTTACCGGTCAGTATGGTAAGTTCTGGGCGAATTATCGTAATGCGGATTGGTATGTCGCTCGTAAGGCGAACCAGGAGAAGCTGGCGAAGGATTTAGGCTTCGAGAAGGTTTCACAGCTTAAAGCTGCGACTGTGATTGAGATCAGGGAATATGTCGAGAAGGGTGGTTTTTTATTTGCGATGTGCAGCGCGACGGACAGTTATGATATCGCTCAGGCGGCGATGGGACTGGATATTGTGAACAGCGTATTTGACGGCGATGGTGTAACTCCCGGTGCGCAATCCAAATTAAATTTTAGCAGCACATGGGCGTTCCAGAATTTTACGCTCATCTCTGACCCTGGTGTTTACGAATTCTCTGATATCGATGCAACTCCGCTGAATGGGTACAGTCCACGTGGTGATGAGGGCGATTATTTCACACTGTTCGAGTTCAGCGCGAAGTATGATCCGGTACCGACGATGTTGACCCAGAACCATACATCTGTGGTGAAGGGATTTATGGGGCAGACCACGGCATATTATGAGAAATTTCTCAAGCCGGATGTGATTGTCCTGGGACGTATGGAAGGGCTGGAGATCGCGAAATACATTCACGGCAATTATGGCAAGGGTACGTGGACATTTTATGGTGGGCATGACCCAGAAGACTACCGTCACCAGTTGGGTGACCCTCCGACTGATCTCAGGCTGCATAAAAACAGCCCGGGCTATCGTCTCATCCTGAACAATATTCTCTTCCCTGCAGCGAAAAAGAAGGATCAGAAGACTTGATACGGTTTGAATCTGTGCCCTGTTTTTGACCTCGTTGAGGATTTGTGGTACTTGACAGGGTGTTAGGGAAGTGCTAATTTTCGCGACTGCACAAGTAGGTGTGGGAATGAGTTGTAAATGTTCGGGGCGTGGCGCAGTCCGGTAGCGCACCGGCTTTGGGAGCCGGGGGCCGTCAGTTCGAATCTGACCGCCCCGACAAGTAAGCGGTCGATGTATTTGCAGGAGCATGGTTGTTGAATCCCGCTGGGCCGTGGACAAGTTTCTGCGCCAGTAGCTCAACTGGATAGAGCACCGGCCTTCTAAGCCGGGGGTTCGGGGTTCAAGTCCCTGCTGGCGTACCAAGAGGATGTCTGAGAGTAAAATATTTCAGAGTCCCCTTTGATATTGAAGATATGTTGTGTTTCCGACATCAATAATATCATTCTCTTCCTGGATGCCAGCTAACACCCTGCTGGCATGACGCGGTAGGAAACTGCGTTCAGAGATTATCTGTAAAGAGAGAAGGCGAGCCCGGATGATTTGTTTGGGTTCCATAAGGTCAGTGAATATTGTATCTTTTGCACCATTTTGACCCCATCGTCTAGAGGCCTAGGACTCCGGGTTTTCATCCCGGCAACAGGGGTTCGAGTCCCCTTGGGGTCACACAGTACGAGGAGGCGGCTTTCGGTATTTCCGGAAGCCGTTTTTTTATTGCGGGAAATTTTTACAGGAAATTCTCCGATATGCATTTTTTCTAAACCCAAGTTAAACATTAGAAATGAAAAGGAATATCCCCGCGTTCTGCAATATCCGAAGATGTTGCGGGGAAATCATTCATCCACGCTCAAATTGAATTGTGCAATAGAATTTGTCCCTTAAACCCGATGCAAAGCATCGGGCCATCTTGATGGACAGCACCAAGCCAAATCCCAAAAACATCATTTATTTTCCGTAATTCGTTCATTTTGTCACAATAGTAGTGGTATGTTTTAGTACAGGCACAAACTCGTTTGATGCTTTTGCTAATGAGTATGGGTATAATTAGCTGTTTGGGGGAAATCTTCTGTGTCTTCTT
This sequence comes from bacterium, assembly GCA_019912845.1. Lineage (GTDB taxonomy): Bacteria > Electryoneota > Electryoneia > Electryoneales > Electryoneaceae > JAIOHU01. The sequence goes on from JAIOHU010000091.1 coordinate 4,167, forward strand.
TGAAAGGGTGGCTGGCGCGCCGCCTTACCATCCCCCTTGGAATAATTGAGATGAGGTCGTGATGGACAGTCTAATTAAAAGTATGAAACATGTAGCAAGCTACATGCCACCCGTCTAAAAAAGAAAGAAGATACCTATTGAAATGCTACGAGTGGTTATGGAGTCCTGCGCAACTTATCGCATCAAGTCTAAAAAAGAAAGAAGATATCTATTGAAATGCTACTCTGGTTTTGTGTCACCGAAAGGTATGGCTGTTGAGGGAAGGCGGTTATTTCATAACTGACGGGTTTGGCACCACCACCGAAAAACCAGGCGTCAAGCATCTGGACTACGTAGATACCACCTGCCAGAATTAAATACTGATTGAACTGATTATTGGCATCGATCATATCATTGCGGGTGGTGATTGATGCAGTATAGGCACTGTCAATTTGAGTCTGGGTGACCGATGCGTGGTAGAGGTTCTGGGCGTCGAGGTAACGTGTCTCGGCGTTGTTGTAGTCCTGATCTGCGTTCCAGGCGAGTAGACCCGCAGCGGCAATGCCACCAGTGTACAGCACTCCACGCCACCACTGTCCTTCTGTTGTGAATTGACCACCACCAGGAATGATTGAAAACAAACGTGCACGAGTCCGTTTCGCCTTCCAGGCTTCAGTCCCAGCAGTACTCAAAGTGACATTGATGTCGTGAGTCTGATTGTACTCTAAATTCACAGATTCAAGATGGATATCGTAATCGTCCCTCTCGATGCGGATTTTATGAGCTCCGGTGGGGACATTTTGAATAACGTAGGGAGTGGTGTGATCCAATCGTTTGCCATCGAGGTAAATGCTGGCGTTACGAGGTTGGGAGGTGACACGTATGTGACCGGATTTTCGTACAAGATTAGCCTGAACTTCGGGACTTTCACCCTCAACAACAGGAATGGTTTTTTCTAGGGATTCGTAGTTGTCGTGCGCAAATTTAAGCGAGTAGACACCCGGAGGATAGGGCAACTTGTCGATTGGGGTTTTGCCGATTGATTGATATTCAGACGCTGATCCCATGTCGTCAATTTCACTTATCTCGACTCGGGCG
>JAIOHU010000092.1 GCA_019912845.1 bacterium
TTACAGATCAGGCAATCGACAATGATAAAATCATCATCTTCAAAATGAAGTTTGGTTTTGATTTCGTTATTGAAAGAAAGCGCGCACAAATCACACCCGGGATCGAAAGTTCGTTCTCTATCCCTGAATGTACGTTTTTCCGGATGCGCCAACCCTTTTTCACGCAGGACATCCCGTGGTGATTTGATCAATTTTTTCCAACGGTACCATTCTGCTGTCTGACCCACACCCGCTTTGAGCGGCATTTTTCCTTCATAGCCCAGCAGACGTTTCGCCTTCTCACCACTGACTGTCCAGTTGGGTTGCAGAAAATCAGGTATTTTATCCACAGGCACAGGTGGTTCGACACCGATTGCTTTCATCAGGGGATGTGCAAAACGATATCCTAGATTAAGAAGTTTATCAGGGAGTATTACTTTTTTGGTATCGACGCTGATCACCTCTTCAATCGTCCTGCAAAATTCTTCAAGGGTAACAGGTTCAAACGGTGAAGCATAAAACATCTCGCCGACCGCTTTCGGGTGCGTCAGCTGCTGAAACACTTGCCTCGCGATATCCTGCACATGAGTAATACTGATATCACGACGTTTGCCAACGAGAAGCGTCCAACCACCAGCGATCATCTCGAAATAGGTGAGGAAGGCTGTGTCACGTGGTCCGTAAATCGCGGGGGGACGTATGATCGAGATCGGCAGTCTATCCATGAAATGACGCAAATGACTTTCTGCCACCAGTTTGCTATGACCATAGGCAGTTATCGGGGCATCGCGATCTTCTTCGGTTCGAGGTTTGTTGTCTTTGACAGGGCCACCAGCAGCGAGGCTTGATACATAAACAAAACGTTCGATATGGGGAGCAGCTTTCAGAACAGCGTCAAGGAGATTACGTGTGCCGTCGGAATTATAACGGTAATAGTGATATTTTCCATCCGCTCGTACCACTCCTGCATTGTGAATCACCGCATCCACACCCTCCACAACGTTACGCAGGGCGGTTCTATCATCAAGATCAGCGTAGACATATTCCACCGGTTTACGTTCCAGCCATTGCAGGTTTGAGGTGGGACGTACCATTGCTTTTACGTCATAACCTTCCGATAGAAGATTATCAGCGATATGGCTTCCAACAAATCCATTGGCTCCGGTAAGCAGGATGCGCTTCGTCATGTGAACCTCTGCACAAGTGAAATTTCAATCCGACTGAGATAAGGGTAAGGTAGTAATTTCACAAGGTAAATTAAAGAAGCGCGACCCAACGGTTGATTGTAGAGATATTCATCTCATGTCAGTTTGTCGAGAATGAAAAATTTCAGATTATTCTGGAATAATACGTATATTTTATTATTCTAACATTTATAATATCAATAGCTTACTGGATTCCGGCCCAACTCATCACCGGAATGACGAGGAGTGAAACTGTGGAATGATGCAGAGTGAAAAGGTGGAATGATGCAGAGTGAAAATGTGGCATGACGGAGAGTGAAATCATTGGAATGACGAGATCAGTAACAGCGTTCCAGGACAGCCTGATGTGTGACTACGCAAGATTATTGATTCTAAGTGTGCACGTCAGACACAACGAGGTTGCGCTAGACACAATCTAGGCATCCTAAACTCTTGCGAGTCAATTTTAGAAACAGGTGGAATCACTCTTAGAATCCTATTATTTATTAGGTTACACCGAATATTCTCCGCTTTTATCTAACAAACCACATTTCTGGCACAGTTCTTGATCTACTTGTGCACAGATTACGCTTTGTTCATGGACAGACTGCTGAAGATACGAGCCGGAGCACCATGGACATTCGATCATTCACCCGATATTTCATTTAAACTCAGTTCAGGTTACAATTAACTGAACTTAAGAACATGGAGGAAGTTTATGAGAAAAAGTATACTGATACCGTTGATCTTACTTCTGACGATGTCGGTTCTCTATGCTCAGCCTCAGATGATTGTTCCACAAACCGAGATGACATTCTTTACTGAAGAACCCGGTGAGATTGATGTGGAACAACTTTTCATTATAAATGCTGGCGATGAGAATCTTGATGTCATGCTGATGCTGCAGGGGGATCAGTTCAGTGTGAATGTTAATACGATGATCACAATTCAGCCTGGTGACAGTGTTGGAGTCGATGTTTCATTTACTGCCACTCAGCGGGGTGTGTACCAGGGAGCAATATCACTGATCGCAAATGATCCATTGAATCCCCGTGCTATAGTTACGCTCGAAGGAACATTGGAGCCAGATGATCCGGGGCCGGTTGAAGGTCCGCAAATCGAAGTGGGTGATACACTTTGGTTTGGAGATGTTGTTGTGGGGAACACATTGGAACGTGATCTTCGCATCCTCAATTACGGGACTGAAAACCTCGAAATTGAGCTGACCCTCGATTCAGAGGTATTCTTCATTCAGGGTGATGTGAACTACACACTCGAACCAGATGAGGCAGTAAATGTCACAATTGCATTTACCCCACTGGATTTTGAGCAGTACCAGCATTTCCTCAACATCACTACAAATGATGAAGACAACCCGGAAGAGCAGGTGATGCTCTATGGTGTAGGTCACTGGGGCAATGATTTTGGTGGCGAGCTGCTCACTCCGTTGAATGGTGAAGTCATCGATGCCTTGCCTTATACCTTCACCTGGACAGACCTCAATGAGAACCCGAATATCGAAGTGGATGAATACATCATTCAAATCTTCTCACCGGATTCATTGAGAGGTGAAAATACTTTCATCGAGCAAAGTACAGGTATGGAGAATTCATTCGTACTCGAGAACGAGATGCTTATTGATGATCTCGAGTACCACTGGACTGTCTTTGCTCTGCACAATGGACAGGGACGCTACAACTATCCGCAACGATGGACCTTTACATTGGACTTTGAAGCAATCGAAAACAATATGTCGGTTGACGATGTGTTCAAAGGTATTCCTTCGGAGTGGGCAGTGACTTCGGTCTTCCCGAACCCATTTAACCCTGAAGTGCAGATTCAACTGGCAGTGCCAACATTTGAGGAGGTCAATATTCTGATCTTTGATGTGCTGGGACGGCAAGTGGCTTCATTGCACCAGTCAACCCTTAAACCCGGACATCACACCTTCAACTGGCATCCAACTGGAGCTGCCGGAGTGTATCTGCTTCGCGCAGAAAACTCCACTGGCTGGAGCGAGATGAAAAAACTGATGTACGTCAAATAACTCAGGGAATGAAATGATCGATTGATCGAGTGCAGACTTCAGCAGGGAGCATCATCGGGAGCCGCTTTCACGGTTGCCGATGATCTCTGCATATTCGATAACGAATTTCAAATTACAAATTACGAATTTTCAGCGATCAACTTGTCGATAATTTCTTATCCAGCTTAACCAATCCGAAACTGGAGGTGAGCATGGCAGATAGAACAAATGCTGCGCCGATGATAGTGCTCGTTGTCATGGTTTCACCGAGGAGGATAAATGCGAAGAGTGAGGCAAAGATCGGTTCAGAGGTGAATAACATCGCAGCGTGACCCGCAGGCACCTCTGGTTGAAAACGTGTCTGCATCCAGACTGCGATAATACTCCCGAAAATTGCAGTATACATGACAGCTCCCCATCCAATCAGGTTCATGTGGAAGGATTGCCCCAGAATTAGTGAAATAACGATTCCACCCAATCCGATCACGGCAACCTGTACGAAAGTAAGTCTCCAGACATCGTCTTTTTTACGCGCAACAACTTCCAGAACAACCATCTGCATCGAAAATGCAAAAGCACAACCGATGGTTAACCAGTCCCCAAGATTGAGCCCTCCACTACCAGGGTCAGAGATAAAATAGACACCAATGATGGCTGGAATAAGACCCATCCATGAAAGCCAATGTGTTTTACTCGTGCGAAAAAGTAAGGCTATGATGGGCGTAATTACCACCAGCAAACCGGTAAAAAAACCTGACCTGGACGCTGTTGTATATTTCATTCCAATAACCTGAAGCGCAAATCCAAGCAGGAGAAACAAGCCGACGATTGTACCACGTAACCATATTCCGTTCCCAAATCCGGTAGCTGATTTTTGATTCGACAGCGATTCAGCATCAGAACCAAGAACAGTTGAGCCGACAGGTGAAATGGCGTGGGTGTCTGGAAGTATTTGTTTTTTCCTTAAATTCCTGAAACGATTGAAAGCGAAAAAAATGCTCATAATTACAGCAGCAATAGAGAAACGTAAGGCAAGAAAATGCAGCGGTGAGGTAACTTCGAGAGCTGCTTTTGTTGCAGGAAATGTCAACCCCCATATCCCGCAAAGTAGAATCAGCATGAGGGTAGATCGTAAATGACGACGGCTCCGGGATGTGTGTCCCGGAGCCGTGCGAATCTTATTATCAGCCACTCTATTACGCCCAATTTCGCAGGAATTCTAAAAGAAGTCGTACACCTACACCTGTCGGAAGTTCACGATGGGGGGTGTAACTAAGGGTAACTTCATTTGCGGTACCTGCGATATCGAGATGAACCCAGGGAGTATCGCCGATAAATTGTTGTAGGAATGCTGCGGCAGTGATCGTACCGCCGGGACGTCCACCGGTGTTTTTAATATCAGCGATCTGGCTGCGAATCTGATCCGTAAACTCCTCCCAGAGTGGGAGACGCCAGACACGTTCGCCAGTTTTTTCTCCGGCGTTACTCATAAGCTCAACCAGCTCATCGTTGTTGCTGCATAATCCAGTTCCATGGTGACCGAGTGCAATCACACACGCGCCAGTCAATGTGGCGAGATCAATAATGGCATCCGGTTTTACAGTATCAACTGCATAAGCAAGTGCATCGGCAAGTGCGAGCCTTCCTTCAGCGTCTGTGTTATCGATTTCAATGGTAATGCCTTTGTAGCTGGTGAGAACATCACCGGGACGATAGGCATTGTGGCTTGGCATATTTTCCGCTGCCGGGATGAAACCCTCAACACGACAATTCGGCTTCCACATCGGCAAGGCTTTGAACAAGCCCATGACTGCAGCAGACCCTGCCATATCAACTTTCATATCGCGCATACCTGCTGCGGTCTTGATATCTAGTCCACCAGCATCGAAGGTAATCCCCTTTCCAACCACCGCCAGTGTCTTGGCATTTTCAATTTTCGGATCATAGCTGAGATGAATGAGACGTGGAGGTCTTGCACTTCCCTGTCCAACAGCAGAAAGCGCACCCATACCCAGATCACGTAGCTGTTTTTCATCGAGAATTTCTACAGTGATATGATCATCAGCGAGGGTTTTTGCCATTTCGGCGTAAGATTCGGGATACAAATCCATCCCCGGAAGTGCGACCAGATCACGTGCCAGCAGGGTTCCGGCGATTGTAATCTGTGCCAGCTCTGCACCCTTGAGAACCGCATCTTTATTCTCTGCTTCTGCGATCAGTTGCAAGGATTCAAAAAGTGGATGAACATCTTTCTGGTCACCAAAATAGGGAGTATAGCGATAAGTCGCCAATGAAAAACCTTCTGTGATCGCAACTGTAACATCAGTAGCAGCAGCCGTATCCATTCCAGCAACAGGTGGCAGGACAGAAGCGGTTTTATATTTTTTCCCACGAACCTCTTTTCCAGCATCCCCAAAACGTCGCCTTAGTCCTTCCAGTGTATATGCGTCTCTTTTCCCAAGCCCAAGGAGCATGAGATAGTTTGGGCCGGAGTCGGTAGAGTTGTACAAGAATAATGTATCGCTCTTTTTGCCGGAAAAACCACCACGTTTCATGGCTGTGGTCAACGATCCACCCGATAATTTATCAATAAAATTTAGCGCGTTCTGTTCAAGAGATTCTCCCTCATAAAGTCCCGCGACAAGTATTTCTCCTGTTGCTTCGGAGGTTGATAACGTACTGATGTTGATTTCCAATTGTAACCTCAAAGTTTGCGTGTGATATAGGTGTCGTGTGATAATTTATTCAGGTAGCCTGGTTCATTCGGCATTTTCGAATTGGAGGTTGTGTTCGTTCACAATAATGACTTTTGGAACATGATTCGCAACTTCTTCGTCAGTCAGTATCACATACGAGGCGATAATCACCAGGTCACCTTTGTTGGCGTGATGAGCTGCAGCACCATTGACCTTGATCTCACCTTCACCCTTTATACCCTCGATTGCGTAGGTCGTAAAACGGGAGCCACTGGTGATATTATACACATCCACCTGCTCAAAGGGTGCGATTCCAGAAGCCTCCAGAAGAAGGGGGTCCATTGTGAGACTGCCCTCATAATCTAGATCAGTCTCTGTCACTGTTGCGCGGTGTATTTTTGCTTTAAGAAATGTTCTCAACATGATTTATATCCTGCACTGCTGTCTTTTCTTATTCCACTATCAGGAAGTTATGCTCTCACATTATTGAAGACAAGTAGAAAATGCCTACCTCTACTCATGGATAGATGAAAGGACTCATTCTACATGATGGTTACATGATTGCAGCAGTTGTGTGTTCCAGAGGAAAAATGCGACTTATGTTTAAAATAGGAACCGTTGATTACCTGGCTAAAATCGGAAGTCACCTAAGACTTCGTCAGGGAGGATATCGAGAGTATATCCTTCGGGGGAAAAGAATAAACACTCGAAATGCCAGGTTATCAACGGAACAGTTTATTTCAGAACTACAACTACTAAATATATGCTTCTGATAAGAAACGATCAATCCTTCATCTGACAGATTTATTTCGCGCTTGCCAGTGATTTTTCCTTCTTCGCTTCTTCTACTTTGGTGAAATTCTGCTTGTCACCACAGCAATCCGTGGCATCGTTTTTCAATTCTACAGCATTCGCGCTCTTGCTATCGCATTCACCCTTTGCGAAAGAAGCATTCTTCGCGGAACCATCGCAACTGTCCTTGGCGTAGGAGGCATTTGCACCCTTGCTATCGCATGCACCCTTTGCGAAAGAAGCATTCTTTGCGGAACCATCGCAACTACCTTTGGCGTAGGAAGCATTAGCATCCTTGCTGTCACAGGCACCTTTTGCGAAAGAGGCATTCTTCGCGGAGCCATCGCAACTACCTTTGGCGTAGGAAGCATTTGCACCCTTGTTGTCACAGGCACCTTTTGCGAAAGAAGCGTTCTTGGCTGAACCATCGCAACTGCCTTTTGCGTAGGAAGCTTTTGCACCCTGGCTGTCGCATTCACCTTTTGCGAAAGAAGCATTCTTTGCGGAACC
>JAIOHU010000008.1 GCA_019912845.1 bacterium
AAGTTCGACCAGAATATCTGATCGAGAATCCTGCTAAATATATGTAAAATAATTCAATATCTAATGATCAATATTTTTCATATTGTACTAAAAAGAAGCAAATGATTACTCGCCGCAGACAGAATTCGTAAGCCCTTAAAAAACAAGAACTCTCTGCCGCAGATAATATCTGAAAACAACTAATTACAGTTTTTACAATACTTTAGAAACTCATGGTGGAAATAAAAAGCTACTGATCATACAGATCGAAAAATAATTTTAGTGAGTGAGTTAAGGTTTGACCCGATGATATTGCTTAAAAAGAACGTTTTCAACGTAGAATATAGACTTAGATTGATGCCGCTAAAATGACGAAATCAAGATAGTTCCCACTTCTTATTTTGTCAAGAACTCCACTTGCATTTTTCACGGTTTTAGCTCGGAAGGAATACAGCAATGTTGAAACTCACTCTTATCACCATAATAAACAGTATGTTACAATTATGCCACGTTATCAATTTTGAGGATCTAATTTGAAAGGCACTATTTTTACAGAGTTTACCAGAAGTTCTCAATAAGAAGTTGTGTGCCAGGGAGGCTGGGTAATAAACTGGCAAAAGACTTGCTTCGAGGAGCAGGCATATTCTTTCATAACATACAATTTTCAGATAGATTACAATTATATTTTCCAAATTATAATACTACACATCTATCCTGAATTACAATAATTAATCCATTAACAATATCTTGGACTGATTTTACCTCATGCAATGCTAACATGATTAATGGGGCACGATCGTGGAGAGCCAGATATTCTAAATGTGAAAAAGTCTCTCTTCGGGTATACCAGGAGAGAGACCTTTTCAAGATATGAACACAAATCTCTAACCCACTCAAAAAGTTAAAGTGGTGGTTGAGGGTGAGAGACTGGGATATTTATCCTTCATCACTCTTTTTCGTCTCATTGGAGCTATCGGATGAACTTTTTTCACCCTTATTCTTGAGTGAATCCATTGCATAGGTCAAAAGGTCGGGCAAACGTTCAATCAGGGCATCAACACCTTTCCCCTTAGTGGGTTTCGTAGAAAGGATTCGTACGGATCCGCCATCATAAACCAGAAAGCAGGATGGCTCAACTTTTATGCCACCACCACCACCGCCACCAGCACCGCTTCCCAATGCTGATTTTCCTTCCTCGGATGGACCACTGCCTTCACCACCACCAGCACCAAAACCAATGGATACCTGAATAACAGGTACCACAAGGATATCGTTAAATGTAATCGGTTCGCCAAGAAGAGTTTCGCTTCGTGCTATGGAGCGTGCCTTCTCGAGAATAGTCTCTATAACTTGTTGCGCTACATTGCTCATTTTAAAAATCCTTTCTTACATCCTTATAGATTCGCCATAATTTTACGTAGGGTAATTGCACCAGCAGAAACAATCCCGGCGTCACTAATTTGTACAATTGCACACGCAAATGCAATTCGCAACTTCCGCTGATTTCAAATTCATGATTTTCAAAGTCAGGATAAAACTTAATCCGTTTAAGTAAAACTCCTCCGGTAGCACCATCTAATGCATGATACCAGCCTAAAATTTCACCCATTGTTGCCGGGTCTCCACCAGCATGTAGGGTTGCCTCTAATTTGCGAAAATTAAATGCTTTAAGAAAGCCCCGTAACAGACGAATCAGCAGGAGCAGTATCCTTTTTATCGTACTGCCATGTGTATCGTAATAACGGATCAGCACTCGGGTTGTTTCAGCACCCTTCTCGACCTTCTTCCAAAATCTGGCAGAGTTCGTATCCTTTTCTTCTCCCTCCATGTGAGAAGGTTTGGGTGATTGACCTTCGCTCTGCTCTCCTCCATTGAAACTATCAGATTGCTCAGCAATCTCATCATTGGAATCGTCAGTGTGAGGTTCTTCTGCTGGTTCAGGAAATTCAATTTTTTCGTGATCTTCTTTGTGTTTTATTTCAATGTCATCTTCGTCGGTTGCTCTTGCTGTCTCACTATCTTCTTCGACTGGAGGCTCCTTTTCATCCAAATTCGTCCTGCTATCAGGATCCGAAGGTGATTTAGAAGGAGCATGTTTCGGATGTTCGGCTGAAAATACTTCCCTTTTTTTGCGCTTGAATGGCTTACGTACCAGGCGGAAAGTCCATCCAATCGCCTTGAAAATCGCACCCAGCAGGAGTACAATACCTTTAAGTATATAGGAGATGAGGAGGTAGAGAGGACGAAGTACGATCCATATTTTCTTAAAAACTTTTCCCGAGCGCTCCATGAACAGGTCGAGTTGTTCCTTTCCACCGGGTGCAATCAATATCCAACCAAAATGGAAAGACCATTCCGGCACACCTGTACCTTGCCAGTTCACCCTAAGAATTAAGGGGATAAACAGGGGAACGATGAAAATCAGGATGAATAATGCCAGTAGTGTCCAGAGAATAAATTCCAGCATACGGATGTATCGTCTACGTTAATTTTTCCTGCCAATCTGATAGAGTATACACAGCGTGGAGAAAAAAAGAAAGCGGGACAACTTACTCGTGTAAGTCGTCCCGCAAAAATATCACTATAACTTCCTGAAAATCTTTCTACTATCATGTATGCCGTTACTTCACATACATCATCTTACTCCAGGCATTGAAGTCTTCAGCTTCAAGACGAACCATCAACAGTCCTGAAGAGAGCCCCAAACCCTGAACATCCCAGGAAACAGTCTTATGACCTGGACCCATTTTACGATCAACCAGACGAGCGATTTCCTGACCAAGCATATTGTAAACCGCGAGCTTAATGTGAGATTCATGTCCTACATCAAAGCTGAGTTCTGTTGCAGAGTTAAATGGATTCGGGAACGCCGGATATAGCTTAAACTCTTCCGGTATAATTCCATCATCTTCCTGCGCAATCGGTTCGTAATTGTCCGGTGCATTTGTTGTGAAACGAATTGCCCTCTGATCCTGCAAGGGTGCAGCCGCTGCAGGTTGTGTCAAAGCGTATGTATATTCAAGGCCAATGGTATGCGCACCATTTTCAATACCAACTGTACAGCCGTTATTTGTCTGATCGGCATCGTTCGCACGGTTGTAATGAATTTCAATGATACCATCACCCGACTCAGTAGGATAAACTGCCGGATCGTACAGTACGATTGCATGTTCAGCGTAGTGGTAGTCCTGATTTTGATGACCCCAGGAACTGACAGCATTCGACCACTCGACGATAAATTTATCATCCTGGTACGAGGTACGAATCTCAAAAATCTCACCCTGAGGCGATTTCAAATCATCCCAGAAACCAGCAATCAACCATTTGGCACCAATTCCGCTTGGCAAATGCCAGTTACGGAAATAATACTTGGTATAGTTTTCTTCCTCTGTAAGCGACATCCAACCATTTGAGCTGACCGTCGCAGTATTAGAGGAAAAACCATAGAAGGTGAAGTCAAATGGAATATTAATAATAACATTTTCATCTTCCTGGACTTCATATACTTCAGCTTCATTATTGTTTGTCAGATCAAACCATTCAAATGTTGGTGCCTCAGCCCAGTTTACATCGGTGTCGTCATAAGCAAAGTATCCGTATGCATCCGGTCCGAGTGGATCAGTGCTTTGGACACCTTCCAGCGCGATCGAGAGTGGGCATCCACCAATTACACCAGCATCATTGCTGAATTGAACATCAAAACGAACGACTCTACCATTATACGTGTCGCCTTCGACGCGAACCTCGAATGGTACCTGAGTAGTTGCCACTCCACCTGCGGGTACATCACCAAGCATAACTTCCGCAGTTTCAACCTGGACAGCATCGTCCCAGGAGGTAAGCGTTGCTGTTACACCTGTAACATCTGCTGTACCTGCATTTTCAAAGGTCATATTCAGGGATGCAGATTCACCAGCCATATATGAACCGTTGGCAACTTCATAATCGACATACCTGAATGCTGTCGCATTTACAGGTATCCAGATTTTAGAGGTAAATGGTCCGCCAGCCGAACCTTCGACTTCAGCGTGAAATTCAAGTTCCCAACCTTGTGGTACCATTTGATTCAAGGTAACAGAGATTGGTTGACCTGTATTATCTCCCATCTCTTCGCTTCCAAGATCACCGATAGTAACAGTAGCAGGATCAATGGTAACCATACCATCACCCGGGTGAGTCAGTGTCACAGTAACACCGTTCTGAGCCTGAGTTCCGCTGTTCTCTACGTTGAACACCAGCTCGACCGTCTCACCCTGCTGCATATCTCCAGTGGTGGTACTCCATGAATTCACAGTCAGGAATTGCTCCATTTGCTGAACGGTTACTGTTTCTCTAATTGGTTCACAATCATCACTGGTTACAACAATAGAAAGCTCACCAGCAGCGACTCCACTCAACGGAATACTCACCGAACCAGAAGCATCGGTGTAACGTCCAGTTACAATTTCTCCCTCCGCAGTAACTGCATTAACATAGGCGTCACGTTTTGGATTGCCATTCTGTGCGACTGTTACATCCAGATAATCCTGACCCAGTGGAATGGTATCTTCAATATCGACTGCCAATTGACGCGGTGTTCTACGCCACATGGTCAGTGTCGGGTCGCCGATTACGTGGTAAACGCTGAAATAGAATTCTACCAAATCATCTTCACCGCGGGCAGTTGGATGACCCCAATAAATTTCCATTTTGGCACGAAGCAACGCCGCAGATATATTTAAGAGGTTATCTTCATAAATACCGTTGTAAAAACCAATAATCAGTGGATTGTTGTACTTGGTTTTGGTGTGAAGATCGGAAGGAGCGATCATTGACACCGCGCCAGTCGGCACTGCATAAGTGCCAGCACTTATCCAATACTCCGCAAAACATTTGTTGTGGTTTGCATTTCCAAAGTCACCTGTATTACAGACGAAACTGGTAACAACTGGCAATACTCCACCATTCTCAAGCAAACTGACATCATTTGAGTAATATTCGGGTCGAATCCAACCTGTAGCATTTCCCCAACCACGATAGGTCACGAACATAGTGCCTTCATTGATGGAAGGATCAATAGGTGGATTATTTGGGGTTTGAGTTCGCCAATAAATTGTATCGACTTCTGCAATTCCCCAGTCTTCACGCATTTTTTCAGCGACTAGCTCACTGGTTGCAACCGGTGTATAAGGAGTTGCGCCACCCTCTGAATAGTTTCCGGCAACAATCGTAGCTTTATTGAAACGAAGATCATTTCCAGGACCAAATGGATCACTTTCATACGCCACAACTCTACTCGACGCATTCAACGCTTCAGAGGCAGTACCTACCGCCATACGTCCAATAAACAGTTCCGGCATGTAATCATCACCATCAATGAATGCGTACGGCCAGTCCGTTACATCATTTTCTTGCGGTGCGCTTGGGTTTTGAATACGAAAGTATGAAGGGATTCTGGTATTTCCACCACGAACATGATCACCAACCAGAAGGACATATTCTAACGGTGGATCAAGAGTTGCGTACTGAGTACGAATCTCTTCCCGCAAACCATCTTCAGTAGGTGACTGATCGAAGGTATACAGAACAACATTAAAGCCCTTGGCTTTTTTCCAATCGATGTAATTGGTTAATCTTGGAACAAATTGATTGTGGGCAACGATCATCAGAGAACCTTTTGTCTCAGCAAGACGTGCTCCCAGATCATCCAATTCATCGTTCACAATTAACTCTTTGTAGAGATTGTGAAAATCTCTTGAGATGGGACGGTTCGGTGCTTCTGCCGACACATCAGGCATCGGACCATCTACGACAACCGTCATCTCCAAACGTGTAGCGATCCATTCTGCTCCATTCTCATCGGGTTGAACTGGATGAATACTTAGAGGAGCAATTGTCAGGTCACGAAAAATCGCTGATTCCCCGAGATCTACCCATTTAATCTCTTGCGGTACTTCAGCCAGAGATGCTGGATCACTCATGCCAGCAATAGCATCGTAACGGACAAACTCACCTCCGGTAACTTCTACATCAGCCAATCTTCCCCAGGGGAGCCGAACCAGACCGCTATATACCGGACGTTGTAAATCGAGGGACATCCCACCTTCGCCAGGCATGGAGAAGATCATTCCCTCTTCTGTCTGGTCGATCTCAACACCTTCAGACTGCCAGACAAGATTAATTCGTTCCTTTACAGTGCCAACATGATTAATCTTTGAATCAAGGTTGGCATCCATTGCAAACTGTACCCACTCAGCGTTCACACCGAATGGGATCAAGACAACGCAAAGAAGCAAGAGCATCGTGCCCTTCTTCGTCAAACTGAACATGGTATCCTCCAAGTACATTCGTGCTCGAAGTTGTGGTGACCACGAATAGAAACCGTAAGCATTTTCAAGCCGGTGGCAATACTCTCCGGCAAACGTTAGATTAGACTAATTTAGTTTTGCTAAAGATCGTAATTGAATTATATCTCAGTCAACTCAAGAATTGAATTTTTGTTGACCTCCATCACATTAAAATCAAGGGAAATCAAAAGATAAAGATTATGAAACCTCAACACCTGTTTGCATGTTCCATTGAATTATGAGATTTAGGCGTTTTCTTTGACTCCAAGGGAATCTATGAAGATTATATTGATGCTAGAATCCTGTATTTATGGTATTTAGAAATGGGTGATGTTTTATTGCTCAATTCTGGTTTGGGATTCTTCGATCAATCTAATATCAATATACTCTTTTTACTCTATTAGTAACGCAATTCCAATTCCTGAAACTTGCAAATTTAGTCGATGATGGGTCATTCGTCTTCTTAGTTATTATTTTATAACGATTTAACTTTTTATTGCCTCCGGGAGTTCAGCGATTTAGTCAAGAATAATGAGTCCAATATAGTTTTCTTCAGCTCTCTCTATTGCAGATTTCTATTCTGGTGTGTATGTTTTGCACAGTTGAAACTATAGCACAACTTCAGGGTGTGAACACGGGAATCACAATGCGTCAACAGAAAATTGATTTGTACTGGCTTTTCCCACTGGTATGTTTTCTGTTCATTATTGGATGTAATGCTCCTAGAGAGAATCCACTCGACCCTTCGAGTGATAACTACTCACCGGAGTTCAGAGAGGGATCTACTTCAAATGCTGAAGTTCAAGATTTCTGCATTAGAACGATCCATCGAAAAGCGACACATCCACAAGACCTCGATCCACACTATTACCATGCTTCTGCCAGGATATCCGATCCAGAGGGAATTGATTTTGTCCTGCTTGAGGTTGCAGACAGTCTGCATTTTCTTATGAATGATTTTGACTCTACTGGTTCCTATCTCTATGAATCACCAAACCTGAAAACTGAGCTTTACCGATTTGTAGGTACACCGTTTCGGGTTATTGTGCACGATCAACTAGGTAACCAGACCGTTAGTGAAAAAGAGATGATTACTCGTATCATAACGGAAGTCCCACAACCGCTTTTTCCTGGGGTTGATGACGAAGTTGATCCACGGGTAGTGTTAACCTGGCGCAAGCACCAGGCAAATTATTCGTTCACCTACGGGGTTCAGGTTGTGTCCCATCAGGATGAAGTTTATTACAGCCGTTATGAATTACCGGCAGAAGAACCACGTCAACCTGATGATACCACATCCCTGACACTGCCATATGATTTGCCGACGGATGAAGCAGGATTTGGCACCTATTTCTGGACCGTATCAATTGAGGATAAACTCGGAAATGAGAGTGTCAGCCGTCTCGTTCGTTTTTCTGTGAGAGATACAATTCCATAGCACCATAAACTGAAAGTAGAGCAGTGGAAGAATTAATGAAGTCTTCAAACAACGAATATTTGCTGTCTGCCCTCATGGGCATTGGACGCGAACTTAGCGCAAATCGTGACCCTGAAGTCATCCTTGATAATATCCTGGATGGTGTCCTCAAGGTGTTGGGAGCAGAACGTGGCTTTCTGGTCATCCGTGATGATGCTGGCGAGCTCAAAGTTCGCGCGAGTCGTCAGCTTGATCCGAACGAAGAGACCAGTCTTACTGATATCAGCCGGGGAGCATTGAAAGAGGCGATTGAAAGTGGAGAGGCTGTACTAGCTGAAGATGCACGTCAAGATCCACGTTTTGCTGGTTCCTCATCTATCATTATGCATGATATCCGCTCCATTGCTGTGGTTCCACTAAAATTGGGTGATGAAACCATCGGGGCGTTATATCTGGACAGCCGTCTTGACGAGAGTACCTTCACTGAACAATCATTGGACGCACTTTCTCTTTTCAGTTCATTGGCTGCCCAGGCTTTTGATCGTGCTCGAGCTTTTGCTGCATTGGAAGATGAAAACACCAGGTTGCGCAGGCAGGCTGGACGTTTTGCGTTTGAAGAGATTATCGGTCAGTCACGCAAAATGGAGCAGGTCTTCGCGCTGATGGAACGTGTCGCTCCGACAGATCTTCCTGTGCTTATCCAGGGTGAATCTGGTACGGGTAAAGAGTTGGTTGCAAGGGCAATCCACAATGCTGGGCCACGTAAAGAAGGTGCATTTTTCGCACTTTTCGCGGGGAATCTTAGCGATGAACTTCTCGAAAGTGAACTGTTCGGGCATGTGAAAGGTTCATTTACAGGGGCATACCGTGATAAACAAGGCTTACTTGAACTGGCGAACGACGGCACACTGATGCTGGACGAAGTAGCTGATATACCGACACGTATCCAGGCAAAATTGCTTCGAGTTCTCCAGGACGGTAACTTCAAGCCAGTTGGAGCCATGCAGGAAAAACATTCCAATGTTCGTCTGATATCAGCGACACATCATGATCTTCCAAAACGTGTGAAATCGGGTGAGTTCCGCGAAGACCTCTATTACAGAATTAATGGTATCGAAATTGAAATTCCACCTCTTCGAGAACGTAGAGATGATATCCCACTTATTGCAGAGAAATTCCTTAGAAGATACTGTGAGCAAACTGGTCGTCCGAATACCCGGTTCAGCAAACAGGCTTTGAACACCCTTACCAGGTCTAAATGGCCTGGAAATGTGCGAGAATTAGAACGTACAGTACAACGTGCGGTTGTTTTGTGTCCGGGCGAGATCATTGAATCTGACCATCTTGTATTTACTCGATCTGCTGAAGGTGATGAAGGTCCGGAAAACAGGAGCCTGAAGGCTGCTGAAAAACGGCATATACTTCGTATTCTCGATGAGACAGACGGTAATAGAAGTGAAGCAGCGAGAATCCTCGGAATCAGTAGACGTTATCTGCAAAATCTTATAAAAGAGTGGCGGGACGAAGGTCTGGAGGTGTAATTCGTTTTTTCACCAGCTATTCGGGTTCATCCTTGTTCAGCACGGAAAGCACCATTTCTTTGAGTGTTTCTATCCTGAATGGCTTCTGGCAATAACCTGAAATCGCGCGTCCTTTAAATCGGTCGGAAATATCATTCTCGGCGTAACCGCTTGCGATGATTACTTTGACTTCGGCATCCATTGCGTATAGACGAGTAAAAGTTTCTTCACCATTCAGATTCGGCATCGTCATATCCAACAGAATCACATCAATTTCTTCTCGTTTATCTCCATACATTTCTAAAGCTTTCATTCCATCCTCGGCGGTATATACAGTCATACCCAACATTTCAAGCATCTGCTTCGTAATTTCCCTCACACCGGGTTCGTCATCCACTACCATGATGGTGCCATCGATCATAATATCGTCTCCATACGTTCCCAGTTCTTTGGTCTTTTTAACAACTTTATCATCGGTAGCTGGCAGAATGAGAGTAAATTTCGTTCCCTCATTCTGTTTACTTTCAACTGTGATTGCACCATTATGCGCACGCATGATCCCCTGAACAGCCGATAAGCCCAAACCGCGTCCAGTAATTTTAGTCGTAAAGAAAGGATCAAAGAGCTTGTCCATCGCTTCATCGCTAATACCGCTGCCAGTATCAGTTACCTCGCAGTACACATAATCCCCTACCTGAAGGTCATCGATCATCTGAAATACAACTAAATCATCCTCATCAAGATTTCGATATCCTACAAATATGGAAATCACTCCCTGTTCTGTTCCAATCGCCTCAGATGCGTTGATCACAAGATTCATGAAAACTTGTCGTATCTGAATCTCATCCGCACGTATCGCAGGGACATCCTCCTCGCAATCGAATTTAAGCGTAACGTTTTTAGAAAGCGAGGATTGCAGTATGAAATTCATCTCGCGGATGATACTACAGATATCCAGGGTTTGAACAACAATTTTTCCACCACCGGAGTATGCCAGCATCTGTTTGCTCAATTCAGCAGCAGTTGAGGCGGATTTTATAATTCTTTCCAAATCTTGATAGATTTCTGTTCCTTTTTCGACACCCATCT
>JAIOHU010000093.1 GCA_019912845.1 bacterium
GAAACAGGGTGAGACAGCCTGAACCAACCACATTTCAAAGGAGATTATCATGCAGGAACGTATGGAAGCACTGGCAGCACCCTTTCCACAGCAACTGGTAAAACAACGGAAGGGAAGCCAGGGGAAGACACTGGACTATGTTGAAGCATCGACAGTTGTCCAGCGATTGAATGAAGCCCTTCAGGGCGACTGGTCATTCACAGTGGTCAGAACAGATGTAGAGATTGAAGAGGTTATCATCCATGGAAGGTTGAAGATTGGTGATACCATCCGTGAACAGTTCGGCGGATCGAAGGTCACACGCCACCGGGACAGTGGTGAGATTGTAAATCTTGCCGATGACATGAAAGCGGCGGCTTCGGATTGTTTGAAAAAGTGCGCCAGTATGGCAGGCGTTGGATTGTATCTCTATTCAGATGCTGCCCAGGCATCGCCATCAAATGGCAATGGCGCAGGTCATCCAGGAAATGGAAAAGGTGCGAATGGGAATGGTCGCAGCACCAATGGATTCCGATCCCGGGAACAGCCACAGAATCGTAGTTCTTCTGATGGTAGTCGTATTTCAAATCAGCAGATTGCACAGATATTCCAATCCGCCAAGGAAATTGGGATATCACAAAAAGATGTAATCACCCTCGCCAACAATACCTTCAATTGTGCAATCAGTCAACTTACCCCGGAACAGGCTGATGATCTAATCAGCATGGTGCAAGCCGCCTGATCCTGATGTTCAACAATTCAAGTCAGTAGTTCATTGATGTTCAAAAAACAAGAGGTGAAGTATGTCCAATCGTACTCAGCAGTTTTCAGACCCATTCGTACCGGTATCTTCGGTACCCTTAACCACACCGGATGGAAGAAGCACATCACGTATGGCAGTGATGATAGAGCAGGATGGTGAGCAGGTGGAAGCTGGTGTAGTCAGCAACAGCTATTCCCTGGTAACCAATGAAGAAGTTCATCAGATTGCCCGGGATGTTCTGGCACGCGCTGATCTTCACTTCGAAGATGGTGGTCACATCTTTGATGGTAAACGTTACCGTCAACGGTGGGTATTACCCTCCCTGGAAGTGATGCCACGTGTAGGTGACTTTGTGCATATCACACTCGATGCGCTTAACTCCTACGATGGTTCTACTCTGTTTGGTCTGGCATTCAACGCCCAACGTCTGGTCTGTTCAAATGGAATGATGGTTGATTTCATGCTCGGTGGTTTCAAATTCAAGCATCTTGGGGATGATCAATTCTATCAGGAAATGGAATTTGCAGCCAGCAAGGTGATGAATGTCGCCGATCAGCTTGAACCGTTATCAGAAAATCTGAAGGAGCTGGTTGAAACACCAATGCGTCGAAATGATATTCAGCGCGTTTTCAGTGATCTGAAGACACCTAAGTCTCTGATGGCTGAAACGTACATGGCAATCGAAGAAGACAACGCCTGGGGTGTCCTGAATGCATTCACCGATGTTCTTACACGCCAGCGTACCCACTCTGCTGACAATCGAAACCGTCAGCTCATCAAGTACCTGATGCAGAATTAAATCAAATTTGAATTCACTAACACATTCACGCCGGTTTCCACAAAGGGGACCGGCATTTTTCTGAAAGGGATAAGCATGTTCAAATTCATCATCATTCTACTTGTTGTGATAATATTTGCTGGGCTACTTGGTGCAGCCAAAGATGATAATACCGAAGGACCGAACTGGGGTGGACTATTCGGTATCGTAATTCTGATAAGCTTCATCATCGCATCCTTCGCAGGATGCTGAAAGGAGGTCAGTATGGCTACGACTTTACCCTATCTCTCTGCATCCCGGATCAAAACATACCTGCAGTGTCCACAGAAATATAAGCTGCAGTATGTGGATAAGATTCCCTGGGAATTTACACCAATATCACTTATCCTGGGTACCACCATCCACACAGTCGTGGAATGTTACTACCGTGAATATCAGAATGATCGGTTCATGGATGCAGCGACCATGTGCACACTCTTCGATGAATTCTGGAAGAACGAAATCGAAGGGAAGACGCTGGACACCGACGAACCTGACTCGGTTAGGTTGCAGGGACATGAACTGTTGAAAGTGTTCGCATCTGAAGTGCAACCGCAGTTCGTTCTGTCTGTGGAAGATTCTTTCGAAGTTGATATAATCGATAAAGAGACAGGTGAAATTTTACCTGTCCCACTCCGCGGACGAATTGATCTGATCGAAGAAGATATTCATGGGAATGCAGTAGTTGTTGATCTGAAGACAGCAGCACGCCGTCCATCCGACAGCGAAATGCACAATAACATCCAGTTATGGGCATACGGCTACGTTGAACGAAACTGCAACGTACCCACCAACGACCGTGATGTTCTTGTGCGAATTGATGCACTGGTGAAAACAAAGACCCCTGCTTTCGACCAGAGATTCACGCTGGTCACCCGCGAAACCGACAAAAAGTTCGTAAGAATGTGCAAGGATATCATCCATGCGATTCAAGCAGAGGCGTTCCCGGCAAATCCTGGGTGGGGGTGCGAAGGGTGTCCGGTGAAAGAACATTGCTACATTCCACGATAGTCTTACCAGATAAACTAAAGTCCTAAAGTTCTAAAGCTCGAAGGTACTTGCGGGAAATTTTAGAACTTTAGTGCTTTAGAATCGTAGCACCGTAATAAATCTTCAGGTAAAAAGAACATTAAATCAAATGTAATGGCTCCGATTGGTAATCACACTGACCTGTTAACCACGACCCGAAAAACCTTCTTTGCGAATATTATGGTTGCTTTCATGACTAATGACAATAAGTCACCTCCATCAACCGGAAAAGACATTAAAAGCGATAATTACTATAATATCAACCTCACAAGCCGAAAGCCAATGGTAGAGCTGCGGTAGGACGGGGTGTTGGAGTTGCGAAGCGCAGACCGGCAATACCGAGCATCGCTGAGCCAGCAACCGCCTCGTCTCACACGTTCAGTGCCATTTGATGCTCCAGTCGGACATTTCACAGAACCACTTGGATAGTCACCGTACCAGTCACTACACCATTCCCATACATTTCCATGCATATCGTACAACCCCCAGGCGTTTGCCGATTGCTGACCCACCATATGAGTCCATGAACCACTATTAGCTTTGTAAAATCCTGCCTGAGCTAGGTCACTCTCAGTATCCCCTATGTTGAAACGGGTCGTTGTTCCTGCACGACACGCATACTCCCACTCTGCTTCTGTAGGTAAACGATATTCCTTTCCCGACTCTTGAACGTTCAATTCTTTGATGAACTGCTGCACATCTTTCCACGAAACGTTCTCAACTGGCAGGTTATCACCCCTTCGACAGGATGGATTCGATCTTGCTAATGATCTAAAGAAGGAATGATACTTACGTATCAACGCAACCCATTGAGCCTGTGTCACTTGTGTTGTCATTATCTCGAAGGGTTCGCTAATTATAACCTGGTGCAAAACTTCGTTTTCATTTCTGCCCTCCTCAGACTCTGGTGAGCCCATCATGAACGATCCGGCAGGAATCTGAACGAATTTCATACCCGGGATAGGACCGTCTGTAATGATCAACTCTTTCATTTCCAGAGGAGACGCCTGA